>DNYJ01000009.1 GCA_003505155.1 Candidatus Uhrbacteria bacterium | reverse complement strand
CCGCTTTCTCCTGCCGTAATTTTCATGACATCTTTATCAATTTTTTTAAACTCCTTGTAGGAGCTGTTAAACATATTGACGGTCGTTCCGAGGTGATTCCCCATTTTTTTCAAATAGTCTTCGTAACTGATGAGGTGGCGGTTTAACTGTCCGACATGCTGGCGGATTTCCTTGGCCGATTCTTCAATCTGAAGAGCTCGAAGTCCTTGCAAGACGGTTTGAAGATAAGCAAAGAAGCTCGTTGGCGAAACAATGATGACATGCTTCTGCGAGAATGCGTATTCGATGAGATCTTGCGTATTCACTTTGATCACACCGACTTTGTTAATGAGGAGATCATAGTAAATGCCTTCTGCCGGAATGAACATAAAAGCAAAATCCATCGTTCCATCATTAGGTTTAATGTATTTTGAGGTCTCGTCAATACGTTTTTTGAGGTCATTTTTAAACTCTCGTTGAAGAGCTTCTTGTTGCGACGGATCCTTTTCCTCAATAATGCGATTATAGTTTTCAAGACTAAATTTAGAATCAATTGGAATAATCTTTTCTTTTACGAACACAACAGCATCAACGATATCTCCATCCGGAAATGCGTACTGCATCTGATAGCTTGATGGAGGGAGAACATTTTTAAGAACGTTTTCGAGGTAATACTCTCCAAGAACTCCTCGATGTTTAGGATTTTTGAGGACGTTTTCAAGACTTTGAAGCTGTTCAGAAAAGCCGAGAACCTGCTTATTTGTTTCATCGAGTTTTGTCAGGCGCTCCGTAATCGTCTGAATAATGCCGCTTGTATGGTGGTGCTGTTTTTGTGAAGCTTCAAGAGTTTTTTGAAGATTTTGATTCAGCATCTCGTTCATGGAGTCCAGACGCATTTGAAGAGAAGTATGGTCCGAAGGAACCTTGAGACGTGAAATAGCAAATACCAACCCTGCAACCGCGACGATAAGAGCAAGGACGAGGATTAAAAGAAGAGTTTCCATATTTCTTTTTAGAAGAAGTTCGCGTATACTTTCTTGCAGAACAAGTATAGCATAAGAGTTCAGTAACGTTTTACGACACTTGTTTAAACGAAACTTGAGTCCTCGTAGCTCAATGGATAGAGCAAATCCGTCCTAAGGATGAGATGGGGGTTCAACTCCCTCCGGGGACACCATTCTTGGCTTCTTCAAAACCTCGGATGGTAGCCTTCGCCAAAGGCGGATCAACCTCCGGCTGAGGATTCTGGGCACAACGAGCCAAACGAATTATTCAGGAGCAGTCCTCTTTAGGGGCCATTAGCTCAGTTGGTAGAGCGCTGCATTCGCATTGCAGAGGTCGGCGGTTCGAATCCGCCATGGTCCACCATTCGACTCGCTTTGCTCGCTCATGGTCTCCGACCACGAGTATCTGAAAGAAATCAAATACCTCGCAAGTAAGGTTCCGAGCTTGCAGTTCGACGCTTTGCTCACTACCATGAGCTTGTCAAATAGTATCAATATCTGATCATCTGATAGGAGTTCCCATCAGAAAATTTTTTATGAAGATGTACACTGTTGGTTTCATTTTTAACGAAGATCTTTCACAAGTGCTTCTCATTAAGAAGACTCATCCTGATTGGCAGAAGGGAAAATTAAATGGAGTTGGCGGTAGAATTAAACCGGAAGAAGAGAGTCTGGGATGTATAGTTCGAGAAGTTGCTGAAGAGGCAGGCCTTCAAACAAAGCCTGAAAGTTGGATCTACTTTGCAAAGATGAAGGGGAGTGAACAGTCAGTAGATTTTTATGCACATGTGTATAAAGAATCCGCAGGGGCTCTTGTCTCTCTGACAGATGAGGAGATTGGTTGGTTCAAAAGTAATGAGTTGCCGGATTTTGTCATTGATAATCTTCGATGGCTTATACCTCTTGCTATAGACAAACTGAAGAATGATACATTTCATCATTGTGAGATTGAACACAAATAGGTTTCATAAGAAACGAGAAGATGAATAAATAAATGTTAGTTTTTATATGGTTGTTTGTCTACGCTAGAATAGCCAAAAAATTAAGATGTGGACAAATTAGGTATTTCTGTGGGTTAAATGCCTACTTATCCACAGTATTGAACACAAAAATTGATCAGTATGATCTATAAAACAGCTAAATTTAGCTGTTTTATATATTGACTCAAATTTGTATTCATGTTATACTTCGGACTGAACAATGTCTATGAGAGTTAAATTCGTGGGGATTATTTTCATTCTTGGGTTAAGTATCTCGCCTTCTGTTTATGCCGAGATGTCTTCTACGAATTTTATTATTCGAACTGATTCCTTGAGCACAGGCGGGGACAATACATCTTCCTCGGCGAGTTATTTTCTGCGCGATACGATTTCAGGGAACGCTGAAGGAAATAGTTCCAGCTCCTCTTACAGTTTGCGATCGGGGTTCCGCCCGATGGTGTTTGATCCTGTTGTTGCTTTAGATGTGGCGGTCCAAGAAACGGATGTGAGCGTTTCGATTTCGTCGCTTGCGGGAACGGATATAACCGTTTCTTCTGCGAGCGGTTTTTCCGTTGGCAATTTTGTTGTTCTCATACAAAACGTTTCCTCAACTCCTGTTACGGCAACAGGTGAAATCACGGCGATTGCCGGAAGCGTCATCACGGTTGATCAACTTGTTTCGAACGGCTCCCTAAGCATTGACGGGGTGGACGACGTTCTCTATCGAGCGGCTGGAACGTCCGTTGGCTTTGACGGACTCCTTACAGATTCAGTGACACGTCGTACCATCGTTTGGAATGTTTCCGTGGATGTCAGAAATGGATTTGTCGTCTATCTTGCCGAAGATGCTAATTTGTCTTCCGGAGCATTTTCCATCACGGATGTGGCCGATGGGGAAGTTACGGCCGGCTCGACGGAATTCGGCGCCCGCTCTTCGGACACAACGCTTGCAAGCTCCACGTTCGATACACAAGACGCTCCCATCACGACGGCGCTCCAGCAAGTGGCAACCGTGTCGGGCGGATCGGCAACCTTTAACGCGAAGGGATATGTCGAGTTGAAAGCGGCTCGAGACGGAACGGCTCAACAGGGAACGTATGAAAACAATCTGTACCTTGTCGCATCCCCAACGTATTAGTTTCCGGATGGCGATCGTGACGGTTGGCTCCATGATGTTCGTGCTTGGTGCGTCGCAAGTTCAGGCGATCGGCCTTTCTCCGGCGATTCTGGATCTGCGGCTCAACCCCGGCCAAGTCGTAGAGCGAACCGTCACGGTGGTGAACACCGAGGACGTTTCTCGAACCTTCCAATTTGCAAGAGAGAATTTTTCTCCTTCCGATGAGCCAGGCGTTCCCGTTTTTGACGGCGGCGTCAGAGATGATTTCCCCTCGTGGATCTCGGTGGAACCGTCGCGTGTGCATTTGCCTCCTCTGGGAGAAGCCGAGATCATGATTACGTTGGCCATTCCGATTGACGCTCCGCGTGGAGACTTCTACGGCGTCGTNNGGAACGATTCGAGCTCAAAATGCCGGCAACGCGTACGTTAAACCGCAAGGCGAGATTGTGCTGAATCCTCTCTTCGGACGCCGTGTCGCGGTTTTATCCAATCCGAAGTCTCTGCGGCTTCTTGCGGGCGAGTCTCGAGAGTGGGATGTGGATTGGAGAGGAGAGGGGACGAGGGGGTTTTTCACCGGACTTGCTGACGAGTGGCACGCCTTTGCTCTTGGTCCGGTAGAGGTGGAAGCAATCCTTTCCATTGGCGAAGACGAGAGAGGAAGTGATCAAGCTCGCGGCGTCTTCTGGGTGTTCCCGTGGCGCACCGCGTTTCTCTTCGCTGTGATTCTCTTCTTGTGCATCTCGGGTCTTCGTCTTCTGCGTTCTCGAAAATAATAAATGTGTGCTCAAATTTCTTTTTCATGCACGAACCATCATCCTTGCCGCGATCGTTTTGATGGCGGTAACGACGGTTGTTCCTGCAAGATCGGCGACAGTGACATCGCTGACTGATGCCCCTGGCAATCAAGACGCCGGGGCGGCGGCCAACCACACCTTGTCCTTTACAACACCAACGGGCGCTTCGGAAGGAAGCGCCATGACGATCACGTTTGACGCATCGTTTGATACCGCCTTAATCACCGAGGACGATGTTGATGTTGCCGACGATGGAGTGGATCTTACGACCGCGGCGGATTGCTCCGGCACGGAGCGGGCTTCCGTCTCGATCGCCGCGGATGTCGTGACGATCACGATCTGCGCGGGCGACGGCGGGGCCATTGCCGGCGGAAGCGTCGTCGAGATTCAGATCGGGGAAAACGCAACCAGCTCCGGGACAGGCTCGAACCGAATCACGAATCCGTCTTCGGTGGGCACATATTCCATCAGTCTTGACGGCACCTTCGGCGACGATGGAAACGTGTGGATTCCCATCATCACCTCTGGAGGCCTTCCCATATCCGCCATCGTGCCAAGCGCGGGCGGCGGAGGAGGGGGAGGCGGCGGACTGCCGGCGGCCACCTGTACCGATAGCGAGTTTCCCATCATCTGGGGCGTGCAGGTTGACGACGTGTCCTCTTCCAGCGCCGACGTGAGCTGGATCACGAGCGAGAATGCGACTTCGGAAGTGGATTACGGGCTGACCTCATCCTACGGACTTCTGGCGACGGGCGGCGTTACGCAATACCACACGGTTCCTCTGACGGGTCTTTCCGAAGGAACGGTGTATCACTTCCGCGTGCGTTCGGCCGACGGTTGTCCCAACGAGGCGGTGAGCGGTGATTTCACGTTCACGACACTTGATACGACCGCACCCGTCATCTCTAACATCGTCGTCTCCAACATCACAACAAGTTCGGTGACGATTTCGTGGACAACGAACGAACCGACGACGGGTGTCGTAAGCGTGTTTCTCGGCAGTGTGTTGGTGACGACGGCAACCTCGGCATCTTCCTCAACCGCGCACAGCGTTATTGTCTCCGGTCTTGCCGATGCGACGACTTACGCCTTCTTCATTGAAGCGGAGGATGCGTTCGACAACAGCTCGACGAGTGTTACGCAGTCGTTCACCACGCTTGCCGATCTGCCTCCGGCAAACGTGAGCGGTTTGACGGTAGTTCCCGGAGACGGAGAGAACACACTCTCGTGGACATTGCCCGCCGAGACGGATCTCGCGAGCTTGACGCTTGTCTGGCGCACCGACCGTTTTCCAACCTCGTTCACGGATGGGAACTTGATCGGTCTTGGTCTCGTCGAGGTTTACGAGCACACAGGGCTTGTGAACGGCACGACGTACTACTACGGCCTCTTTGTGCACGACAACGTCGGACAAACTTCATCGGGAGCTCTTGTCTCGGGGACGCCGTCTATGATTCCTGCGACTCCGGTTGAAGATGCAGAAGAAGTCGAAGAAGTAGAAGAGGAAGTCGAAGACGATCACGAAGAGGATGCCGAGGAAGAAGAAGTTCCTTCGAGTGATGAGGCTGAACCGCTGGGAGATGAGTCTCTTGATGGAGAAAGTGATAGCGAAGACGATGGCGATGATCTTGTTGAAGAGACGCTTGGAAGCGGTGCGGCGGCTTGCGGAAATCTCGTCTGCGAGGCGGGGGAAACCAAAGCTTCGTGCCCCGCCGACTGCGCGTTTGAGGTGATCCCTCCGACGCCGACGGCCGGTGGAACGCTTCTCGATCTCGATTACCTCGTCGCGCTTGACACGATTGAGCTCTTTCCCGTCTCGGGCGTTGTGGACGTGTTGCCGGGGCGGCCGCTTCGGCTTCTCGCGCGAGCGGATGCCGTTCCGGACGGCGCAGGGGTTCAGGCGCTCGTGGGATCCAGCCGTTATCTCATGGAACGCACGGGGGATGTCTTCTCCGCGATCGTAACTCTGCCGCCGCAAACGGGAACCATCCAACTTCGTCTCCTGTCGGTGCTTCCCGAACATGAATACGTTCTTGCCGATTCCTTGTTGAGGCTCACGCCGTTTGGGTTCACCTTCGAGGTTCTCGAGGGTGGACGCGAGCGTCTTGGGTATGCTCGTGTAACGCTCCTTGTTCAACGCGGCGGAATTTTTTCTCCGTGGGATGGCTCCCCCTATGGGCAGCTCAACCCACAAACAACGCCGCAGGATGGGTCCTTCGCGTGGTATGTGCCGCAGGGGACGTACAATGTCTCTGCATCGGCCGACGGGTACCGGCCGACACAAACCGCTCCGCGCTTTGTCACGAATTCCATCGTGACGGAGACGATCGAGCTGAAGCGCGAACCGCCCCCCATCGCCCAAGTGATCACATCGCTCGCTCCGCCTCTTAAAAAGCTCCAGGCGGTTGCCGGCATTCTTTCCGAGAACGCGGCAGAAGTGTTGCGCACCGCGCGGGACAACCGCATGGTGCAGAAAGGGGTCAACGTGGCGGCCCCGGTCATCCTCACGACCAGCGTCGCTTCAGCTATCGTCCTCTCTGCGAGCTTTGATCTTCTTCCGTTCCTTCAGTATCTCCTGACGTCCCCCGTTCTCCTCTTTTGGCGCAGGCGGCGCAAGAGGTGGGGCGTGGTGTATGACGCAGTGAGCAAACAACCGGTCGATCTCTCGATGGTGCGCCTCTATCGTCTAGCCGATGGACGGTTGGTGCAAAGTCGCGTGACGGATCGATACGGACGCTATTTCTTCCTGGTTGACCCCGGAAGCTATCGTCTTGCGGCGGCCAAAGCGGGATTTGGCTTCCCGAGCGGCTATCTTAAGGGTCAGCGTCAAGACGGAGGATTCCTGGACCTCTATCACGGCGAGCCGATCGAAGTA
Source organism: Candidatus Uhrbacteria bacterium (assembly GCA_003505155.1). Classification (GTDB taxonomy): domain Bacteria; phylum Patescibacteriota; class Patescibacteriia; order UBA9934; family UBA10169; genus UBA10169. The sequence continues at coordinate 934 of DNYJ01000009.1, read as the reverse complement.
ACGGCCGAACACGCCTTGGTGGCGGCCAATGTTCCTCTGGATCCACTCTCAACGGGTGCGCAGCACGCACCCTGGCGCATTCGCGCAAAGCGCGTGCTGCGCACCGTTCAGCATCTTGCCGCTCTTTCGGGAATTTTGGTGGCGCTTGCCATTCTCATCTTGCGGCCGGGAGTTTATGCGGGAGTCGTGCTCGGAGTTCAACTGTCCATCTATCTTCTGATTCGCCGTCTCGCCAAACCGCGCCGCAAGCCTCGCGGGTGGGGAATCGTCTACGACGAGAGAACTCGCCGGCCTCTCTCAAATGTTGTGGTGCGAGTGTTCGAGCCCGTCTACAACAAGCTTTTGGCAACGGCCATGACGGATCGCCGTGGCAGGTACAATTTCCTTGTCGGACCCAATGAGTACTATGCGCGTTTCAGGAAGGACGGGTACGAGGAAACAGAGGTCAAACCGATTGACCTTTCGGCGGCTAAGGAACCCACTGACATCGCGATTGATGTTACGCTTAAAAAACGACTATGAGTCGTGAAGGACGACAACGCATCGCTCTTCTTCGTCAAGCAAGCATCGGCATCTTGGTTGTGATGCTTGGCATTGCTCCGACTCTTTTCGCGCAGGCTGTTTCGCCGCCCAACATCGTAACGTATCAAGGGCGTCTCCTCGACTCGAACGGCGTGCCGGTTACGTCCTCGTCCATTTCGATGATCTTCGAGCTTTATACGGATCCGACGGCGGGAAGCTGTGTATGGTCGAACTCTTCCGCTTCCTGTGCCTCGGCGACCGCTCGAACTATCACGTTAACCGATGGCCTCTTTTCCGAAGACTTGGGAGACACGGGCGCCAGCCCGGCGTACGCCGCGATCGGCGACGCGATTTTTGCCGACAATGCGGCCCTGTATCTGCGCGTAACCGTCGGGGGCGAGCCACTTTCTCC
>DNYJ01000006.1 GCA_003505155.1 Candidatus Uhrbacteria bacterium | reverse complement strand
CCTTTCAATTGAAAGGTTAGTTTGATGCTGATTCTTTAAGAAATGAAGGGACTTTTGATGGACGGAGGGTTGACAACGTGTTAAAAATAAGGTAGGTTCACGCGTCCTGTTTGAGATAATTCCTTCTCGAATCGGCGCCTACCCGCATCCATGGAGACCAACCTGATGCGCACCACCCTGTCCGCTTCTGATCGTCGGTTCGTTTACCTCACCTTGCTCGGTCTGCCGATCCTCGCCATCGTCCTCTTCCTCGTGATGACCACCTGCGCTCCCGCCCGCGCCGCCGAGCCGGAGACGAGCCCGACGCAGAGCGCGATCGTGTCGCTCGAGGCCGCGAAGACCGAGCTCGCGCTCCCCCTCGACGAACTCAACACGGAGTCCATCCGCCTCCAGACCGAGCTCTCTAGGACGATCCAGTCCTGCCAGGAGGCGCGCGTCGAGTGGCGCGAGGCCTTTGCGTCCATGATCATGGCCGGAGGAGCCTTGAACGCGCTCGAGAACATCAGCACCGACCCCATGATTGCGGAGCTCATCTCGCGCCAGATCGAGGAAGCGCGCCTGCTCCTCGTTGTCCACGAGGCCGAGATGGCCGTCGCGATCGCGCGCGCCGGGGAGATTGAGGCCACCCAGACAACCCTCGTCACCCAGCGCGACGAGATCGCCACCAAGATCCGGGAGATCAAGGACGCGGTCGCGACCCTCGACGAGGCCATCAGCGATCTCAAGGCGACGGGAGCCTCCATCGAGGACACCAGATCCCGGCGAGTAGCCAGGCCCGGAGAGACGTGGGATGAGTACTACGCGCGCATACGCCCAGAAGAAAGCCCATCCCGGACGGCCCGCCCCGTCAGCTACGATGAGGCCAACCTCATGCGCGGCGAGCGCGGCGAGATCCCCGAGGCCTTCGCCGCGTGCATGACCCTCCCGCCCGACCGCACTGGCGCACCGTCCACGCTCGAGTGGGTGCTGGATCTGAGCAAGCGCGACCACTAGCCACCCTATCTCTCCCTCGCCCCGAGCGAGACGTGACGAACCCTCGAGTTCTCCGTCTACTCGGGGCTTCGTCATTTCTAAAAAAATTTGCTATACTCCTCGCATGAAATCCTTTATCACTATTTTGCTTGGAACAGCTCTCGCACTCGGGATTTTTGGCATGCAGATGCCTTCGGCGGATTCGACTATGCATGGAGGTATGAGTGCGGCTGAGCACTCCATGATGGCCTCCGAATGCGGTTCCACCACCTGCACAACGACGACACCGTCCGACTGCGCCGCGCTTTGCTTTGTCGCCTCCGGCATCAAGATGAACGTTGGCATCTTGCCGAGCCAGAGCTTGACGCTCTTCATCCTCACCGCCGCCTCCATCCTCGCGCTCGTCTTTTCTCATCAAGACACTCTCCTCCGTCTCGCCTTCGCCCCGCTCACGCATTTCGATCCACATCTCCTCCTCACCACGCACAAGAGAGAATAGGGATCTTCGTGATCTGTTTTATTCACGTTTTCTTTTCCTCTCTTTTTTCTATGCAACAACGATTCTCAATCCGCGGCATGCACTGTGCGAGCTGCGAGATCGTGATCGAGGATGAGCTGAAAAAACTGACGGGCATCATATCTGCGAGCGTCTCCCACGCGCGCGGCGAGGCCGTCCTTGATTGCGACGAAGGCGCTCGCATCGCTCCGGCAGATCTGACACGCGCTTGCGTTCCTCACGGTTACACGTTTCACGCGACCGAGACTCTCAAGAATGCATCTACAAACACTGCCGGAGAACTTCCCGTTTGGATACGTCTGGGCGGCGTCGCCGTCATCCTCCTCGCGCTCTTCATGATTCTCGACCGCATGGGCTTCTTCCGTTTCTCCCCATCCGTGGACAACCCTTCGGGATTCGCTGGCGTATTTGCCGTCGGTCTTATCGCCGCCGTCTCTTCCTGCGCCGCCATCGTGGGAGGCCTGCTCGTGGCCGTCTCGGTGAAATATGCACAGCGTCATCCGAACGCAAACCGCGCTCACAAACTCCGACCACATCTCCTCTTCAACACCGGACGGTTGGTAGGCTTTGCCGCATTCGGAGCGGCGCTCGGATGGATCGGGCAAGGCATCTCTCTCTCACCTGGGGTGAATGGATTTCTGGTTCTCGTCCTCGGGATCGTTCTTGTCGGATTCGGCGTGAACCTCATGCGCATTCTGCCGAAGAATCTTCCCGTTCCCAAACCTCCCAAGAGCCTCGCGCGCCTCATTCATCGCTTTACCGAATCGGAGCATCCGGCCGTACCGTTCTTTCTGGGTGCCGCAACGTTCTTTCTCCCCTGTGGCTTCACGCAAGCAATGCAACTCTATGCGCTGTCGCTCGGGGACCCATTGCAGTCCGCCGCGGTCATGTCCGTCTTCGCGCTTGGCACGCTTCCAGCGCTTCTTGGCATCGGCGCCTTCACCTCCGTGGCCAAAGGACGCACACTTACGCGGTTCGGACAAATCGCGGGAGCATTCATCCTTGTGCTGGGCATCGCCAACTTCCAAAACGGCGCCGCGCTTCTTGACTGGCGCCTGCCTTCCCCTACGCTCAAAACAGCCCCAGCCGTCTTAGCTCCCGTCCCGCAAAACGGCCGGCAAACCATTGCCATGAACGTTACGTCCTACGGTACCTACGAACCAGCGGCACTCACGGTCGTCGAAAACATTCCTGTCGTCTGGAACATCACGGGAGCCGANNCCGGGACCCAACACGGTAACCTTCACGCCGACGCGCATCGGACGTTATACGTTCAGCTGTTCGATGGGCATGGTTCGAGGTACGATGAATGTCATTCCTAACACCAACTGATCTTATGAAAACCACTCTTCCCATAAAAGGCATGCACTGCGCATCGTGCGCGATCAAAATCGAACGCGCGCTCAGCAAAGTCGAGGGCGTCGCCTCGGCACACGTCAACTATGCTACCGAGAAAGCGACCGTGGAGCATGACGATGGGCTCAACGTCGCTCTCCTTCACCAAGCCGTACACGACCTCGGATACAAAACTGGCGATGAAGAGAACCCCAACGATCATGCTCACAGCTCAAAGCCCACAGCTCACAGCTCTTCCCACATGGCGCATGGAGACGACATGAAGACCGCCGCGCGAAGAACGATCATCGCCTTCCTCTTCGCCATTCCCTCCTTTGTCATCGCCACATTCGGAATTGAAATCCCGGGCGACGTCGTGGGACGCAATCCCGCCGAGTGGCTTTCGGGCATCTTGGCCACCATTGTCTTCCTGTGGCCGGCTCTTTCCATGCACAAGACGACGTTCAAACAGGCGCGGAGATTCACCGCCGGCATGGACACACTCATCACACTTGGAACAGGCGCGGCCATCATCTTCAGCTGGTGGCAGATTTTTGCCGGAGGCCATCTTTACTTTGAAACCGCCGCCGTCATCATCGCCTTCATCCTCCTCGGCCGCTACTTCGAGGCTCGTAGCAAAGGTAAGGCGGGCGAGGCAATCAAAAAGCTCCTTGAGCTCGGCGCCAAAACCGCGCACCGAATGGGAGAAAACGGAGCCGTTGAGGATGTTCCCATTGACACCCTGCGCGTAGGCGACCGCGTGCTCGTAAAGCCGGGAGAGAAAATCCCGCTCGACGGAGAAATCATCGAAGGTTCATCGAGTGTGGACGAATCAATGCTGACCGGTGAAAGCGTGCCCGTCGGCAAGAGCGCGGGCGACATGGTGTACGGCGCAACGTTGAACGCGCAGGGAGCACTCACCGTACGCATCACAAAAGAACCCGGCGACACCGTGCTCGCGCAAATTGTGAAACTTGTCGAAGACGCGCAAGGACAGAAGGCGCCCATCCAGAAACTGGCCGATAAAATCTCCGGCGTGTTCGTGCCCGTAGTGATCGTTGTGTCCATCGTAACGTTCATCATCTGGTTCCTTGCAACCGGCGACTTGAATGCATCCATCATCCCCGCCGTGGCGGTTCTCGTCATCGCGTGTCCCTGCGCGCTTGGACTCGCTACGCCCACGGCCATCCTTGTCGGAACCGGGCGCGGCGCGCAGAACGGGATTTTGATCAAGAGCGGCGAGGCGCTCGAGCGAGCGCGCGGGATTCACACCGTCATGTTCGACAAAACCGGCACGCTCACAGAAGGCAAACCGCGCGTAACAGATCTCATCTCTTCGCATCTCGATTCCACGGTCGCCGAAAAACTCGCTCTGACAGGATCTGACCCCGATCGCTGTCTTCTTGCGATCGCCGCGGGACTGGAAGCATCCTCCGAACATCCGCTCGCAACCGCCGTGCTCCACGAAGCGAAAGCGCGAGGTGTCAAGCCAGTCGAAAGCTCCAGCTTCACCTCCGTCACGGGACGCGGCGTGCGCGCAACTCTTGGAAAAACAATGCCGGCTCTTCTTGGCAACCCGGTCTTTATGGCAGAAGAAGGCATCGGCCTTACGGAAGTGTCAGACGACCTTGCCCGTCTCCAGGAGGAAGGAAAGACGGTCGTGGTGGTCGCACTGAACGGGCAGGCAACGGGACTCATCGCCATCGCNNGTTCGTGGGCGACGGCATCAACGACGCACCCGCCTTGACGCAGGCCGACCTCGGCATCGCCATGGGATCGGGCACCGACATCGCCATCGAGGCCGGACAGATCGTGCTCGTGGGCGGAGGACCCGAGAAAGTCGTTACGGCGATCAAACTCTCGCGCCGCACCTACTCCACCATCAAGCAAAATCTCTTCTGGGCNNATCGTCGGCATCCCGCTCGCCGCCCTCGGTCTCCTCAACCCCATCATCGCGGGAGCCGCCATGGCATTCTCCTCCGTTTCGGTGGTTCTCAATTCCCTTCGCCTTCGCCGATTCAAAGCTTAATTCGAATTATTCTTAACGTCGTCTTATGAAACTCGACGCACACAAGCTTGCCCTTGCAAGCGCTCTTACGTCCGCTCTCTTCATGGTCCTCTTAAGTCTCGGCAGTGGCATGGGGCTATACCAAAGTATGGCTACCCAAATGCAGTCGTACCACATGTGGTACGCGCCGAGTTTCGGAGGCACGTTGACCGGACTCATCGAAGCCGCCGTCATCACCTACGTCTTCGTCTGGATCGCCGTCTCGATCTACAACAAGATGGTGGAAAAATAAGAATTCGTAGACACAATAAAACCCGCTTTCAACAAGGCGGGTTTTGGTTTACGTCTTACGTTTCGAAGAAACAGTGTGTTTCCGTCCAATGTTCTTTCGTGCTTTGTGGTTTGTTCCGTCTCATCCTCAACGTCTGTATAACATCTGCCACATTTTGACTTTTCCCCATAATACCATGAGGGTTTCCACAGGACATTACAATCTCATACAAGGGATTTGCGATGAGTAAATGGCATAAGCGTACTTTGGCTCAGCGGGTGCTCGACGACCTGCAGACCCAGATCAAAGCCGCACGTACGGCAAGTGAAGAAGCCCGAGTTGAGGCCAACAGACAATCTCACGCCATGCAGTCACGTTACGATACGTTTCGCGAAGAAGGCCAGGCGTTGGCTAGCGCGCACGCGAAGCGTTTCCCTGAGATGAGTAAGGGCGTGAAGCTCCTTGAGGAGTTCGTGCGCGACTGCATTCATCTCGATGACACAGAGCCGGAGATCGTCACGGTTGGAACGGTCGTTACGATTGAAGATGAAGGTGACGGAACCGTTCAGAGATTCTTCCTTGTCCCGGGCGGAGGTGGAAATCTTCTCTCGACGCCAGCGGGGTCGGTTCGCACCCTTAACCTGTCTTCCCCCATGGGGCATGCCCTACTTCGCAAGTCAGTCGATGATGAAGTCGTTCTAACGCTCGGTGGTCAACGCAAGCGTTTCTCCATTCTGGAGGTTTCGTGACAAGTCTTCGTTCGATCCTCGTGTGCGGGAATATGTGCACGGGCAAGAGTACGCTTGGGCATCGGCTGGCTCGGAACCTGCATGGCAGGTATATTTCCTTCGGGGATCTCAAACGCGAACATCTTGTCCTTGGGGATCCAATCGCGCGATCCATGCAGAACTATGCCGATCGTGGAGAACCGATCCCGCCAGATCTGGCTTTCAGAATCGTCGAACCTCATCTCGAGGCGTGCACGATTCTGAGTGGCTTTCCGATCTCTCGTCCGGAAATGATACGTCTCGAACAGACTTGTTGTGTCGTGGCCGCCATTCATCTCGTTGCTGACCACACGCAGATCGAGAGGCGATTCTTCGCTCGAGGAGAATGCCCCGTCTGCCTTTACCTCGGAACGATAGAGAATCACTGTCCTGAACACGGCGTGAAGCTGGTTCAACGTAACAACGTTACGCCTGAAGAGTTTCAGCGACGGGTTCGTCTCTACGAACATCGCATTGTGCCGTTCGTGGCCTCGTTGCTTGATACAGTTTCAGTACTAAGAGTAGACACGACAACGCAAGACCAAAATAGGGTTCTCGTCCACGTGCAATCCTGGCTGAACGAGGTGCGGTAATGGACGCTCAGGATCTCACGAAGCCCGCGATTCGTCTGAAAGTGACGGGGTTGTGCAATCGCAGTTGCACATTTTGCCATGAAGAGGGCGACATGCGTACGATCGATGCTGTACGTGCTGACCGTGAACTTTTCGAGTGCCTGGAAGAACTAGCAAAAGCCTTGGGTATCGAACGACTGATGCTCACTGGAGGTGAACCGACCATCCATCCGGAGATATCGGAAATCATCCAAGGAGCTACGTTCCCTCACGTCTCGATGACAACCAACGGTATTTGTCCAATCGAAGATGTTCAATGGCGTCTCTGGCACGATGCAGGCCTCACGAACGTTGCGTTCAGTATCCACGATGCGACTGTGCAGCGCTTTTTGGCGCTGGAAACGTGGCCGCGTCGTCCCGGCTGGGGACTGATGGCTCTACAGTCGCAGTTCGAAAACGTTCGGAACGCGCTACTGGCTGGAATTCCCTCTCGTGTGAACATCGTCGTTTATGCGGGCGAGGAAGAAGCCCTCCGCGTCGTGGAACGATTGATCTCTACGCCAGACATCTCCAGGGAGCACTTGGAGATCCGGTTCCTCAACGACCTAAGCGCCATCGAGACCAGTGGTCGTGCGATGGGGCGCCTCCAAACTATGCTGGACGGCCAATTAGTGCGCCAGGAGCGCCGTGCTGGTACGTCGAACCTCACTCACTACTTTCAGGGACATGACGGCTTGCAGTTCTCGATGAAGCGCTCGGACCGCTACTTCGTTGAAGCCGTTTGCGGCGGGTGTGCGCTGAAACTGTCGTGTCACGAGGGCTTCTACGGAGTTCGTGTCGAGAAGCGATCGGGGCAATACCATGTTCGGCTATGCATCTACAAGCACGGTCATGACGTCGTCATGCCCTGGCAAGACTTCCTAGATTCCCCTCTCGTAAACAATCTTCGAGACGTTATAAAATAAAACCCATCACGTCTTTGCTCGAACCCCGTCCTCGCACAGGGTTCGCTTCTTTTTTATCTTGTTTGCTATAATGCCATTATTATGACCCATCAACGAGAAGTTGAAATTCGTTTTAAGCTCACGCCCGATCAACGAGAAGAGCTTTTAACGACACTTAAGGAGAAGGGCTGGAAATCAAAATCCGTCTTCCAAAAAGACGTATACTACTGCAATCAATCTTTTATTGATGCCTGTAAAGAAAAAGATTGTCCGTACGTCGTGCGTATTCGAGAATCAGGTGACCGAGCTAAGCTAGCGTACAAATCCTTCACGGACGACGGAAGCTGGGTGGAACACGAAACGGGGATTGAAAACCCCACTGAGGGATCTCGGATTTTAGAAGGAATTGGGCTCGGCGCTTATTTGACCATCAAAAAAGAGCGTCTTGTTGGTACGTTTGGTGACATGGAGCTTGCTGTAGATACTATCGAATCACTTGGAGACTTTATAGAAATGGAGATTATGACAGATGATGTCAAAACTGGAAGAGCNNCAAATGCAGTCGTACCACATGTGGTACGCGCCGAGCTTCGGAGGCACGTTGACCGGACTCATCGAAGCCGCCGTCATCACCTACGTCTTCGTCTGGATCGCCGTCTCGATCTACAACAAGATGGTGGAAAAATAAGAATTCGTAGACACAACAAAACCCGCTTTCAACAAGGCGGGTTTTGATTTACGCTTTACGCTTCTTGGGAAAACGCCGACATGGAGAGCACATCCGTCACATCCGCCGCATTGAAAACGTGTTTCTCGTGAAGTTTTTCCACAACACGCTTTACTTGGCGGTTTGTGTAACGTGTCGGGCTTCCGATTTTTACTTCGAGATCCAAAACTCGGCGATCAACATGCTCCCGAACATGGGCAAAGGAACGGCGAGTTTCCGTCCTATGTTCTTCCATCTGTTCCGCCAAAAGAGCAATAGCTTCGGTATTGTCGTGGATATCTTCTCGAAGGCTTTGAACATTGACCTGAAGAGCGGAAAGGAGTTCTTTCTTGGTTTCTTCCACAATGGCCTGAGTCGTCTGAAGCAACTCCCGTTTGCTGTCTTCGACGATAGCTCGAGTGTTTGTATCCATGGTCTGAAGCAACTCTCGTTTGCTGTCTTCGACGATAGCTCGAGTACTGCCATCAATAGCCTGAAGGAGATCCTGTTTGTCTGTTTGAGTAAGCATAGAATAAGTTCTCATGAATAATAGCACTCAATGAAGACAAACAAAAACCTCCCAATGATTGTTGAGGGGGAGGTCTTCATTGCATGATTATTTCAACATGTTTTTTGCGTTTTGTCAATGATTTCTCTGTGGAAAACTCACTTTCATGTGACAAAATTCCTAACCGTAACACTCACATACTGGATAAAAACATTATGTGTTGAACACGGAATCGAACCGTCCTTCGGAGAGCATCTTCATGACTTCACCTGCATTAAATACGCGACCGTTCATGGAAAGATAAACGCCGGGTGGCAGAATCTTTACTTGTGAAAACGCATAACCGAGATTGAACCCGGCGTCCGAAGGAGAAAAGCCCTCAAGCGGAATCATCGACCCGGTTATAATAATCGTCTGATCGTCGCGTTTGAGATTTGTTTCGATGTATCGAGCTGTATCAGGCATCGTGTAAGTTCCATGCGTTATAAGAATTCTCTTGGCTCCGCTTTTCTCGATAGTCTTAACCATGCTTTGTATGTCCTGCTTCGTCAACGCACGACTGTCCTTCATGCAGATCTCGGTGAACTTCACGGGGTCATACTGGCAAGGACCCCATTTTTTAG
>DNYJ01000029.1 GCA_003505155.1 Candidatus Uhrbacteria bacterium | reverse complement strand
GCGGTCCTCGCAGAACCGCCCGTGCGCCTCCGGCGTCCGCTCCTTGAGGAGGATCTCGATCGCCTCCTCGCTCATGCGGAACACCACGGGGAGGGGGAGGCGGAAGCGGAAGACGATGCCGATCACCGCCTGCCAGGCGATGAAGGCGCGGGCGGCGGGCGTCGCTCCGGTCATGCGGTCGAGGGCCTCGTTCACGACCTCGAGGAGGCGCTCGGTGAAGCCGATCGTCCCGCCCCAGCGCAGCACCTTGCCGATGGCGTTGGGGTTCGAGTCGCAGCCGATGTCCTCGGCCTTGACCGCGATGACCTCGCGGACGAGCTTGTCCGCGACCGGCGCCTTGTCCATGAGCGCGAGGATCTCGGTCTCGAGCTCGGCGATCCGGTCGGAGGCCAGGGGGCGGGTGGTGGAGGTGGAGGTGGAGGTNNGGAGGTGGAGGTGGAGGTGGAGGGGGTGCGGGCGGGGGCGTTGGCCATGGTGGCTCCTGAAGGATGAACCCGGATTTAAATCGGATTCACCCAGATCGAGGGGGGGGGCGGAACGGGGGAGAACCTGACCGGATGGCCAGGCGGGAACGAGAGGCATCTCGGTCCTGCGGAGGCATCTTCGAGGTGAAAATGTCTTGGCAGGCTCGGGAGCCTTTCCATCGAACACGAAATTTGTTCATGTGCGTTGGGAAGGTTCCTGTGCGACCCGCATACCAGACGTTGTCGTCGGTATGGGGCAAGGGCGCGGCACAGGTCGCGTTTGGGCTCGACTCGCTGGGCGAGGAGCTAGGGGTTGGGGTAGGGGTAGGGGAGGCTGTATGGATGGCCCAGATGGTTGATGCACTCCGGCATCTTGTCCATCCAGAAGAGGACGGAGTCTAGCCCTCGGACGAACCCGGGGATGATCTCCTCCTCGGAGACCTCCTCCCATACATCGGTCTCCCAGTTGTGCGACTGCTTCCCCTCCTGCCATGCGATCAGGATCTGGGTGTCGTCCCAGAGTCCCCCCAGTTCGCTGGCGCAGGGAAACTCGAGGGGGTCGCGGTAGATGGAGGCCATCTCGCGGACGATCTCCGCGAGCTTGTCCAGCTCGCGCCGCATTTGCTCGGATCGGTACGTCTCGAGCGGGGTGCGGGCGAGGAGCATGATTCGGATGTTGTGCACCTGGGTCCTCACTTCGAGGCTCCAGATCTTGAGGTCGAGCTTCTCGATCTCGAGCTTCTTGATCTCGAGGAGCCTCTTCTCCATCTCCTCCTTGAGTTCGAGGGCGCCGATCTCGGCCTCGGCCTTGCTACGGTTGTTGATCTGGCAGATCTTGACGAACGCCAGGATCATGCTGATCAGGAGGATGAGGAAGTAACCGCGGTTACGATTGATGATGCGGAACATGCTGCTCTCCATGCGATGCGGCCGAGGCCGAGCATCACGGGGTGGGGCCCTTCGACGAACTTCGGGCAAAGCCCTCGTTCGTCTCAGGACTGGGGAGAACCTGACCGGATGGCCAGGCGGGAACGAGATGGATCTCGGTCCTGCGGAAGCGACCTTCAAGGTGAAGATCCTCGCCCGAACAACTGATGTCATTCAGTCGGGCAGGCCTCGACAGGCTCGGGATGACAAACAACGAAGATTCATGGACAGGCTTCCGCCAGAGGCTGACAAGCGGGATGACAGATCGTTCCCGACGCGGTTATGAGGGGGTGGGCAGTGACCTGGGCGAACCCGGGTGTGCTCACGTGGATCGCGGGTGTGTGAAAGTTGCGAGCCGGAGCTCGGAACGATCGCTTGCGATCCATCCGCAGTCTTCTTCAATCAGAAGTTAACTGCGGGGTTTCCTCCTCATAACGGCGCCGGCAACGTGAGACGCGGATATCGCGGATCGAAAACGGATATCGCGGATGCCGAAATAAAACACCGTGTCTTGAGAATTGGATAAAGAGATCCTAATGCTCAAGAAACGGCGTTTCTTAAGCCTGTACGCCAGGCGGGGCGCTCTCTATCCTCATTAATTTTTGAAACGACGTTTCACTCGTCTTCGAACCCGATTGAAACGTCGGCATGTCACGACTGTGACGCGGGAAGATACCACTTTTTGAAGCTCTTGTCAAGATGGAGGCGTGAAAATATTGCTACTTTTAGCCATTTTTGATAGTCTGCCGTGCATGTTAGCTCATAAGAAAAAAGTGCTTCTTGGGATGTCGGGCGGGGTGGATTCGTCTGTTTCTGGGGTTTTGTTGCTCCAGGCAGGGTACGAGGTCGTGGGGGCATTCATGAAAAACTGGTCGGATTGCCAGTGGCGGGAAGATCGTCGGGATGCCATGCGGGTGGCGGCGAAGTTAGGGATTGAGTTTCATACACTAGATTTCGAGGCGCAGTATCGGGAGAAAGTGGTAAAAAATTTGTTCGAAGAGTACGCCGCAGGCAGGACGCCTAATCCGGACGTGCTTTGCAACAAGCATGTGAAGTTTGATCTTTTCGTTCGCACCGCCGATGAGCTTGGATGTGAGTTTGTGGCGACAGGGCATTATGCGAAAACGGTTGCGTCTGGATCTGACGGGGCGATCGTGGCCGAAATTTTGAACCGCAGCCTGCCCGAACGGCCGAAGCCATTCGGTCGGGCGGGGCTCTCAAAATTTGACCCCGATCGCAAACAATCTCTGGAACCGGACGAATGTGTACCAACGCGTAGAGACGGGTTTCCCTTACTCACCATTCCCAAAGACACCAACAAAGATCAGACTTACTTTCTCTGGGCGATGTCGAGAGAGGTTCTTGGTCGGGTGATCTTTCCGCTGGGCGATTTGACCAAGCCAGAGGTGAGAGAGATTGCACGGGCTCAGGAGCTTTCCGTCGCGGAAAAGAAGGACAGCGTGGGAATTTGCTTTGTGGGCGAGGTGGACATCGTCGAGTTTTTGAAGATGAAGATTCCTGTGAAGCCAGGGCCGGTCATGACGACGGATGGGAGGAAGGTTGGGGAGCACGAGGGGTTGGCGTTTTTCACGATCGGCCAGCGGCACGGGATCGGTGCGATCGGCGGAGGCCCGCCGTATTATGTGGTGCACAAAGAAGCGGAGACGAACACGCTTGTCGTCGGCACGGAAGTCGATCCGGCGCTATTCTCGAATGAACTTACGGCGAAAGATGTGAATTGGCTCATTGGTCTTCAGGCTTTGGGTGGAGTGGCCGTTACCGCCGAAATTTTGAACCGCTTACGCTCTCAAAATTTGACGGCAACGGCTTCAAGTCCTCTGGAGGTTCCAAGCAAGGCTGTGCCGGAGAGGTTTCCTTGTTTAGCGAGGATTCGTTATCGGCAGGATCTGCAGAAGGCTCAAGTGGAGATTCTTGAGGACAGAAGGATTCATGTCGTCTTCGATGAACACCAGCGCGCGGTAACGCACGGACAGTCGGTGGTTTTATATTCAGAAGGAGGGATCGTGCTTGGTGGTGGTATAATCGAGTAGCTATGGATCAATCTCACATCAGAAATTTTTGTATCATCGCTCACATTGATCACGGCAAGTCAACACTATCCGACAGGATGCTTGAAATGACAGGGACGGTGGAGAAACGCAAGATGAAGGAGCAAATGCTCGACTCGATGGATCTGGAACGGGAGAAGGGGATCACGATCAAGCTCACGCCCGTTCGGATGAGCTATAAGAGCTACACGCTGAACCTCATTGATACGCCCGGGCACGTGGATTTCAATTATGAAGTTTCTCGATCGCTTGCGGCCGTCGAGGGAGCGATCCTTCTCGTGGACGCGACGCAGGGCGTGCAGGCGCAGACGATCGCAAATCTCTATCTTGCGCTTGATCAGAATCTCGAGATCATTCCTGTGCTCAACAAGATTGATCTTCCCAACGCCGACATTCCTCGTCGAACACGAGAATTGCTCAATCTTGTCGGCTGTAAGGAGGAGGATATTCTTCACGTCTCTGGCAAGACGGGCGAAGGCGTGCAGGCGCTTCTTGACGCGGTGGTGGAGCGTGTTCCGCATCCGCGCGGAGAAAGCGGCAAGCCTTTACGAGCCCTCATTTTCGATTCCTTTTATGACGACTACAAAGGCGTCGTTGCTCACGTGCGGGTGATGGATGGGACGATTAAGAAGACCGGCATTTTGCACATGGCGGCGGCGAAGACGAACTTTGAGCTGATTGAAATCGGATGGATGGAACCCCAAGCCCACGCCTCGAGCGAGCTTGAAACCGGTCAGATCGGCTACGTGGCGACCGGCCTCAAGACCATTGAAGACTGCCGTGTGGGGGACACAATTACAACGAGAGCCTCGGGCATCGAACCTCTGCCCGGCTACAAACTCGTAACACCGATGGTGTATGCCGGCGTTTTTCCCAAAGAGGGAAACGACTTCGGTGCCCTGCGCGAGGCGATGGAGCGTATCCGGCTTTCCGACGCGTCGCTGTCTTTTGATCCGGAACATTCACCCGCGCTCGGGTTCGGTTTCCGATGTGGCTTCCTCGGCATGTTGCATTTGGAGATCATTCAGGAACGTCTGCGCCGCGAGTTCGATATGGACGTCATCGTGACGGTTCCTTCCGTGCATTACCGCGCCAAGACGCGGCGTGGAGAAGTCCTCGACGTGAAGAGCCCGGCCGATCTGCCGGATTTGACGCACATTGAGTACACCGAGGAACCGTGGGTGAAGGTTGATCTTGTAACACCGGCCGAATATATCGGCGGCATCATGTCTTTGTGCATGGACAAGCGTGGCGTCTATAAAAATACGGAGTACCTCGATGAGCATCGGACGATTTTGCGCTTCGAGCTCCCGCTCTCCTCGGTCGTCATTGATTTTTACGACAAGCTGAAAGGCGCGACGGCGGGATATGCTTCGATGAGCTACGAGTTTTTGGAATATCGGCAGGCGCCGATCGTGCGTTTAGATATTCAGGTTGCGGAAGAACCGGTGGAAGCGCTGTCGTCTCTTGTATTTGCGGACGATGCTTACCGCACGGGCAAACTGATCGTCGAAAAATTGAAGGACACGATCCCGAAGCAGATGTTCGTCATTAAGTTGCAAGCGGTGATCGGCGGGAAAATTATCGCGTCCGAACGCATCTCGGCACTTCGCAAGGATGTGACGGAAAAGCTCTACGGCGGCGACGTAACGCGCAAGCGCAAACTCCTCGAAAAACAGAAGAAAGGAAAAGCCAAAATGATGGCGCACGGCAAAGGCTCCGTTGACATCCCAGCTTCGGCGTATCTTGCGGTGCTCAAACGGTAGACGTTATCTTCTCATGATATAATAACAACACCGAGTGATGATCATTTGGATCGTATGCTGTTTGACAAAGAAAAACTCCTAAAAGTTTATGCAAATCTCCCCCTTAATTTACGGGGCGAGATCATTTTGGTTTTACCGGAGAAGGGTCCTATTACTTGGAATGTTGCCTATGTAGAAGTGGAGAATGAGACGTTACTTGGGGTGGAGATTTTGAAGAAGTTGATAGAGTTAAACATCATTTAAATGTTATGACGCTTGAAGATGAAATTAGACAAATCGTCCTTGCTCGTCTTGAAACCTTGCCGGAAGATACGGGTATGTCGATTGGTTTTGCAGGTGAATTGAACAAACAAGAGCTCATCAGTCATGTGAAGAATGGGGATATGATTGGACAGACAATTATCGATGCAGAGATGCAATTTCTGCAAGCTCTCAAAACAGGTGTTTTCTATGAATAAGCGTTTATTGGTGACTCGGCCTAATTTCGATCGAACAACCCGATACGTTTCCGTATGGGCTAAAGACGTGATCAAAGTCGCGGAACAAAAAGGCTTCACGGTTTTAGATTTAGTTGGTAAACGCGCAAACCGAAGAGAATTCGAAGGCATGGTGCGGAAACATAAGCCGTCTTTTTTGTTTCTGAACGGACATGGTTCTGCCGATGCAATAACCGGACAAAATGAGGAACCGCTTGTAGAAGTGGGTGTGAATGCCGATGTACTCAAGGGAGCGGTTACCTATGCTTTGTCATGCAGTTCCGGCAAGACACTCGGGGTGCAAGCCGTGGCGCACGGTGCCGACGCTTATATCGGCTATCGAGAGGAATTTATCTTCCTTTTTGATGAAGCCATGCGGACACGCCCGGGGCAAGATGAGTTAGCCGCACATTTTTCCACATCGTCGAATCAGGTTGCCCTGTCTCTTCTGAAGGGACATACCGCCAAGGAGGCACATGAGAATTCGAGACAGTCGTTTGCTAGGAGTATGCGTAAATTACTCACAAGCGAAGCGACGGATCGGGAAAGCGCTGCCATTCGATATCTCTTTTGGAATATGCGGCATCAAGTCTGTTTGGGAAACGGTTCAGCGAAGATTTAAGATATGCGCCAGAGGAAATGGTTTAGAAAAGCGTGGACGATTGTTTCTGTTCTCATCATTGTGAGCTTCATCCTCCTGACGTTCGTAACGCCGTTCAGTCTCTAGGTATGAGTGAAAAGCTCTGGGTCCTGCCCGAGATGGTCCCCGCCGACTTCACGAAGAAACATCCGGATCTGCATCCGGTTGTTTTGCAGTTGCTTTACCATCGCGGGCTTCGGGATCGGGGGGAGATCGAGCGTTTTCTTTCGCCAAACTATGAGCGGGATGTTCACTCACCGGAGATGTTTTCGCAGATGCAGAAGGCGGTCGAGCGTGTCTTTCAGGCTCTCGAAACAGGCGAGGCGATTCGTATCCATGGAGACTACGATGCGGACGGTATCTGCGGCGCTTCAGTTCTTTACACCGCCCTGCGAGACATCATCCGAGCGTGGCCGAACGATTCGGCTCCCGACGAGTCGCTCGTCTCTGTCTTTCTTCCTGACCGCGAGCGTGACGGCTACGGCTTTGCGCTTCCGACCGCCGAGGCGTTTGCGGCGGAAGGGGTGAAGCTCATCATCACGGTGGACTGCGGCATTTCGAACAAGGCGTCCATTGACCGCGCGCGCGAGCTCGGACTCGACACGATCGTCTGCGACCACCATGTTCTGCCCGATGAACTTCCTTCGTCGGCCATTCTTCTTCATCCTCTCGTCCCTGGCGAAACGTATCCCAATAAGCATCTCTGCGGTACGGGAGTCGCTTCCAAACTTGCATGGGGTCTCTTGGACGAGGCTCGAAAGCGCGGTTTTAAGGTTCCCGAGGGCTGTGAGAAATGGCTCCTTGATCTCGTCGCGATCGCGACGGTGACGGACGTGATGCCGCTTCTGGGAGAAAATCGCGCGCTCGAAACTTACGGGCTCACCGTCTTGAATAAGACGCGACGCCCGGGTCTCAAACGTCTGATTGAGATTTCAGGCGCAAACAAGACGTCTGTAGACACGTGGAACATTGGATTTCAGATCGGTCCCAGGATCAATGCGGCCGGACGCATGACGCACGCGCGCCACGCGTTTGAGACGCTCGTGGAGGAAGACGATATCGTTTCCGCTATGCTGGCCGCAAACCTCGACGGCACGAACCGCGACCGCCAGCGCGAGAGCGACGCCTTGTATGCGCGGGCGAAGGCGATGGTCTCTGGGCAGGGCAAGCTCATCGTTGTTTGGGGCGATGGGTGGCCGCTTGGACTCGTCGGTCTTGTAGCGGGGAAGCTCGTTTCGGATTTCGGCCGGCCGGTGTTCGCGGCCGCGCGGCACGGAGATCGGTTTGTCGGCTCGGGACGTTCGGTGCCGGGATTTGACATGACTCGTCCGCTTCACGCCGCACGCGAGCACTTGCTCAAGTTCGGCGGACACCCCCAAGCTTGTGGCTTTACAGCGATGGGAGAGGATCAGTTTCATAAAGCGATGGAGATCGCGAGCATCATGGCGGAAGAAACACTCTCCAACGATGTGTTGACATCGAGGCTTTCGGCGGACGTCGAGATAGAGCTTCGCGATATTGACGAGGCTCTGGTTGAACGCATCAAGGCGCTTGCTCCCTTCGGCGAAAAAAATCCCCAGCCGCTCTTCGTCTCTCGCCGTGTGCGAGTCGTGCGCGTCGCGCCTGTTGGAAAGGAACATCAGCATCTGAAGCTGGCTCTCTCCGATGAGGAAGGAGACAGAACACTGGACGCGATCGGATTCGGCTACGGGAATCTTTTGGAGGAGATATCCGCGGGTGATAGAATAGATGTCGTCTACGAGTTGGGCATAAATATTTGGAACGGATACCGGAGCGTGCAGTTGAGACTTGTTGATGTGAAGTTATGAATTTACGCATCTACACCGACGGAGGATCGAGAGGAAACCCGGGGCCGGCGGCTTCGGGAGCGGTTTTGAAAGAATTGGACGAGGATGGAAACGAGCGCGAGCTTGAGCGCACGGGAAAGTTTTTGGGCGAAACGACGAACAACCAGGCGGAATATACGGCGATCATCATCGGACTGACGCGAGCGAAGGAACTCGGAGCGGAAATCGTCGAAGTCGTGATGGATTCGGAGCTGGCGGTCAAACAGCTCAACGGAGAATACAAGGTGAAGAATCGGGGAATTGCGGAGCGATTTCTGGAAATCTACCATCTACGTCCGGCGTTTCGCCGCGTGACGTTTCGTCATGTCAAGCGCGCGTTCAACAAGGAAGCGGATGCGGTTGTGAATGAAGTTTTGGATCGGGAGTCTAAATAAGAGTAAACTAGGAGGAATGAAACTCTTTGGAAAAAAACAAGCGAAGGCGTATTTGGGCGTTGATATCGGCGCGTCCGGGATCAAACTCGTCGAACTCTCGGCCGCAGGTGGCCGCGCGCGTCTTTTGACGTATGGATTTACCGACGCTATCCCGGGTGGAGAGGGAAATCTTTTGATTCAGGATCCCGCGCGAGCGTCCTCCGTATTAAAAGAGCTGATCAAAGCTTCCGGAGCCAAAAGCCGTCGAGCGATGGTGTCGCTTCCCGTTTCAAGCGTGTACTCCTCCGTTATTGCCATTCCGGAACCGAAGAATCAGGAGGAAGCGAAACCCATCATCGAAGCTCAAGCGCGCAAACTTGTATCCATGCCTCTTGAGGAGATGGTGCTGTCTTCCACGTTTGTGGATCCGGTGAAGAAGGAGAGCGTCTTGAAGAAGGAGGTTGGAAAAAGGAAAAAAGATGGAGAGGAAGGGAAAGACGAAAAAATTGAGGCGCCGAAAAAACAAAAGAATGTCCGCGTCCTTATTTCCGCGGCGCCGCGGTCGCTTGTGCAGAACTACGTCGAGATTTTCAAAGGCGCCGGCGTGGAACTTCTCGCGCTCGATATCGAGTCCTTCGGCCTGATCCGTTCTCTCATCGGCAAGGATCGTTCGACCGTCCTCCTCGTTGACATGGGCGCGCGGCGCACGAACCTGACGGTTGTGGAGAAGGGCATTCCGTTTTTTACGAGGAGCGTGCAGGTGGGCGGCATGGACTTTACGCAGGCGGTCGGGAAGACTTTGGGCGTGGAAGCGGCGGAGGCGGAACAGATCAAGTTCGATCTCGCCATGAGCGAGCTTTCGGGGTTGGCGCCTAAGCTGGTCGAGCAGGTTTTTGGACAGCTTCGCAACGAAGTGTCGTATGTGTTCGATCAATACAAGCGACAGGAGCTTTCCGACAACAAGCGCGTTGAAAAAATCGTTCTCACGGGAGGCTCGGCTCACTTGCCCGGTATGGTGGAGTTTTTCGTGAACGCCTTGAATCTCAACACGTATGTCGGCGACCCATGGGCGCGCGTGACGGTTCCGGAAGATCTCCGTCTGCTTTTGGATACCGTCGGTCCAAGCCTTTCGATCGCCGTCGGCCTTGCCATGCGGGATCTCGAATAGGGTATGCGAGGTAAACACATTCTTCTCATCGAACCCGATGCGTATCTTGCCGGCATCTACGCCGCGAAATTTGCCTCCGAGCATTTGCAGACGCAGGTGGCGGAGACGCTTTCCTCGGCTCGCAAGAGTATTAAGAAGTCGGTTCCGAAAGCTGTGGTGGTGGATGTGGCGGTGGATCAAGAAAGCGGGTTCGATTTTATCCATGAACTCCGCAGCGATCCCAAGACGTTCGCAGTTCCCATCTTTGTTCTCACGGCGCTTGCCGCACGGGAGCACATCGCGCGCGCCTTTGCCGCCGGCGCGACGGACTATCTCATCAAAGGACACTTTGTCCCCATCGAAGCGGTTCGGAAAGTCAAAAAAGCTGTGCTACAATAACCTCACCTATGAACAAGAAAGGTTTTACACTGATCGAGATCTTGATCGTCGTCGGATTAATCGGACTGCTTGGAACGCTTTCGGCGATTGCCATCGGTTCGGCGCGTAGTAAAATGCGCGATGCCAAACGCCTGTCGGATGTGCGAATGCTCCAGAGCGCGCTTGAGGACCATTTCAAAACGGTGAATCAGTATCCTCTGCATGAGAGTCTCCGTCTTGGCGATCCCACGGCGAGCCGATGTCTTTCAACCGCCGGGTTTGCGGCAAGCTGTCAGGGAGCGTCGAGTGTCTTTATGGAAGTGGTGCCCTTGGAGTTTACAAAAGGTATTGGGCGCGATGTTGTCTGCGGGGTTCCTCCGCAAGCCGGCTATTGCTACACATCCGTCGGCCAGGGTGGAAGTTACCGTCTCGGGTTTGAACTGGAGCACAGCATCAAGGAAGCGGGGATTGAAAAGGGTGCAAATTGTTTGATTCCGGAAACTGGGATTCGTTCGGAGGCGTGTCCGGATTAAGGATGAGGAATACAAACTTATGTTGCAAGCGTTTTTTGTCTTTTTCTTTGGAGCTTCCTTGGGGAGCTTTTTGGCTGTCTGGGCCGAGCGTGGATCTTTGAAGAAGGCGGCGAAGGGACGTTCGCATTGCGGCAACTGTACCATGACGCTCAAAGGGCATCATCTGATTCCTGTTATCAGCTGGCTCGGACTTCGTGGACGTTGCGGGCATTGCAAGCGTCATCTGTCGTTCACCTATCTTCTCTTCGAGGCCGGTCTCGGTTTTGCGTTCGTCTTGCTGTGGGCTCATCACTTCGGCTTCGGGCTTGGCGTGCTCGAAGCTGACGGGCTCGCGTGGAGCTTGTTCCTGCGCGATCTTGTCTTCACGCTTGCCCTTGCTCTTTTGTTCGCCTACGATTTGTTTCGACAAACGCTTCCCGATCGCATCACGCTTCCAGCCGTCGTGATCGCTTTTGTGTGGAATCTCTTGCTCGGATTTGATATTCGAGATCTGCTCCTCGGCGCGCTCGTCGTTGGCGGGTTCTTTGCTCTGCAATTTTTTATCTCGCGCGGGCGATGGATCGGCGGCGGAGACATTCGCATGGGCGTCCTCTTGGGGGTCCTGCTCGGCCTTGCAGGCGGAGTCGAAGCGTTGTTCCTCGCTTATATTTTTGGCGCCGGCGTTGCCATCGTGATGCTTCTCTCTGGCGTCGCAACAAGAAAAACCATGATCCCATTTGGCACGTTTCTCGCACTGGGTGGATACATCGTTTTATTATGGGGTGAGGAAATTTTGAGCCGTATAACCTTTTAACTAAAAGGTTATATCAACTCAATTTTATGCTGAAAACAAAGGCTAAAGAACGCATTGAAAAACTCCGCGAGACGATCAATCATCATCGTTATCTCTATCATGTTTTGGATAAGCAGGAGATTTCGGACGCCGCGCTTGATTCCTTGAAGCATGAACTTTACGAGCTAGAAGAGGAGTATCCCGATCTCATCACGCCCGACTCGCCGACACAGCGCGTTGGTGGGGAACCTCTGCCAAAATTCCGCAAAGTCAAGCATGAGGCGCGGATGCTCTCGATGGAAGATGTCTTCAGCGTAGAAGAGTTTGAAAAATGGTACGAGCGCGGACTTGAGCGTTCGGGAGAGCGCCAGCTTGATCTCTACGCGATGGTGAAGCTTGACGGACTTGCCGTTTCGCTTGAGTACATCGAAGGCCGATTGATGATCGCTTCGACGCGCGGAGACGGATACGTTGGAGAAGACGTAACACAGAACGTCAAAACGATCGAGTCGGTTCCGCTCTCTTTGCGTGTTCCGCACGAAAAGGAGATCTCGAATTTTTTGAAGCGACATCCTAAACTTGATGTGCCTCGGATCCGTTCCTTTTTGCAGAAGCCAACGAGAAAGCTCGTCGTGCGCGGTGAGATTTACATGCCGGTCGCCGCGTTTGAGAAGATGAACAAGGCGCGCGTGAAGGCGGGTGAGCCGTCCTTCGCCAATCCGCGCAATGTCTCTGCGGGGAGTATTCGTCAACTTGATCCCAAGGTTACCGCCTCGCGTCCGCTCGACTTTTTCGCATGGGATATGCTCGGCGACTTTGGCCAGAGGACGCATGATCATGAGATGGAGATGCTTGCCTTACTCGGTTTCAAGACAACTCCAGAGTCCAAGCTCGTAGAGAACATTGGTGAGGCAAAGGCGTATTGGGATGGGTTGCAAAAGAAACGAGAGCGGTTGGCGTTTTGGATAGACGGCGCGGTGTTTCGGGTGAACAATAATCGTGTTCAAGAAGAACTCGGCGTGGTTGGCAAGACGCCGCGCGGGCTCGTTGCTTGGAAGTTACCAGCCGAGGAGACGACGACGGTGGTGCGCGACGTAGAGTGGAACGTCGGGCGCACGGGAGCGCTGACGCCAGTTGCGATCGTCGAGCCGACGTTCGTGGCCGGCACGACGGTGCAACACGCCTCGCTTCACAATTTGGACGAAATCCGGCGGCTCGATCTTCACATCGGCGACACAGTCATTCTCATTAAAGCGGGCGACATCATTCCAAAGGTCGTGAAGGTGTTGAAGGATTTGCGGCCGAAGGATGCGAAGGTGATCCGCGCTCCGAGCCACTGCCCGATCTGTGGCTCGATGGTGGGGAAGGAGAAGGAAGGCGGCGTCGCGCTCGTGTGCACAAACAAGCATTGTTTTGCCAAGGAGCGCGAGCGGGTGATCTATGCCGCGCGGGCGTTTGAGATTGACGGACTGGGTGAGAAAATCGTTGAGCAGATGCTCGACGCCGGGCTCATTTCGCGGGCATCGGATCTCTTTATTGTTACCGCCGACGAGCTTATGGAGTTGGAGCGCTTTGCGTCTGTGTCTGCAAGGAAACTTGTGGATGAAATCATGAGACGCAAGACGATCGCACTCGACAAGTTTCTCGTCGCGCTCGGGATATCGAACGTCGGCGAGGAAACGGCGCGCGATATTGCTTGCGCGTTTGGTTCGCTTGATCGCGTCCGTGGCGCTTCGAAGGAGAACTTTGTCGCGATTGAAGGCATTGGGGATGTCGTCGCGGACAGTCTTGTCGCGTTCTTTCAGAGCGAACATGGAAACGCGCTTATTGAGGCGTATCTTGAGAACGGCATCGAGGTGACGAAGATGGCCATGCCGAAGAAGTCTGCGCTGACGGGGAGGACGTTTGTGCTGACGGGGACGCTTGGATCGCTCTCGCGGGACGAGGCAAAAGAGAAGATTGCAGCGCTTGGCGGCGATGTGTCCGGCTCCATTTCGAAAAAAACCGACTACATTGTGGTCGGCGAGAATCCCGGGTCAAAGCTCGATCAAGCGAGAAAACTCGGCGTTGCCGTATTGTCAGAACAAGCTTTTTTAGCTATGCTGGCAGAAAAGTGAGATGGGTGTCGGAGGGCGATTGCCGCCGAAATTTTGAACCGTAAACTCTCAAAATTTGACGGCAATCGCAGGCCATCGCTGGGGATGATGAACGATTTCCTCGCGTGATGTCGGGTTTATGCAACAAGAAGCAATCGACAAACTGGCGGCGCTTGCCAAACTCGAGATGAGTGAGGAAGAGCGTAAGACACTTCCGGGACAGATCGTCTCGATCGTTGAATATATTGACAAGCTTCGCGAGCTCGAACTTCCTGCTGACGCTCCCGAGATGGCGTATGCGGTTGACGTGGTCAACACGTGGAGGGAAGACGAGGCGGTGAACGTGAGCGAGGATGACCGCCGTTTGCTCATTGATGCGTTTCCGGAGCGGGTGGGGGATCTGAACGCGGTTCCGGCGGTGTTTTCCGGCAGAGCCGTCCCGCGAAGCCCGACCCGGCCGAGCAAAGCGAGTAGCCGGGGACACGGCTCTGTCGTGAGTGATAGAGATGAAGCGTTATGAATTTTGCTACAGCGACGATAAACGAACTGAAACGAGCGATGGAGACGGGGGAGACGACCTCTGTTGAGATCGTCAAAGCCTGTCTTGGGCGGTGCGAAGAACTGAATGGCGCGTTGAACGCCTTTGTTGAAATTTATCAGGACGAGGCGATGGCGCAGGCGCGCATTTGGGACAAGGCGCGGGCGGATGGAAAGGAGCTCCCAGTCTTAGCGGGCATTCCGATCGGGGTAAAGGACTGTATTTTAGTGAAGGGTCATACGGCATCGGCCGGCTCGAAGATCCTCTCAAATTACAAAGCGGCATACGATGCAACTGTTGCCCTGCGTCTCAAAAAAGCCGGCGCGATCATTTTCGGGCGCACGAACATGGATGAGTTTGCGATGGGTTCCTCGACGGAGACTTCCGCCTATGGACCGACGAAGAATCCATGGAACACGAACAAGGTGCCAGGCGGATCGTCGGGCGGTTCCGCGGCGGCTGTAGCGGCTGGGCTTGTTCCTGTCGCGCTCGGATCGGACACGGGCGGGTCGGTTCGCCAACCGGCCAGTCTCACCGGCATCGTCGGACTCAAACCGACCTATGGCCGTGTGTCGCGTTACGGACTCATCGCGCTTGCTTCGAGCTTGGATCAGATCGGCGTGTTTGCTCGTGACGCGAAAGACATCGCGCTCATTCTTGAAGTGATCGGCGGACGCGATCCGCGTGACGCGACGAGCGTGGAGACAGATGTGACGATTCCGGAACTCATCTCGGAGGATATAAAAGGGCTCAAAATCGGCATCCCGAAAGAATATTTCATGGAAGGCATGGATGCGGAGGTGCGCGCTCGGGTGGAGGAGGCGCGAGACGTGCTTGCGAAAGGAGGAGCTGAGATCATCGAGATTTCTCTTCCGCATACCGAGTACGCGCTCGCGGCGTACTATGTCATCATGCCAAGCGAGGCGAGCTCGAACTTGGCGCGATTTGATGGAATGCGTTATGGCAAGCCGGAGGAAAGCTCGACGCTCGAGGAGCGGTATGTGAAAACGCGTTCGGCGCAGTTTGGGCGAGAAGCAAAGCGGCGCATTTTGCTTGGCACCTACGCTCTCTCGTCCGGCTATTACGATGCGTACTACAAAAAAGCTCTGCAGGTACGCGCGAAGATTCGTGAGGATTTTGACAAGGCGTTTTCCGGCAAAGCCGGACCGGGCTCTGCCGGGCAGGACGTTGACGTGATCCTGACGCCAACCTCGCCATCCGTCGCGTGGGACATCGGAGAAAAGTTTGACGATCCAATCACGATGTACTTGGCCGACATCTATACTGTCTCCGTCAATCTCGCCGGCCTTCCCGGAATCTCCCTCCCGTGTGGCTTCGTGGACAACCTCCCCGTTGGGATGCAACTCATCGGCAAGCCCTTTGATGAATATACCCTCCTACGCGCTGGCGCATACTATCAATCGAAGACGGATTGGCATCAACAATCACCGGGACTGGATATTTAAAGGTGTGGATAACCAGCACCAGGTGCTGGAGAACCCCTATAAACATTGATTAATCCAGCACCTGGTGCTGGAAGTGCTGGAAAAAGCGAGTATGAGGCTCTTTCTTACATCGGCTGGAATGCGGATGAAGCATGAAATCGAAACGTTTGCGTCGGAACTTGGCAAACCGGTTCGATGTTTATACGTGACGACGGCTTCCAATCCGGAGCTAGATCAGACGTATGTGATTCGCGACCGATCTGTGATGGAGAATCTTGGTTGGGAGGTTGAAGAAATTGATCTCGCTGGCATGTCAGACGAAGCGATCGAGTCGGCTCTTGTTCGATGCAATGTCGTCTATGTGCAGGGCGGCAATACGTTTTATCTCATGAAGTGGATTCGTGAGAGCGGGTTTGACCGCGCTCTTCGTCCGTGGCTCGAACGTGGCGGACTTTACATCGGCGTAAGCGCGGGTTCCATTGTTGTGGGGACGAATATGAGTGTAGCGGGGATCGCCGGTGGCGACGCGAATATGGTTGAGCTCAAAGATTTGCGCGGCATGGGCATGGTTGATCTCGTTATCAGCCCGCACTATGAACCTTTGTATGAGATGGAGATTGCGGGCTACGAGCGTGAGCACGGAGTAGAAGTCACGCGGTTGACGGATGATCAGGCGGTGTTAGTCAAAGATGATCGTGTGGAAGTCGTGACGACTGAAAATCCTTTTCCAAAATGTAGTTCGTGAGAAAGCTATATCAATGATTCATGCGAACATCATTTCCTATGACAAATCACAATATCTTCCACGATCCGACAGGGAAGGAGTATGTGAAGCCGGATGGCGTTGAGGCGGCGTGGAGGCCATCCGTATATGGCTTGGCTCGAAATGAGGCGGGTGATGTCTTAATGGTCAAACCTGGTTGGAACGATCAGTGGGAACTTCCGGGAGGAGGCCTTGATCTTGGCGAGAACGTGCTGGATGCTCTCAAGAGAGAATTTTTTGAAGAGACTGGGTATCGGTGCGAAGTGGCGACAGAAGCCCCCATCCACGTGCTTCAAGATCGGATGTATTTGCGGCAAAAGGAGGTTTTTGTTCACACGCTCTGTCTCTATTATCTCGTCAAACTCACACATGAACTACGAGATACATCGGCGATGAACGTAGAGTTTCCTGATGAGGTGGTGGACATGCAGTGGGTACCAATTCAAGATTGCAATGAGAAAACGTGTCACTTTGTTGCGTGGTCTTTGCTCCGAACACTCAAATGATTATGCTCGACTTCGATCCCATGAAAATTCTTTGGTACGGCATTGGGGTAGTGATAGCTTTGAGTTTGTTTGTGTGGCTCGTTGTCTGGCTTGAGCGGCGTGTGCGGTGGCATTTACAATCACTTTGGCGGCGGGACGACGTTGATCGGGTGGCGATACGCAAGACGTGGAAGATGATCGAGGAGATGGGATCGAGCTCGAACGAACACGAGTTGCGTCAGGCGGTGGTGAAGGCGGACAGTTTGCTGGACGACGTCTTGAAGCGCAAAGACATGATGGGGGAGAATATGGCGCGGCGGATCAAGTTCGCTATGCATCGCTACCCTGAGTTGCGCGTGATCTGGCGGTCGCATCACCTCCGCAATCAGATCGTCCACGAGCATGAGGTGCGCGTCAAACCCCACGATCTCCGCTCCGCCCTCAAAGATTATAAAAAAGTTCTCCACATCCTCGGCGCGTTA
This sequence comes from Candidatus Uhrbacteria bacterium, assembly GCA_003505155.1. GTDB lineage: Bacteria > Patescibacteriota > Patescibacteriia > UBA9934 > UBA10169 > UBA10169. The sequence continues at coordinate 4,637 of DNYJ01000029.1, read as the reverse complement.
TAGTAACGACGTTACTATAAATCCCTATAAACATTGATGTTTCAGTAACGTCGTTACTAATTCGCGACTATTCGAAGCTTTATGACTAGAGTTCCAGAGATCGCTACAAACGAGACGTATCATATCTATAATTCTGGTGTAGATGGCCGAAAGATCTTTCTCTCTGAGAGCGATTTTCTACTCTTTTATGAATATCTCTACCTCTTTAATGACGTGAACTACACGCATCACAAATGGGGCAAAATTGCTCGGTTATCAGAAATCCAGACAATGCAGGCGACGGGGTATGATGTAAGAGATCCCCTGGTGGATATTATTGCTTTTAATCTGATGGATACCCATTTTCATCTCATGATGACACAACGTTATGATGATGGAATATCAAGATTTCTTCACATCCTACAAAAGAGTTATGCCCGAGTAACCAATGAAAAGTATGATAGGCGCGGGTCCCTCTTTAATCGTCCCTTTCAATCGTCTCATATCAACAATGCTGCTTACTTTGAGTTTCTTCCTATCTATATTCATGGTAATGGAATGGATTGCTTTGGACTTCCGTGGAGAGAGGGGCAGGTTCAGGATTGGGATGAGGCCTTGCGCCTCATGGAGCGTCGTAAATACAGTAGCCATCATCTGGTCATGGGGAAGCCGCAAGAACTACCTGTGGTAACGAGCACCTATCTCGAGGATACCTATCCAAACAAGGAAGATTACATCAAGCATCTTAAAGAATGGAGCACTCGCCACGAAGATCAGTTAAAAGAATACGAGGCTCAATTTAGTAACGACGTTACTATAAATCCCTATAAACATTGATGTTTCAGTAACGTCGTTACTATTACTATTATTATGATTCCAGCCGTTGAGTTGCAAACCGTTCAACTTGGTCCCGTTACAATTTATGTTTGGGGACTCATGGTGGCGCTTGGGATCCTTGCGGGCGCGAAGGCTTCCGAGTGGATGCTCCGCCAGCGTGGGCTTGATCCCAAGTTCGTTTGGGATGCGCTTGGCTGGATCGTCCTTGGCGCTTTCATCTTTGCCCGCTTTTTCCACGCCGTCTTCTATGATCCTGCGACTTACCTTGCTCGTCCCATCGAAATTTTTGCCATTTGGCACGGAGGTCTTTCAATCACAGGCGGCTTTATCGGCGCTCTCTTAGCAGCGCTCTGGTTCATGCGCCGTCGTCGCGTTGATCCTCTCTCCTACGCCGACGCTATCATCTTCGGTCTCCCGCTCGGCACGTTCATCGGACGTCTTGGTTGTTTTCTCACCAACATGCATCCGGGCGTTCCAACAGATTTTTTTCTTGGGATGTTGCACGCCGACGGAGTGGTGCGGCATAATCTCGGTCTCTACCTTTCCTTCGACGGTCTCCTTCTTTTTCTTGCCTTTCTTTTTATGGCCGGGCGCAAGGTGCGGCAAGGTTCCTATCTTGTCGTCTTTCTCATCTGGTACGGAGTCGTCCGTTTCGGCCTCGACTTTCTGCGCGCCCGCGAAGGAGCTATTGTGGATGAGCGTTACCTCGGTTTCACCCCCGCCCAATACGGTTCGGTTCTCATGGTTGCCGCCGGCATCTGGCTTTTTATCCGCTTTCGACAAAAGAAGCTCTGATCTGTTATACTTGTCCAACTTCTGACTTTTAACTTCTGACTTCATTATTATGTCCGATCAGCAGGATTTCTTCTCGGGGCCTCCGCAAACCATGTTTGCCTTTGGTCTTGTCGCCGGCATTGCCATTGCGGCTATTGTCGGCTTGTTCTTCTTTGGAGGCATTTCATCTGGTTCAGGCTCTGCCTCGGAACTAGCTGTGATTCCCACGACGACGCAACCGAGCGTGGCCGCTCAACCGACTCCCTCCGCTACGCTTCCCAAGGTAACCGACGAGGATTGGGTGCGGGGGGATCTTAAAAAGGCCAAGGTTGTGCTTGTCGAGTACTCCGACTTCGAGTGTCCCTTCTGCGGATCGCATCATCCGACGATGCAACAGCTGATGACGGAATATGGAGATAGGGTGGCTTGGGTGTATCGCCATTTCCCGCTCTCGTTCCATCCGCAAGCGACTCCGGCGGCGCTCGCTTCCGAGTGTGTCGGCGAACAGGGAGGCGATGCGGCGTTCTGGAGGTTTGCTGATGCGATGTTTGCGGACCAGGGTGCGCTCGGCACGGCCCGTTATGAAGAGACGGTTCAGGATTTGGGACTTGATCTTGCCAAGTATCAGGACTGTGTGAGCTCCCGCAAGTATTCTGCGAATATCACGTCCGACCAATCCGGTGGACAGGCGGCGGGCGTTTCCGGAACGCCGGCGACCTATGTCAACGGCCAACTCGTGTCCGGCGCCGTGCCTTATGCACAGCTTCAGGCGATTGTGGAAGCGGCTTTGTAGATGTTATACTCAACACACCTCTCACGGTAACTTAATTGAGCTAAACCATTGACATAAGGCTTGGAACCGCCATCACCGTGGTGATGGCATGAGAGCCTCGCAGTTCACCGCCATGGGCGGGAGCTCGACTCGTTATCGTCAATTGAGCCCGTGAGAGCAGAGAAAAAGACTCGAGGTCATCTCGAGTTTTTTTCATGGCGGTGTTGGTGGGTTTAGTACCAAGGTTATTTGGGCCTTTGAAGGGGTTTTCTGGAATTCGCTGGAGGGCGATTTTAAGGCATGTGGGTCGGATTACTCGAATGCGATTTCAAGTGTCTTATACGGCGAATCTTTTGGATACACCATGAAGTGAAGATGTGGACATTCACTCCATCCCGTATTACCAACCTCGGCGATCTTCTGGTTTTCGATTACCCGATCACCGATGTGCACACAAGACGAACGATATTTCAGATGTTCGTATTCAGAGACTTCACTATTCTCGTGCAGGATTTCGATATAGTTTCCGAGCTCCTCGAAGGATTGTTCGAGCCCTCCAACTTCGGAGTCATCTTTGACGTCGATGACAACACCCTCAAGAGCCGCAAAAATTGGCGTGCCCTCTGGCGCATTATAGTCAATGGCGTGAATGAGATCCCCGACATGCGCGATCGAATCAGGTTGCACACGAGTCACACATCCAAGGTCAATAGGCACCCGATAGCGATTCTGACTCTTTGAGTGAATCCACTGCTCCATATTGCGCACATCTTACCCTAACAAACCAACCCTGCGAAGGGTGTTTTGTTACCGACAAGGCCCTATGGGTCGCCCCACTGCATACGTAGGAAGGACGCACGATAAGACGTTCTCGTGGCGGTGTTTTTCGAACTTTGTCCAAAAAACACCGCCATTCGACTCGGTTTGTCTATCGACAAACCTCGCTCATGGCCTCCGGCCTGCGCGACAAACCGAGTCGAATGTCCTGAGCTTGTCGAAGGGCTGTGTATTAGTACCAAAGTTACGAGAGAGATCTCCAAGTTATTTTGCACTCTTCCGGTATGACTTGCTGGGCTAACCTTAATCATATATAATCTCCTATAGTCATAGTATAAGATTGCCTATGGATAGCCGAGATAAGCGTATCAGCAATTTGCCTCAAAATATTTGGTCACTCATCAACCAAATCGATTACCTGAAGGGTCAATGGATTGGTGGAGCAAGGCTAAACCCGCAAGTGCTTGGCCGCTTGAAACGGTCAGTTTTGGTGACCTCAACCGGAGCATCAACACGCATCGAAGGATCGAAGTTGTCCGACGAAGATGTTGAGAAGTTCATGCGTGGATTGTCTCTCCAAAAGTTCACCGATCGCGATAAGCAGGAAGTTCAGGGCTACTTTGAGTTGCTCGAAAACGTTTTTACCTCACGGAAACACATTCCATTTACCGAGGGGGTCATCAAGCAATTGCATGGGGAGTTATTGAAATATACAGAGAAGGACGAACGCCATCGTGGCGAGTACAAAAAAATGGAGAATTCCGTGGAGATGTTCGACGACTCTGGAAAGTCTGTCGGCGTTATTTTTGAAACAACGCCGGCATATCTCACACCAAAGCGCATGGAAGAGCTTGTTGAATGGACAGCAGATGCGTTGAAGCGATGCGAAAGTCATTCGCTAGTTGTGATCAGCAACTTCCTCGTAGAGTTTCTCGCGATGCATCCGTTCCAAGATGGCAACGGCCGTCTTTCGCGCATCCTCACGAACCTCTTGTTGTTGAAGACGGGATACGAATATGTGCCATACATCTCTCACGAAAAACTTGTCGAGGACAACAAGGCGGATTATTACGTCGCTCTCCGCAAGAGCCAGTCTTCGTTTGGAACCGACCACGAAAACATCGTGCCGTGGTTGGAGTTTTTCTTGAGCGTGTCGCTTGAACAGGCCAGACAGGCAATCGAATTGCTGTCGCATGAGAATATCGAGAAAATCCTCTCGCCGAAACAGCTTATCGTGTGGCGATATCTTGAAACGGTTGATGAAGTAACTGCGGGAGACATCGCGAAAACGACTGGTGTGGCACGTCCGACCGTCTCGCAAGCAATCGACGTCTTGCTACGATTGAAAAAGATTGAGCGCATTGGCCAGGGGCGAACAACGCGCTATCGCAAAGTATAAATGCGGCGTATGGGCAAACCCGTTAAAACACTTCACGCGCTGAACTGGTATTACGGCAACATCTGTAGTTGCCGATTCGGGATTTTCTCAAAAAGATTG
>DNYJ01000028.1:2168-18309 GCA_003505155.1 Candidatus Uhrbacteria bacterium | reverse complement strand
TTCAACGCCGACTTCGATGGAGACCAGATGGCGGTGCACGTGCCTTTGACGCGAGAAGCCAACCGCGAGGCGGCGGAACTCATGCTTTCCACCAAGAACCTCTTGAAGCCGTCCTTCGGCGGACCGGTGGCAACTCCCGGGAAAGACATCGTCTGGGGCATTTACTACATGACGACGATTCTTGAGCCAGAGCCCAAAGCGGAAGATCGGATTCTCACGTTTGCCGACAAGACCGACGCCGGGTACGCCTACCAAATAAAAAAGATCGGGTTGCGCCAGTGGATCCGCGTGCGCATGCCCGATGGGGAAATTCTCACCACGAGCATCGGCCGCGTAATCGTGAACGACCACCTTCCCAAGAGTCTTCCGTATTTGAATAAGCTCTTGGCGAAAAAGGAGCTCGCAAACATCGTGCGCGACAACATTGAAGAGAGCGGCTTTGAAGAAACCGCCAAGCTGTTGGACGACCTGAAGGAACTCGGTTTCAAAGCCATTACGCAATCCGGCTATTCCTGGGGTATGAGCTACTTGCCCGATATTATCGAGAAGCCGGCGCTCATTGAAGAAGGCGACCGGCGCGTGCGTGAAGTGGAAGACTACTTTGCGCAAGGGCTATTGACGCAGAATGAACGTCATGAGGCCATCATCAAAATTTGGACGGAGGTTAAGGATGAGGTATCGGAGCTCTCCAAGAAATCTCTGCCGCCGGAAAATCCCGCGTTTACCATGATTGATTCCGGAGCCCGCGGACAGTGGGGGCAGTTTACGCAGATGGTGGGCATGAAGGGGCTTGTGTCCAATCCGTCAGGAGAAATCATCGAACTTCCCGTGAAGTCTTCCTTCAAGGAAGGCATGGGAGTGCTCGAGTTCTTCATCTCTTCCCACGGAACCCGCAAAGGGCTTTCCGACACGGCTTTGAAGACGGCGAACGCCGGATATTTGACGCGCCGTCTCGTGGACGTGGCGCAAGATGTCGTTATCAAGAAAGAGGATTGCGGAGACGGCGAGGGAGTGGTGTTGACGCGCGCGGAGTCCGAAGAAATCGGCGAACCGCTTCTTGTTCGGATTTTGGGGCGCGTCGTGCTTTCCGATATCGTGATGCCCGGAGGCAGGAAAGTGATCGTGTCCGCGGGCGAACTGGTTACCGAAGACGCCATTCGGACGCTTGAGGGCGCCAAGAAGGATTTGGAAGAAGCTCACGTGCGCTCGGTCATGACCTGTCGTCTGCGCCGCGGCATCTGCCAGAAATGCTACGGCTACGACCTTGCGTACAACCGGCTCGTGAAGCTCGGCACGGCGGTGGGGATCATAGCGGCGCAGTCCATCGGAGAACCAGGAACCCAGCTTACGATGCGAACCTTCCATACGGGAGGCGTCGCCGGCAAAGACATCACGCAGGGTCTTCCTCGCGTGGAAGAATTGTTTGAAGCGCGCAACCCCAAACGTAAGGCGGTCATGACGGAAGTCTCCGGGCGTATTTCCATCGAGCGCGCTTCACGAGAAGTCGTTCAAGCGGATACCGGAAAGAAAATTGTTGATACTCGCTCCGGCCAAAAGATCGTACGCGTCAGCCACGTCGGAGTGGATGAGGTAAAAGTTGTCGGAGGACGCGGATCCAAGGTGAAAATTGACGATGGAGCGAAAGTAAAAGCGGGAGATGTCCTGATCGAAACCAAGGATGGTGAAAAGATCCTGTCGGAAGTCTCCGGTATTGCGAGTGTCGTGCGAAGCGCTGTAACCATCGTCTACGAATCGCAAAAAGAACGTGAACATATCATTCCTCCGGGCTATACGCTCTACGTCAAAGACGGCGACGAGGTTGCGGCAGGGGATGCGTTGACCGATGGAAGTATTGATTTGCAGCTCCTCTTTAAGCACCAGGGACAGGAAGCGGTTCAGCGCTATGTGTCTAAAGAGATTCAGTATATCTATGCGTCCCAAGGGCAGAAGCTCAATAACAAGCATGTGGAAATCATCGTGCGTCAGATGTTCTCGCGCGTGAAGGTGCTGGATCCAAAAGACACGGAACTTCTTCCCGGAGAAATCGTCGAGCGCGCCAACTGGTTGGATGCCAACGAGGCCGCCGAGAATAAGGGTGGTGTTCCGGCGGAGATTGAGCCGCTCTTCCTTGGCGTCACGAAGGTATCGCTCTCAACCGAATCGTGGCTCTCCGCGGCTTCCTTCCAGGAAACGGCTCGCGTTCTCATCAACGCCGCTGTAACGGGAAAAGTGGATCGTCTCGAAGGACTCAAGGAGAACGTCATCATCGGCCGCTTGATTCCCGCCGGAACAGGATATGCGGATACGGAGGAACCATTCATGAATATGTCGGGGCTTCACGGAACGTCGGCAGATCGCAAACGCGAAGAGGAGAAGGATGTGGAATTGGCGTCAGAGTTGTCGCAAGGGGGAGCGCCGGCGGAAGCGGGCGGCGCGGAGGTTGTTGTGGAAGGAGAACCGGACGCGGCAAGCACGGCGGAGGAACAAGGCAATGAAGAAACGCCCGAGGCATAGAGCACAAGCGGGGTTCGCAGGAACCCCGCTTGTTTGTTATTCTGGCATCGTATGACGGTGTCTCAAATCATTCTTGGGATTGATCCTGGCTATGGCCGATGCGGGTTTGGACTTATTCGCACGCTGTGCCAGTCCTCTGGCGGGAATGGTTCTGATGTGGAGGTGGTGGATTATGGCGTCTCGACAACGGAGGCCGGAGTTGAAATTGGCGCACGGCTTTCAGAGGTCGCTCGAGATATCGAGGAGCTTTTGAATCGGCACAAACCCGATCTCGTCGCGATCGAGAAAATCTTCTTTACGACGAATGCCAAGACGGCGATGGGTGTGGCGGAAGCTCGCGGGGCGATTCTCCTTGTCTGCGCGCGAGCAGGAGTCCGAGTCGTCGAGCTCACGCCGGGACAAGTCAAATCGGCAGTAACGGGAAATGGGCAGGCAGACAAGCGGGCGGTGGAAGAAATGGTCCTACGCCTGACGGGGATGAAGAAATCTCCCAAGCTTGACGACGCCTCCGACGCTCTCGCCATCGCGATCACGGCGATAGGACTCGCGTAGCTCAAAATAACACAAAAATCAGATCGGTTCCGGAATCACATCCGGAACCGGTTAAGATAAATTTAGCAAAGTAGGGTCAGGATCGAAATGCAGGAGCTTAGCTCCCGCATGACCCATGTCCTGACCTCGATTCGAGATCAAGCTCCTCCAATTGGAAGATCGCCGGCAGAGTGTCGGCGATCGAGGAGGGGTGCATCCGGTCGAGTGCGAGTCGGATGGTTTTTTGGTGGGAGATTGCCGTCAGAGATCAATGACGGCGTAGATGCGGCCGACGAGGTCTGCGGCGGGTCCTGTGGGCGAGTGCGTCCCGCGGACTTGGACGGCGACAACCGTGGCGAAGAACTCGCTCCACGGGATGATGACATCGGGGCCGACAGCGACGAAGCCGCCGGGTCCTTCCCACGCCTTCGCCGCCTCGATCTCGATGCCGACTTTGGCGACGATTTGCTCGCCTCGCTGGATTGGCACGTCGGCTTGGGCGAAGCCGTAGATGGCGTCGCCGTACACCGACACCTCACTGAAGAGGTGGAGGTGACGGGCGGGGGCCACGAACGCCCGTAGATCGAATACGGGGACGATAGGCGAGGTGGTCGTTGGCGAGAAAACCCCGCCGCCGAGGAACTCGACCCAGCCGTCGGTGTGTTCGAGGCGGAGCCCCGCGGTCGCCTGCGCCTGCGGGTTCGTGTCGAGCAGGTTGGGCTCGATCACCCAGAGGCTGACACCGACGCCGGGCTTGCCGTCCTCCGACGAGGGGACGAAGATCTTGGTCCCGTGCAGGAGAAGGCGGATCTCGGGGGAGAAGGGGGGCGGAGTCTGCGCGTGACAGGGGGTGTTGAAAGTGAGAGAGAAGAGGGAGCCCGCGAGGGCGATGAAGATCTGCCTGTGCATGTTGCTCTCGGATTCATCCACAGCGGGATTGCAGTGGATGAGGGAAAGATACTATAATTTGCATGAGTGGCAAATGCCACCACAACCAAGCTCACTAAAATAAGCCAATTTTCAGACAAGCTCATGAGCTAGCTCAGGAGCTGGGTCAAAATTTGGCTAAAAGTCGTTTATGTACGTTGAATTGTTTCAAAATCTAGGACTTTCGAAGAACGAGGCGGAGTTGTATGAGGCTCTTTTGGAGTTGGGTGAGGCTTCTGTTTCCAAATTGAACCAGAAGACGAATATCAATCGCCGCAACATCTACGACGTTTTAAATCGCATGACGGAAAAGGGCCTCGTGTTTGTCGTTATTCAATCGGGAGAGAATCGGTACAAGCCCGTGGATCCACACAAACTTAAGGAGTTTATTTTGGAAAAACAGGCCATGCTCGATGAGCAACTCGATGAGTTGGATCGCCTTTATAATGCTAAACCTAAAACCGGAGAGGTGTTTATCTATCGCGGGCCGGAGGGATGGAAGAATTATATGCGTGACATGCTTCATGTCGGTGAACCGGCATATTTTATCGCGGCCAAGGGTGGGTGGCTTGATCCGCGCGTCAAAGATTTCTTCCCGACGTTTTACAAGGAAGCTGTAGAGGCGCGTATCCCGTTCTTTCATCTCTTCGATTGGGAAGTACAAGAATCGTGTCCTGAAATTTTGAACTATGTCAAAACAAACTATCGCCTTCTTCCCAAAGGGTACTCGACGATCGGAGCGGTTGATATTTTTGGCGACCATGTAAACATCCTTTCTGATCTTCATCCGGGCGGGTTCGATGAGGATTTTTCCTTCACGGTCATTGTAAATCCTATCATCGCCGATGCATTCCGTACGTGGTTCCGCTACATGTGGGATCACTGCCCCGCTTCGCCGAATGAAAAGATTTCTGGCCAGCCATAACGTGTTATACTTTGAATCCTATGGATCAGTTTATCCAAGACATCGTTCGTGAGGCTGGGGAGGCGATTCGACCTCTGTTTTTGAACACGGGCGTGAAGTACACGAAGAATGGAGAGCATGATGTTGTGACAGAGGCAGATCTGCTCTCCAACGAAATTTTGACCTCGCGTATTCACGGCGCCTATCAAGATCACGGTATTATCTCCGAAGAAATTCCCGAGGAACACTGGCAGACGGATCGCGAGTACACGTGGATCATTGATCCACTGGACGGCACGAAGATGTTTGCAACCGGATGGCCTTTGTTTGGCGTAATGGTGGCTCTCCAACATGAAAAAGAGATCGAGCTTGGCGCCATTTATTTTCCCGTCACTGACGAACTTTTGTTTGCAAAGCGCGGAGGCGGCGCGTGGCTGAACGGGGAACGTTTGCAAGCGAGCTCGCGTGAGAGACTCGACTCAAGCTTTGGCACCGCATCAAGTTGGTCTGGCAAATGGGTGAGTCCCAAAGAACAGCGTCGTCGGCTGATGGCCTATATGGAAGCTATGCTCTCAAGAAACATGACGGGAATGAGCATCTGGGCGATTTGCGTTTCAGTAAAATCCGTGGCGGAAGGAAAACAGGATTGGATGTTTACCGGCGGACAGTGGTGGGACTTTGCGCCGGCAAAAGTGATTTTGGAGGAGGCCGGGTGCCTCGTGACCAATGGCGACGGCAAGCCTCTTGTCTTGGGTGAAGCCAGAGGTCTTATTGCCGCCAATCCGTCTCTTCATCCACAATTATGCGATGTACTCGGTCTTTCATGTGGTGAGTAAAACTACACGATCGTCCAGATTTACTCACCAGAAGATTTTCTCTTCGCGCACACAAAAAGAAACCACGATGTAGTTTGTTTGTGGAGCGGGTAGGGGGAGTCGAACCCCCATCACCAGTTTGGAAAACTGGGATAATAACCGCTATACGATACCCGCGCGGTTTGAATTTTGCGTGGGCAGTGTAACGTAATCCAAGCTCTCAATCAAGGCCCCTAGAGAAGAATCAGTCCCGCGAGCCCCAAGAAAGCGATGAAGCCGAAAATATCCGTGGCGGTGGTGACGAAGATAGATGCGGAAAGGGCGGGATCGAAGCCGAGAGCTTTGAGTGTCATCGGGACTCCGGCGCCAAAGATGCCTGCGACCAACAGATTGATGACGATGGCGATTCCCAGGACGAGTCCAAGAAGCGCTGACTGGCCGATAAGGACGGCGACAACGGCCATCAAGGTTCCGGTCAAGAGACCATTCATGAGTCCCGTGGCAAGTTCTTTTCCGATGAGACGCAAAGCGGGCAAACGTTCCCGTTCTCTAAGCGCAATGCCTCGCACCATCACCGCCACGGCTTGCGCTCCGGCGTTGCCTCCCATGCCGGCCACAAGCGGCATGTAGGCGGCAAGAATGACAAAGCGGGAAATGGTGGATTCAAAAAGGGTGACAGTGAAAACGACAAGGATGGAAGTGGCGAGGTTTAAGATGAGCCATCGGTAACGCAACCTTACGGCGGTGAAGGGGCCGTCAGCGAGCCGTTCGTCGTGGTGCGCGCCCGCGAAGAGGCGCAGGGAATGTCCGCTTGCTTCGCGCACGGCGAGATCAAGGAGATCATGCGTATGCACGACTGCTACCGGCGCCGCGTGTTCATTCACAATGGCCAGTCGGTCGGTTTTCGTTTCTACCGCGGCCTTCACGAGCTCCTCTTTGGAAACGCGATCGTGGACCGTATGTACGCGGTGCAGAAGTTCTCCGACAAGCGTGTCATCTTCCGCGTGAATGAGCGAAACGAGCGGCACTTCTCCCAGCAGACGTTTTTTCGCGTCCACCACAAACACAGAAGGTACGGCTCCATCGTGGCTGTTCATGAAGCTTTGAAGTTTTCGCGCGACGTTTTTGACCTTGCTTTTGACTCCCACCGTCAAAAGCTCCTCGCGCACAATATCCCTCCCAAGCTCATGCAAGATAAGTTCGTGATCTCGCTTCCTCCTCATACGATCTCATTTTAACACATCGTTCAGCTCGTTTGTGTCTGTGTAGGTGATAACCTCGACACGCGTGTCGCCTTTGATCATTGCCGAGAGTTTATGTGTGTCCTCACCTTGATAGAGACAGACGACGCGTTTACCCATCTCGAGGGCTCGTGCGATCAAGTATCCGACCCCTAAACTTGGCGTAGTGACTTCGGCAACGATGATATCCGATTCTGACAGCCACTCCATTTCCCGTTTATGAATCTGTTCCTTGGAGAGATCCGTCTCGCCGTAATCGGAAATCTCTTCGTCGGCAACATGTTCGTTGAGAACAGCGTGCCCTCGTTGTTTTAGCGTCGAGATGATCGCTGTGTACATGGGTTGTTGCGCGCGGCCTCCGCGGATAGCGGCGGCGAAGAAGATGTTCATAGGGATAGATGTTTGGATATTAGGACGAGTATCGCGTCAAGGTTGCATCCTCGGAACGCTCCCATCGTTCGTGGAAAAATTGCTTTTGCATGGTGCAGAGGGCTTCGTCTTCGATAAGAATCGTCATGGGCTCGCGATCCGCATAGGTCGTGTAGAGCAGCTTACCATCAAAGAGGAGAAGATCCACTCCGAAGTCTTCGTCCGTGAATCGAAATTGCGTGTAGTCGTCATACTGGCGAACGGAAAGCATGTTTCGCGCTTTGGGCGAATCGGGGAGTAGAACTTTTTTCACGATCTTTTTTGCACGGCGTCGCCCGTCGAAAGTTTCACGAGCTTCGATGCCTGATGATTGTCGAAGATCGGGATCCCCGAACGCCAGAATCTCTAATGGCTTAGCAACAAGAATTTCCTCGAGGGCTTTTTTGTATGCGTCCATACCTTCAAAGATACGCACGTCGGGGCGCTTGCCCGCCAGACGGTGTTTTTGTTTGAGGGTTGGGACCAGTTCTCGGAGCGTCTTCGCCTGCGCCGCGAACTCTTCTTCGCGTTTAGCGAGCAAATCGTAAAGACGGTCGGGGCTTTCCGCTGCGTAGGTGGTTTTGGTGGAGGACTTGGTGGAACTCACCAACCCCTGCGCGATGAGGTTATTAAGGACGTAATAGAGCATGGTGCGAGGGAAGGGGGTTTTGGTTTGAAGCTCCTGTACGGTTGAGGCGGGGTAGCGCAACAAGGTCGAGTACAGATCGGCTTCGTTTTTGCCAACACCGAGGTATTCCAGTGTTTGAGAGAGTCGTGTACTTGAAACCTTGGACATAGTGTAAATAACCAGTTTACAAACGAGGGTTTAATGATTGAAAACAACTATAGAACTGTTTATATTGCTTTGTCAATAAGCACACGGGCTGTCCGTTCGTGCATTGACAGAAGGAGCAGTCATCATGAAGCTCAAAGACTGGAGTTGGTTGAGCGTTATCTCGCTCATCTACAAGTTCAACGAGCTGATCCTCAATCAGTTCGACATTCCCTATGTACAGCTGGTGCACATGTACCAGTTCGCGCCCTTCGAGCTCGCCATGCGCAAGTCTCCCTACCGGGACTGCGCGCGAAAGATGCAGCCGACTCCCGAGGAGATGTCCGCCCACTTCATCACGGATGGAGGAGACCCCGACTTCGGAGCGGGGGTGGCACTGGATCATAACGTGGCGATGCGTATGACGTTTCGCCACGCGGTACTCCTCGGTGCCCATCGTGACAGCGAGGATCCCTTCCTCGTCCACGTGGGGGCTTTGGAGCAGTACATCGCCACCACCATGGGGACATTCGCCATGGAACTCGGCGACAAGCGGGGTCCGCTCGCGTCCGCGCGCTACCTCGCACGCTTCATCAACTTCGGTCGCGACAAGCTCACCCCCGATCAACTCGCCGAGTGGGAGGAGCTCGAGATGCAGAGGGGGCTCGGGATCATCCTGGGTCACCTCGTCGCTTGCACTCTGGATCCAACCCTCACCGCCGAGGAGTTCGTGGCACATCACCTGCGCAAGTACGGGATGCCCGACGCGCAGGGAATTCACTCTTGCCATTGGTGCGGCTGTGCGCCGTGCCGATGTGGAGGCATCAAGGGTGGGGGGCGCAAGGTGACCCTCGAAGAGGCACTTTCGCGCGTCGGCGATCTGGGTCCCATGGATTGCTGGGTTGCCATGCTCCTCGACTACTCGCTCGGGCGCAACCCCGCTCTGTGCGGTGGAGCGTATGGGGAGTTACGTTCGACCATGGAGGTCAATGCGGAGGCCGTGGCGGGAGACCTCTCCGTGAAGCGATGGGGAGATCTCGACCAGCTCGGACAGGTCCTCGGTCCGTTCTGGCACGAGGGTCAGATGCATCTCCAGCAGCTTCGGCAGGCGAGAGTGCACGATCAGGAATCAGCGCTCGCGCAGGCACGTCCCGACTGGTCGGATCGCGCCCAGTGGGTCTTCGCAGGATCGCGATTCTTCAACATTCCCCGCGGAATCGAGCTCGCGCTTCGGTTCCTCGCCGAGCGCCTCGGCGTCGAACTCGAGATGCCGCCCCTGCCGGAGATCCCCGCGATCTACCGCTGACCATCGGTCTTTCTCTCACTCTCTACACCGGACGTGTTCACGTCCGGGTCTTCATCCCGCTCCGATCCGTGAATGGTTCACGCGATGGGCTCGGGTCGAGAAAGCGTCTCGTCCACGCGAACAGGACGGAATGGAAAAACAGCATGGGTCCCAATTCTTCTTCCGGAAGCAAGGGCGGAAGCTCTGGCTCCGGCCGCTCCTCCCCCGACAGCTCGAAGGGCCCCGACTCCGGCCGCTCCTCCAGCGGCGGGCTCAAGTCCGACGACTGGTCGAACGAGCGGTGGCAGGAGCACTACCGGGACATCGATGATGCCGGAGGGCCGCCCCCGGATGACCAGAACCCGGTGCTGGAGCCCAAGTAGCACGGCGTCCTTCCGCCTTGATCCTCCTCGTCGTGTGTTCGCACGCGGCGGGGAGGATCCCAACCTCGGGAATGTGCCATACATTCCCCCTTCAACTCCGCCCCTCGAGCAACCCCGCTCGGGAGGTGGTGAGATGGTAGGGACATGAACGATGCACTGCCGTGGAGCCAGTTCTACCATTCTCCCGATCAGGTTCGTCGGGAATCCGACGGTCGGCTGCGCGGGCAGGGTGTCGACCCCGCGAGTCTGAAGTTCGTGGGGAAAGAGGATTCTCCAGATCCAGGTCTGCATGACGATCAAGTGGCGATCGTGCTGGTCGACTCACTCGACACGATTACCTCGACGTTCCGGTTCATCTGGGGATGGTCGGAAAGTGTCTACTCACGATCGTGGGCGGAGCACAACATCGACCAACTTCAGCCCTATGATGTTCGAGACATCTCGGGGGCATCGTGGCAGCCCATGACGCGGAGGTGGCTGCGAGTCCAAATGAATGCGTACCCATGGAGGGATTCACACTGGACACGCGAACGTCTGTCACCGACGTCGCTCTTGTGTCTCGAACCACTGTGTGTGTTTGCACAACACCCGAACTTTCTCCGAATGACGGCGCATCGGGGGAATCGCTACTACCTTCCGGCGTTCGATCTCCAAAAAGGTCCCGAGAGGGTGGGGGAGTTTGGACCGATCTACATACGTTACGACGAAGCGTACGACCGGATCACGTTAGCCGGTCATGGTGCGCGTATGCCTCTGCAGATACCTCACGATGAGCCGACGATTGGGCAGCTATCCTATCTGAAACCAGGCGTCTCCTACTGCCCGACTCTCGAGTCGATATGGCGACAGAGGAAGTAACGGGAGGACCCCAGCCTCGGGAACGCATCACGCATTCCCCCTTCAACTCCGCCTCTCGAGCAATGTCGCTCGGGAGGTGGTGAGAGGAAATAGCACATGACAAAGTCCCCATACTCGTACCCAAAGTGGGCCGAAATTGGATTCGAGGCAATCGATGAAGTGAGGGCGAAGCGAGATGACCGGCCACTGAGAGAGGAACAAAAGAGGAAACTCTTCGAAGGTTCTGGGCGTCGTGGAGGTTACCCCACCTTCTTCGTCGAGTACCTTGCCAATTACAGGAATTTTCTCGGTATTAGAAGGGGCGAGGGTCATCCCCCATTGCCGCTGGCAACCGAGGCTCAAGGAGAGCTGGCACTAGAGCTCGCGTGTGCGGCGGCAGACTGCGAGTTCCGCTGCATGCTCGTTCAACCAATCATCGGAATCAACGAAATCGAGGATGCGGCGGCATTCATGGAGCTGATCCTGTGCCAGGGGGGTTGGAAGCCCTGAATCGCACCTTCACCCTCGCTCTCCCGGCTTCACCTTGGTGCGGTCGGGAGAGCCTCGCCCCCAACGAAGCTCGCAAGAGTGGAGTGGGGCCTTCAACTATGTTTCCGATCAGACACTTCGAAGACATTGAGAAGGAAGAATAAACTGGTATCATGTACATCATCTTATTCCCGAACCAAGACATCTATGCAAGTTACCAAAGTCAAAGAGCTCCTCTTGTTTCTCAATCGAGCCGGAGGACTCAAATCCTCTCCCAGGTTTCGAGCCTCTCTTAAAAGCGATGGCGATACCGTTGCAGAACATTCCTGGAGGCTCACGCTTATGGTCTTTCTCATCGGTCACGAATGCAAGGTTGACGTTGATCTTGAAAAAGCGCTCGGCATCGCGCTTCTTCACGACCTTGCGGAAGCCAAGACGGGCGACTTCGACGCGTACGAATTCATGATTAGCAAACGTGCCGTCTCCGAGAAACAAGAAAAGGAAAAAGAGGCAATGGAGGAATTGACGGAAGGAGTTGCGTTTGGCGATTGGGTGCGTAACATTTGGGACACGTTCGAATTTCAAACATCCAAAGAGGCAAAGTTTGTGAAGGCACTCGACCGCATGGAAGGGTTCCTTCACATCGCGGAACACGGTGTGGAGGTGTACATTCCCAAAGAGTTTCATGGTGATTACGCGAACCAAGCGGTGAAGGCATTTGATGAGGCGTCTTACCACTTTCCGGAGCTCAACGATATGCTGGAGGTGATTAAAGCCGACCTGCGACGGCAGTTCGATGCGGTCGGAGTTACTTGGGTGGAAGATCAATCGTGACGATGGAAGAGCGATTCTTTGCCTTCATTTTTGAGCGTCAGTCCATTTGGTACCGACGGTTCGTTTTACGTCTACCGGCGCCTTGGACGGAAGACCCGATTCTTTCGACCTACAAGTTTTGCAACATGTACCGCGAGCTCGATGCTTCCACGCGCGCACTCATGGGGCGTCTCAACCGATGCCGGAATCGTCGGGAGCAGGTTTTGAACATTGTCTTTTTTCGTTTTTTCAATCTGCGGCGATTGTACGAAGATCTCGGCATTGATCTCTTTCGTCAAGAAGAGACGGATGTGGTGCTCGCGGGGTTCGAGCGTATGCGGAGGAAAGGTCAACCGATTTTCAACAACGCCTACATTATTTCTCCCGGGCATGACGAACGTCCCAAGCATGTGACGATTCTTGAGCATCTCAAGGCGCTTGACGTTCCCGACTTGGTCGCACGGTTGGACGGGGCACCCACTCCAGAGGCGGCGCACGAAATCCTGATGACGATTCCTTGCGTCGGATCATTTCTCGCCGGGGAAATTTGGACGGATCTTGCTTCGGTGGGATTTTTTCGCCAAGGATGGACGGACAACGATTTTGTGGCGATCGGTCCTGGAGCTGCGTGGGGGCTGGATCTTCTTGTAGGACGAAAACTTACCGCAGGAGAACGCGAGGAACCGTTGCGTCGGTTGCACATCGCACAAGGCTCGATGCTTCCCGATGCTTGGCGCGACATCGCCTATATGGAAGCAGGCTCTAACATGCCGTTTCTCTCGCTCACCAATATGGAAGGCGCGCTCTGCGAGTTTCGCAAGTATACGAATCTTTCGCAAGGAAAAGGGCGAAGAAGGTACTACCGGTACAGTTGATCAAAGAGAGAATATTTGCTAGAGTTGCCGCGCTACGGGGCGTAGCTCAGCAGGCTAGAGCGCGTGGTTTGGGACCACGAGGTCGCAGGTTCGAGCCCTGTCGCCCCGACCAAGTTGGATTTTCTGAAAGCCAATAAAGATTCATCGAATAAAACTATGGGAGATTTTGAAGGCACGCGACGTCCAAGTGGGGATACGGCACCCGGGACGAACGCTGTTGAGGCTCAAGAACTCGCTCTGTTCGATGAGGTATTTGCCGTAGAGAGAGAGCAGGATCTTGCAGACATCAAAGCATTGATGAGACGAATACAAAAAGACCCATGGAGGGGAAGATTAGTAGATGAATCTCGTTATGAGTTTGCTAAAGCAGAGGGTCGGCTTAAATACACCGACGAACAAGTGGAAGACGGACAATGGGAAGCGGATGACCTAGATTTTGTTATCGAAGTTTTGCGGAAAGAAAAAATAGACAAATATTTTAGCACGGTTGCAGACAAATATCCGCAAGCCATGCCCGTCCCCGATAGCATGGTTCGGCTCGATCAAGAAGCCGACATCGCAGAGAAACTTCGTTCTCATATGCCTGTGTTGATTCGAGGTAATTGGCGTATGGGAAAAACCAGCATGGTCAGATCTTTAGAGACGCATCAATTTGGCGCGAAACACTCTCTATTCATCGATGCCATGACAGAGTATTTGGGCGAAGAAGAGTCATTGGAAGATTTTCAAAACCATTTTGGAGCAGACAGCGTCGTCGAATTTATTGTCGAGAGGGAGTTTGGAGACGTGAAACCGAAGGACAGATATCCAAAGGAGGATGAGATAAAACAACAAATGACAAAAAGTCGAAAATCTCCTTTTGAATTTCTCAATGAGTATCTTGCACAGAAAGACGAGGAGATGTTTTTATCTCTTGATGAAGTCGTTGGATTCATCAAACAACCGGAAAAAATGAAGTATCTTGCCAGTCTCAAGGATTTAAGCCAGATACGGCTTGCCATTGTCTTGCACAGGATCGCTTCTTTTGAAGATTCTTTTCAGGAGATTTTTGTCGGCTATGAAACTCATTTTGTGCGGCCGCTTATTGTGGAAGAGGTTGGAAGGCTGGTCAGGAAACCTCTTGATGGGACGAAAATTACTTTTACTGATGACGCGATTCGGCGAATCCTTGAGTTTACTGGAGGCCGTCCAATGGAAGTCAATCAGGTTTGCCGCGCGTTAATGACTCAGTTCTCCGAACACAAAAATTATAGGTTCTCGTATCGTGCCGAAGACATAGACGCATTAACTGGAAAAAAATATTGGGAACTTCAGGATGCTTTCAGATCGGCAATCGATAATTATAGACAAGTATATAACCGCTCCATGAACGATGTGGAACGCGCTCTCATCGACCGACTGATTTTGGAAGGTGAAGTTTCGACTTCGGATATGGATGCGGATGCGGTTCAACCGTTGATAGATACGACGTTTGTGGCCAAAGATGAAACGAAAGGAGTTTATCGTGTCAACGGTACCTTGTTCAAGCAAGTTCTTTTGGGGCTACAACACTGAACAACAGTAGAAGAATAGTACGGCTTTTTCTAGAACGGCCAGCGGTCGGAGTCTTGGTAAACGAGGCGGCCGGCGTATTCGTGCGCGGCGGCGAGNNCCATCGCAGGATGCCTCCTTTTTCGACGGCGTAGACATTCGGACTTGCCGTGATTTTGACGAGATTCGATCCCGGCCGCACAAACACGTTTTTCCCGAGCGGCATGCCGGTGAGCGTTCCAGACCCAATGATGGTGATGCTATCAAACGAAAGATTCCATGAGCGGAAGACGGCTTCGTTTGGAATAATGTGGCGAGCGTTGTCGGCGTCAAGCAAGTACACGACCTTGTCAGCATCGGTCGCATCGTTCCAATCATCGGTGAGCTTCACGAGTTGTCCTCGCAGGGGATGCGTGTCAATGATCTCGATGTCCTCCGGCGTTTCTTCCGTCGGGAACGGAATGTCCTCAACCGTTACACTCGAGACGACGCTCTCCGACTCGATCGCATCAATGCGAATGGTGGCCGTTGCATTGCTTTTGATGGTGACGTAACGGTAGGGCGTTTCAAGCGGATACTTGATGACCCACATGTTTTGAAGTGGCACGAAGTTGCCGTAGGAGTGGAGCAAGGTTCCATCGGTTCCGTAAAAGTCGAAACTCAACTGGGATTGAGCGCTCCACGTTTCGTAGTGGAGGGTGAGATCCCCGGTGCCCTCCTCGCTCTCGCCCATGTCGAGCTTGAGATAGGCGCCGTTCGTTGACGTGTCGGCATAGAGGCGGTCGGGAGCGCCAAGCGCGTTTCTCTCGCTCTGGAATTGGTAATTAGATGCCACGATCGCATCGGCATAGCGATCTGGCGCTTCGGCGTAGACCGAGGATCCTCCAAAGGCCACGAACGCGGCCAGAGCGAACAAGAAAAAGTTTTTCATACAGGGGAAAGTATAGCAAAGGCAGGTTGTAGGGGGTAGGGGGTAGGTTGTAGATGGGATAGGAAAACGAAGACCCCGCGAGATGCGGGGTAAGAAGAAGATGTCGCGGGGCTAGTGGGGGCCGTTGAGGGTCTGGAGCTCGAAGACGTAGCCCCAGGGGCCCATCACGTACCAGCTCTTGTGGCTCGGGCCGGCGCTTCGGCTCGACGTGGCCTTGTAGTTCGCGGCCTTGAGTCTCTTGAGGGTCTCGACGATCAGGTCATTCCGCACCCGCATGGCGTAGTGCAAGACACCGAAGATTCGTTCGTAGTTCCAGATCCTCAGAAGATCGCGACAGGGCGCGAAGGAGATCATGGCGCCGGCCTTGTAGGACACCCCCACGCTCACGCGCAGCTTGCTCCGACTGCATGGATCGCTCCACCCGGCGGGCAGGCGAGTGACCGTTGTGGTCAGGCCCAGAGCATCGAAGAAGGAGCCGGCTTCGGCTCGGAAGGCTGCGAGGAGCCGCTCTTTCGACCTCGGGAGGTCGGTGTGGTAGGGGAAGACGAGTCCGAAGTGCGTGAGGCCTTCGATGGGGTGGAAGGTTGGGGTGGCGTATCCGCCATCTGCCATGGTCATTTTGACTCCGTGTGGGAGGTTNNAGGCGGCCGGGGCCTTCAATTTCGCGTGTGCCTCGAATGAGGACGGCGGCGGGGTAGCCTTCGTTGCAGGTCACGACGTTCAACATCGAATGTATGCCGTAGACGAGGTAAACGTACCAGTGTCCCGCGGGGCCGAACATGATCTCGCACCGCGGCGTGCGGCCACGACTTGCGTGCGAGGCTTTGTCGAGAGGTCCGTCGTAGGCCTCGACTTCCGTGATGATGTGCGCGGCGTGCGGCGTGAC
>DNYJ01000028.1:0-2146 GCA_003505155.1 Candidatus Uhrbacteria bacterium | reverse complement strand
CGTAGCCTAGAACTCGTCGAGTCGGTTGTGGGCGGAAAGCACGGTGAGGCGTTCGAGCTCTGTGGCGCTTGGGTGTTCGCCCGTGTGATCCCGAGCGCGGCGGACGAGACTCTCGATCCGATTTCTCGTTCGGATGCTTTGGAGCCTCTCCATGGCCGCTTCGAGCTTGCCGCCGTCGAGCGTCCTCTGACCGATCCCGTCGCCGTTCGAGAGCGACGTGTGGATGACGCCGTCCTGCGTCCTCGTATCGAGGACGGATTCGCCTTGGAAGAGGTAGCCCAGCGCGTGGTTCATCTCCTCTACGCCAGCGTGCTTGAGGCGGGCTTGCAGAGCCGCGGATGCGAGCGAGCGGCTGTTCTCGGCGCGCTCCCGTGCGATGCCCAGAAGGAGCCGTCGGGCGACTTCCAGCTGGACGCTGGGGATGGCAGAGCCTTGACGGAACCGAGCGAAGAACTTGTTGGCGGCCGCGAGCGCCTCCACGAGGATGGCGCCGCCGTAGTCGAAGCGGAAGGGCAGGACATGGTCTGCGATGGATCTTCCGCTTGTCCGTGCTCGGATGCCTTGGGTCGCTTCCTTCGCGAAGCGCGCGCTCACGCGAGGCGGTTCGACGAGGGAGAGCGCGGCCAGCCGGTCTTCGAGATGCCCCGCGACGTGCTTAGGGATCATGACCTCGGTGTCGGTGTCGTCGAGTCCCACGATAAGCTCGTGGGTTGCGAGCATGGGCCGAACTTCGGCGCCGAGCGTGGCGAACGCTTCGTCGAGCACGGGCTCTGGCTTGCGGATGCCCATCATCTTCCCGAGTGCAGGGTCGGGGTAGGTCGGCGCGAAGATGACGAGGGAGAGGTAGAGTTCGATGATCTCGTCGTCTGAAAGCCTTGCCTGCGACACTCCGTGTAGGAGTTTCACGGCTCCGCCCGTCTTGAGGCGTGATCGCAGGAGCGCGTCGAGGTGTTCGATGAAGGAGAACTCGCGCAGGAAGCCGGTTCGTGGGTCAGTGCGCAGTCGCTTGATTTCGGCTCGTGCGGTGTCCCGCTCTTGATGGAGCCTCTTGTTGTCTCGGAGAAGTCGTGTGTGGAGTTCATCCGGTCCGCTCTGCTGGTCGCTCATCTGCGTTTACTCCGGAATTGGAAGAGAGGTCCTTGGTGGACCTCCTTGATGGGAATCCCGCGCCATGAGGGCGGGAAACGAGTGGTGCCGCTCACGCGGCGTGGTCGGGAGAGCGTTCGGCTGGGTCGTCGTCGACATGGCCGCCGATGGCGATGTCGGCGGTCTCGCCGTCGGGGACGAGGGGCTCGNNTTACAGACTAGCAAAGTCGTGGAAAAAGTTCAAGCGCAAAAACAAAAACATCCGAGACGGATCTCGGACATTTTTGGTGCCGGGGGGCAGAATCGAACTGCCTACGCCTGCCTCTTCAGGGCAGCGCTCTACCACTGAGCTACCCCGGCCAGCAACTCGCTGGTCGAAGACCATGAGCGAGCAAAGCGAGTCGAATGGTGGGCGTGGATGGACTCGAACCATCGACCTCGTCATTANNGCTCTAACCACCTGAGCTACACGCCCGTATTGTGTGTAGCGTGTAGCGAAGGTGGTTAGCCACCATCTGCCTGTCCGCCTCTGGCGGAAGCTACACGCCCGTATTGGGATCTCGATTATGTGAAAAGCCGCTAGAATATAGCACGACGATCTCTCCTCTGACAAGACTTGAAACAACCAAAACGAGCCCCGATGAGGCTCGTCTTCGACAACCAATGTCCTTCTAATCATCTAAGCGATTGCAACGTCTTTTCCTGACCAGCCAAGAGGCTGATCTCGACTCGCTCTCCTTTGCCTAAAGCTTCGGAGAGCATCCTTAGAAAGGAGGTGATCCACCCACAGCTTCCGCTACGGGTGCCTTGTTACGACTTAGTCCCTGTCATCGGCTTTACCTTCTGCCGCTCTACAGCGACATTCGGGTATCTCCGACTCCCTTGACTTGACGGGCGGTGAGTACAAGACCCGAGAACGTATTCACGGCCGCGTGGCTGATCGGCGCGTTACTAGCGATTCCAGCTTCACGAAGGCGAATTGCAGCCTTCGATCCGAACTGAGACCGGCTTTTTGGGATTAGCTCCACCTCGCGGTTTGGCAACCCTTTGTACCGGCCAT
>DNYJ01000011.1:36857-46438 GCA_003505155.1 Candidatus Uhrbacteria bacterium | reverse complement strand
TATGGAAAGCAAGAACAATAAACATATTGGGGATAAAATACGACAACTTCGAAACAAAAAGGGGCTGACGCAAGACGCATTAGCCAAAAAGGCAGACATCCCCTATACAACCCTCACTAAAATTGAGGCGAATGTGATAACCAAACCATCAATTCAATCAGTCGTAAAGATTGCCGCCGGGTTGAATGTAACAATTGATGAGCTTTTGAATTCAAAATAACTATGAAGTGGCCCAAAGATTTTATCAATAAAATAGTTTGCGGCGATGCCNNTTTCTATAATCACAAATGGCGCGTTCAGGATAGCTTACTACAGGATAGGCAAGATATTGTGAGTGGTTTTCCGGTGCGCCAGATCATTATTTGGAAACGGAAAGGCGGCCTAAACTTTAACCCCGGCTATTTTTTACCGACTTATGAAATTATTTATGTCATTGCGAAGCCGAAGTTTAAACTCGCTCCAAAAGCGAATGCTCACGGAGACGTGTGGGAATTTACACAAGAAATGAAAAACGAACATCCGGCCGCCTTTCCGGTGAATCTCATTGACCGGATTGTTTCCGCCACGGACGCTAAAATTGTTTTGGACCCATTCATGGGTTCCGGCACAACAGCGATTTCTGCGATAAACTTTAAGCGAGATTATATTGGAATTGATATTTCGCCGGAGTATTGCGAAATGGCGCGAAAAAGAATAAAAGAACATCAAGCCCAATCTAAACTTTGGTAATCCTATGGCAAAGAATAAACCTAAAACTTATACAAAGCCGGAACTGATAGCCAAGCTGAAAAAAATATCGGCGATGGGTTTTGTTCCCAACGCGCGGCGAGGAAATGCCGGCGGTATCGGCAATACTCTTGAGGACTTGCTTGGTATCAAAGAAAATAATCTGCCGATACCAAACGCCGCCGAATGGGAACTAAAAGCGCAACGTCTCAATTCAACTTCACTCACAACACTTTTTCATATCGAGCCTTCGCCGCGCGCCATTCACTTTGTCCCGCAAATGCTTTTGCCTAAATACGGCTGGGCACCTCAAGAGGACGGCGAGAAATATCCCAAAGGAGAAATGAGTTTCCGGCAAACAATCCACGGGCAATCGCGAAGCGATCGTGGCTTCAAAGTTGTAATTGACCGAAAGGAACGCAAAATCTTGATTTCGTTTGACGCTGGAGGCGTTGATATCCGACACAAAAAATGGCTTGAATCAGTTAAAAAGCGTATTGGTCTTGAAGAACTGAATCCGCAACCATATTGGGGTTTTGACGATTTGGAACATAAGGCCGGAACAAAATTGCTCAACGCTTTTTATGTTCAAGCNNACAAAATTCCGCATGAGACAGGACACCTTGCCGATGTTGTATAAAAAGGTGACAACAATAATTTGAGATCGCAGGAAACCTCTCGTTATGAAACGTGTCTCTGATCTTCTTGGTTCGCTCATGGAACGAAAGAATATTCGCTCGCAGGTTGAGGCCGCGCAGATGGTTGCGGCGGCTGACGAATGGATCAATCTGACCGTGCCGGCTTCGAGGCAGGGAGACGTGTGCGCGATGAGTGTGAGAGATGGTATCCTTATGATTGCTTGTACCTCCTCCGCTTCCGCAGAGTTTGTCCGCGATCGAGCGGTGGATGTCATGGAATACGTCTGCCGGAAACTTCCTGCTGCTCCGATTGTCTCTGTTCAAACGCGTCTTGTTTCCGAACTTCTTCCGCATGAGTTTTAAACAGTTCATCCGACTAACGATTCTTTCCACGCTGATCGCTTGGGGGATTTGGTTTTTTCTCATCCTCACCGTTGATCCCGTGTTTGCAGGCCTTTTTGAATTCAGTCTCTTTTACCTCACGCTGTTTTTGGCGCTGGTGGGAACCATCCTCTTCTCGGCCGTCGCCATCCGTGTGAAAGTCAAGCCTGAAACGATCCTCTTTCGGCACGTCGTCGTGTCTTTTCGGCAATCAGTTCTCCTTGCCATTCTCACCATTGCTTCTTTTATTCTTCTGTCAAAAAATCTCTTCACGTGGTGGTTAATGGTGATTCTCATCCTCCTCCTTTCTCTCGTAGAATGGAATGCGCAGTCCATGAGCCGACGTCGGCGCGATTCCGAACACAAAAATGCGTCAGAAGTTTCCTTGTAAGAGGCTTCCCATTGCGTTACAATGTCCGAACTATGCTGTTGAATAAACTCTTCGGACGCTTTTCTCATGATCTGGGCATTGATCTTGGAACCTCCAACACGCGTGTTTTTGTGCGGGATTTGGGACTGGTGATCGACGAACCGTCCGTCGTAGCTATCAATACGCGCACCAATCAAATCTTAGCCGTCGGAGTGGACGCGCAAGACATGCTGGGGAAAACTCCGCCTCACGTCCTCACCGCGAAACCGCTCCAAAAGGGACTCATTTCCGATTTCGACATAACGGAAAAAATGCTGAAATACTTTATTGATCGCGTCCATAAGGAGTCCTTTACGATCATTCCAAGACCGCGCGTCGTGATCGGCGTTCCTCTCGACATCACCGAAGTTGAACGAAAAGCCGTTGAAGACGCCACAACCTTCGCCGGAGCGCGCGAAGTTTTTCTTGTGGAAGCTCCTATGGCGTCCGCTCTTGGAGCAAGGCTTCCCATCTCCGACTCTTTGGGGACTATGATCGTGGACATCGGGGGAGGGAAAACGGAAATCTCCGTCATCTCGCTTGCGGGAATCGTAACGTGGAAATCCCTTCCTGTCGCAGGCGACGAAATGAACAAGAATATTATTCAATACGCGCGCGACGTTTTTAATTTGATGCTGGGCGAACGTGTGGCCGAAAAAATCAAAATGCGCATTGGAAGCGCTATTGAACTTGCAGAACCGCTTGAAATGGAAATGCGCGGGCGCGACATGATCACTGGTCTTCCGAAAGAAATCATGGTTACGGATGCGCAGATTCGGGAAGCATTGAGCCGATCGATTGATACGATCCTCGAACAGGTTAAGGCGGCACTCGAAATCACTCCTCCGGAACTGGTGGCCGACATCTACGAACGCGGGATCGTCATGACCGGTGGCGGATCGCTTCTGCGCGGACTGGACCGTCTTATTTCGCGGGGAACGGCCATTCCCGTCCGTGTGGCCGAAGATCCGACAACGACGGTGGTGCGGGGGACGGGGCATCTTCTTGAAGATGACGCCCTTCTCGCGGACATTGCTCTCCCATCAGCCACGGACACTTCCATTATCTGATCATCGTATGCGACATCCGCGAATCTCCAAACGGGTCCGGCGGTCACTCATGGGGTTTGTCAGTTTTCTGGTCGCGGGTATTCTTCTCCTTGAAGGGATCGGCTTGCGCCCGATCTTTTTTCTTCAGCGCAGTTTTGCGGGGATGGGGGCGTCTTTCGGAAGGACGATCAGTTATCTGCGCACCTACGATGAGTTTCAAAAAGAGTTGTCCGTCTTGCGAGAACGCGTCGCCTCCTTATCGCTCACAACGCTCGATGCGGAACGTCTGCGCCGGGAAAACGACGAACTTCGTTCCTTACTTTCTTTCACGCGTGAAGAAGGCGCTCCTTATGCGATCATCCCCGCGCAAGTGATCGCTCGGTCGTTTGATGGAGCACGAGCCGAATTCGTCATCAATAAGGGCACGTTCGACGGATTGTCCGAAGGCTCGGCTGTCGTGGTGGAAGACGGCATTTTGGTAGGCACGATCGAGCGCACCCGCACCCACCTCTCCATCGTACGCCTTCTGACAGATCACCGCAGTCGTATTGCTTCGAAGATTCTCGAGCCCGGAACCATCGGCGTGAGCGAAGGCGCCAAAGGCTCGCTCCTCGAGTTTGGCTTCATCCCGCAACAGGTGGAGATTCAAGTCGATGATCTGGTTTTTACTTCCGGTCTTGAGTCCAACATTCCGGAGGGGCTCGTCATCGGATTTATCACCGTCGTCTCAACGGACGACACTCAACCCTTTCAACGGGCGACGATTGAGCCTCTGGTTGATGCCCGCTTGTACCAAACGGTCGGCGTCATTGGACGCCCTTCCGGCCTATGAGCCGAGCTCTTCTTTACAGCCTGTTGTTTCTTTTTCTCGCGGCGATGGAAACCGGATTCGTGTCATCCCTGCCGTTTCCATGGAGCATCATCCCGCTTGTACCCATCGTCGGCGTTTGGCTCTACCATCAAATTCCCAGCCGCATCGGCGCTTGGTATCTTTTGGCTTGGGGCGTGTGGTACGACTATTTTGCTCTCTCGCTTTGGTCGTCAAAAACAGTGATCGCCTTTGTCATGATCGCCGTCTTGGTCTATGCGAGCGGCCGCATCTTCTCTCGACACTCTCTCTACGGACTTCTTGGACTATCCCTCACTGTTTCCATAGGCTGGATGCTGGTCGAAGCGCTGTTCCGATTCTTTTCACCAAGTCCGCTCTCCCTGGCTTTCAACGGGTTTCTTCTCTACGAGAGCGTTCTCTTTGCAGAATTTTTTCTTGGGATCGGCCTTCTCTTTCTTAGTTTTCTTCGCGTGCGCGAGCGCTTTTCATTCAAACGCAAAGACTCATCCTTGTGAATACATGGTTTCCCATAGAGCATTCAACAGATCGTCTCGCGCCTTCCTCTCGAGCCGCTTTGGACGTGGCGCCCGACGCTCTTCTCTCTCTACGCCTGCGCGCGCGTTTCAACGAGACATTGCTCACGTTTCGCCAACTCATGTTGGCATTTGCCGTTTTGGTAATCATTTTTGCGCTTTTTTTGGGAAAGGCTCTTTATCTTCAGACGTTTGAAGGGGACGCTTATCGCGCCGTCGCCGAACAAAACAGGACGAGGACGCTTGTTCTGCCCGCAACTCGAGGCGTGATGTACGACTCGCAAGGCCGCCAGTTGGTTCAAAATGCCCCCGCATTCACGCTGGTGATCACGCCTTCGGAGCTTCCGTCGGAAAGATCGGAGCGTCTATCGGTTCTGGAAGAGGCGGCGCGGCTTGCCGATTTGTCGCCAACGGATCTGGATCTTGCCATCGCAAACGATTCTGGAAAGGAGGGCGATGCGATCCCCGTTGACTTACCACTCTCCTATGAATCGGCCTTAAAGCTCTATTTGGCAGAGGAACGCTTGCCGGGAATCTCCGCAGAACTATTTACGGTTCGATCGTATGAAGAAGGCCCGCTCTCTGCGCTTTCCCATGTCCTTGGCTACACCGGGTTTATTTCTCCCGAAGAGTATGAAGCCAAACGCGCGAGCGGCTACCAACGAACAGATAAGTTGGGGAAGCAGGGTCTTGAAGCGTCCTATGAAACGATCCTGCGGGGATCGCCCGGAACTCGCACAGTGGAAGTGAACGCCTTGGGACGCTCCGAGACGCTCATTCGCAAGGAAGAGCCGGTCGCCGGATACAATCTCCGCCTCACGCTTGATGGAGAACTCTCCCTGTTCATCGAAGAGCGTCTGGCGGCTTCTCTGTCAGTCATTGGCAAACGCCGGGGAACGGT
Source organism: Candidatus Uhrbacteria bacterium (assembly GCA_003505155.1). Lineage (GTDB taxonomy): Bacteria > Patescibacteriota > Patescibacteriia > UBA9934 > UBA10169 > UBA10169. Next base: position 40,972 of record DNYJ01000011.1, on the reverse strand, counting down.
TATTGTTCTTAATCCGCGCGACGGCGGAGTTCGCGCACTCGTTTCGACACCGGGATACGACAACAACGCTTTTGCCGAAGGTATTTCCCCGAATGTCTACCGAGCTTTGCTGGAAGACGAGGATCGGCCAATGTTTCCGCGAGCCGTGATGGGTGAGTTTCCCCCGGGATCCACGTTCAAGCCGACTGTCGCGGCCATCGCGCTTGAAGACGGACTTATCAGCGAGAAGACCAGCTTTCTTTCCACGGGAGGCGTGGCGGTTGCCAGCTGGTTTTTTCCGGACTGGAAGGCGGGCGGACATGGAACAACAAATGTCGTCAAAGCCATTGCGGAATCCGTGAACACGTTTTTCTACATCATCGGCGGGGGACTGGGTGATTTCCGCGGGCTTGGGATCGAACGTATCACCGAGCAGGCGAAGCTCTTTGGGTTTGGAGAGCCAACCGGCATTGATCTGCCGGAGGAAGCGAATGGATTTTTGCCAAGCAAGGCATGGAAGGAAGAAGTCAAGGGTGAGAGGTGGTATATTGGAGATACCTACCATGCGGCGATCGGCCAAGGCGACATCCTCGTAACGCCTCTGCAGATGGCGGTCGCAACGTCCGTGTTGGCTAATGGCGGCGTTCTTTTTGAACCGCATCTGCTCGCTTCGACGGAAAGGAACGGAGTGGAAATCCAGTTTGAGCCTGTTGTGCGTTCCGGGGAAGTCATGAGCCGCGAGACGATTAGTGTTGTTCGCCGAGGCATGCGCCAAGCCGTAACGGAAGGTTCCGCGCGTTCGCTCGCGCTTCTTCCAAAACCCGTGGCGGGGAAAACGGGAACGGCGCAGGCCGGAGGAGATCGTGAGAATCATGCATGGTTCACGTCTTTCGGTCCCTACGAGAATCCCGAGCTCGTCGTCACGGTCCTCATCGAAGAAGGCGGAGAAGGATCAGCCGTCGCCGCCCCTCTCGCCCGCGACATTTACGCCTGGTGGTTCGCGAATCGGTAGTGCATGCTACAAGCCACAGTGCGCTTGACACCAGTTTTAAAACCGCGTAGTCTTTGAAGACCATCCAATTCGGAGGATTTTATTTTTATACCCGGTACCGGATATGCCGACCTATCTCTCACAAGAAAAACTGGACGAGCTGAAGCGGGAGCTCGAGACGCGCAAAAAGGAAACGCGCCGCGAAATTGCGGAGCGTATTTCTCAAGCGAAGGAACTCGGCGATCTTGCAGAAAATTTTGAGTATCACGAAGCCAAGGACGCCCAGGGGATGAATGAGACGCGTATTCAACAGCTGGAAGGTATGATTCTCGACGTGGTGATTGTTGAGGAAACATCTGGAGGTAACACGATTCAGCTCGGTGTCAGCTTTGAAGCGGAATCAGGAGGGACGACGAGGACGTTCCAGATCGTCGGCGCCAATGAGGCTAATCCGCTCGAAGGGAAGATCAGCAACGAATCTCCTTTGGGCAATGCATTTTTGGGCGCTAAAGCTGGAGAAACCGTTGAAATTGAACTTCCCATAGGACCGGTGCGCCATACGATCACGCGCATTTTGTAGCTTTGACGATCCTCCTCTCGCGGGATACAATGAAGTGGCCAAACAGCCGTTATTTTTTTGGGAATTATGAAGACGATCCTCCTCTTCGGAACATTTGACGGCATCCACGAAGGGCATCGCTTCTGCTTCTCCCAGGCAAGAAAACGAGCCAATCACCTTATTGTGGCCGTGGCTCCCGATGCGGTTGTCAGGGAGCTCAAGGGGCGGCCGCCAAAAGAGAAGCTTATAGAGAGAGTCGAGGCGCTCAAGCGGGAACCTCTCGTGAATGAGGTGATCGTCGGCGATCAGCGTCTCGGATCCTATGGAGTTCTTGTACTTGTCAAACCGGATCTCGTCGGCGTCGGATACGATCAGCACGCCCTTGCCGAACATCTTCGCGCTTGGGCAAGCGTCCATATGCCCAGTCTTCAGATCATCCGCATGGAATCTTTTCAGCCAGACACTTATAAATCCTCAAAGCTATGATTGATATCCAATTTATTCGAGAGAATCCAAAGCGCATTCAAGAAATAGCAAAGCGCAAAAACGCCGACATTGATACAGAGCGGATTATCGCTCTTGATGATCGGCGGCGGAGTCTCGTTCAGGAACTCGGGGACACAAATCAAGCTCGCAATGCCGCGGCTAAGGAGAAACAGATCGAGGAAGGGCGGCGGCTGAAAGAGTCGGCAGGAAAGACGCAAGAGGCTCTTACCGGCGTCGAGGCTGAACTCGAAGCGCTCTTGAACGCTGTTCCCAACCTGCCCTCGGACGACACGCCCGTGGGGACTTCGGAAGAGGGGAATATGATCTTGCGCGAAGTCGGCTCAAAACCTGTGTTTTCTTTTGAGCCCAAGGAGCATTGGGAACTTGGAGCTCATCTTGATCTGATTGACGCACAATCCGCCGCTGAAGTTTCCGGTTCGCGTTTTGCCTACCTCAAAGGTGATTTGGTTCTTCTTCAGTTCGCTTTGGTGCAACTCATTTTGCAAACACTGACGGACAAAGAGAAACTTGAGAGCATCGCAAAGAAGGCCGGACTCGCCGTGAAAGCCACTCCCTTTATTCCCGTCATGCCGCCTCTCATGATGCGCGCAGATGTCATGGCGAAGATGGCGCGTCTGGAGCCTCGGGACGAACGCTATCATATCGAATCCGACGACGCGTATCTTATCGGTAGCGCGGAGCATACGCTCGGTCCTTTGCACATGAACCAGATCCTTAAAGAGGAAGACTTGCCGATCCGCTACGTTGCCCACACGAGCGCATTCCGAAGGGAAGCGGGAACCTACGGAAAAGACATGAAGGGAATTTTGCGTCTGCATCAATTTGAAAAGACGGAGATGGTGTCGTTTGCAACGCCGGAAGAAGGCATGAACGAACACCTCTTCATGATCGCCATTCAAGAGCACATCAACCAGACTCTTGAGCTTCCTTATCAAGTCGTCTTGAAGTGCACGGGGGATCAGGGAACGCCGGATGCACGCGCCGTTGATCTTGAAACGTGGATGCCGGGGCAGGGAAAGTACCGCGAAACACACACGGCGGATCTCATGACCGATTACCAATCACGGCGGTTGAAGACACGCGTAAAGCGAGCCGATGGAACCAAAATATTTGTCCACATGAACGATGCGACGGCCGCCGCNNGTCCGCGACGGCCGCCGCAGGACGCACGCTTGCGGCGATCCTGGAAAATTTTCAACAGGAAGACGGAAGTATCCGCGTTCCAAAAGCGCTGGAATTTTGGATGGGAAAGCCGTTGATCCGCTAAGGTGATTTTTGTGCCAGTCTACCGAACGTGGTTGGAAATCTCTTCGGAGGCTCTCTCGCATAATGTTCGAGTCCTGCGTTCCTGTTTGGCAAAAGACGTTGCGTTCATTGGGGTCGTGAAAGCCAATGCCTATGGCCACGGCTTGCCGGAAATTGTGCAAATGCTTGACCGAGAAGACGTGAAGCATTTCGCGGTTGACTCAATTGAGGAAGCTATCCGCGTCCGGATCATTCTGCCACGGGCAGAGATTCTCACGCTTGGCTTTGTTCCAGATGAACGCCTGGACGACGTCGTCTTACATAATCTTCAACCGGTTCTCTACGATCTTGATCAAATCCGTCTATTGAATGAAGCGGCCGGAAAACAAGGTAAACATGTTTCCGTCCATGTGAAAATTGAGACGGGTTTGGCGCGTCAAGGAGTGTTTCCGGATGATCTGCCGCGCCTCGTCAAAGAAATTCAAAAAGCGCCTCATCTTGATGGCATCGGTTTGTGTACGCACTTTTCCTGTGCAGAAGATCTGTCGCGAAGGGAGGATACTCAAAAACAAACTCGATTGTTTTACGAGACAGTCGGAAGCGTGGCGTCAATGCTCCCAAATCTACGCTATGTGCACGCGGCTTGTTCCGCCGCCATTCTCTGCCACCCGGAGTCTCATGGAACGGCTGTGCGCGCCGGCATCGCCCTTTACGGATTGTGGCCTTCCGAAAACGTCGAGTCGGATGCGCGTTCACATCACCTCTCACTCAATCTCCACCCCGTCTTAAGTTGGCACTCGCGCGTGGCTCAAGTGAAAGACTACCCCGCTGGAA
>DNYJ01000011.1:0-36831 GCA_003505155.1 Candidatus Uhrbacteria bacterium | reverse complement strand
TTCCGCGTCTTGTTGTGTAACGTCTATGCAGATCAGACGAAATTTTTTCAGAACCGCCCAGAGGCAAAAATGGCAGGAGGGGGTTTACCATAATCCTTATTTTGACGGCGGGAAGCGTCCTTGGAAACGCCGTCTGGTCATCCTTTCACTCATAACGGGCGCAGGCGCATTGATAGGTTTCTTCCTTTTTACGCCGCTCCTTCGTCTCAAAACATATCGCATTGACGGCGCCGAGTTTATCGGAGCCGATGTGATCGAACGCGCGGCACGAGCATCGTTAGCTGGACGCAAGATGTTGGTGATTCCGAAAGACCACCTCTTCTTTTTTTCCGAGGAACAGCTTTCTCAAACACTCTTCGATCAGTTTCGCCTTGATCGTCTGGACGTGGAGCGGCAGGGAAGGGAACTGCATCTTCGCGTCGCCGAAAAAATTTCCCGCGTCGTGTGGCAAGCGGGCGAACACCTGTACGTCGTGGACGAATACGGCATCGTCCTGAATGAACTTGACACGCTCGCAGAAGATCATGCGGTTACCATGATCCGATCCTTACGGGAAGAAACGCCAGCTCCGGGCGAGCGCGTGCTTGACGCCAAGACCATGTCTTATCTTCTCGATCTTCTTCTTCTTTTACGCGAGGGGCCTCTCAACCCCGTGAGCCTTGAAGTGGATTCCACCGAAACGCATTTCCTTCGCGTGAACATGGAGGACGGCTACGCGGTGTTCTTCGATCCGACGGTTCCCATGAATGAACAGCTTGACAGGCTGGTGGACATGCTCAAAAGCGAGTCGGCCAACCCCTCAAGCTACGAATACATTGATGTGCGTTTCGGAGAGCGGGTGTACATCAAGAACCGCTAATATGTCTCGGAGGATCTTTTATTTATTATGTCTTGTTCTCTTGACGCTCTTGGCCGGTTTCCTCATCGGCGTCTCGTTTTTTAAACTTCGCTACGGTCTTTACAACGCTCTTGATCTCGCCATTTTCAACCAAGTGTTTTGGCAAACGACGCACGGCAATTTTTTTGGGATGACCATTCATCCGCACAGTTATCTTGGAGATCACTTCGATCTCTTCATCCTTCTCTTGGCGCCGTTCTACGCCATCGTCTCTCGTCCGGAGACACTCCTCGTGCTTCAGGCTTTGGCGGTTGCCGCCACTCCGATCCCGCTCCTCCTCCTTCATCGGCCGCTCTTCGACCGCTCCCGCGCAGCCGCCGTCCTCGCCGTGCTTGGCCTGCTACTGTGGACGATTAATCCGTACGTCCACAACGCCTTCTTTTTCGAATTCCATACGCTTATCTTCGCCGCGCCGCTTCTCGTGTGGAGTTATTGGGCCTATCAAAAACGCCGGCTCAAGTGGTTCTGGCTGTTTCTGATCCTGCTCCTCACCCTGCGCGAGGACGTCGCGTTCACCGTTCAAGCATTTGCCCTTCTCGCCCTGCTCGAGAAAAGAGAACTTCGCTGGTGGCTTCCGCAAATGGCCACCGCCGCCCTTTGGTTCTTCGGGGCGACGAGTGCCTCCTCGTTTCTCAACACGTCCGGAAGCTATAAGTTTTTTGATCTCTACGCGTGGATGGGGAAGGGGGTTTCTCAAATTTTTTGGTTCCTCGTTACGCAACCGTCTCGAATTTTGGAACATGTCGTGTCCGCGCCGGCCATAAAGGCGATCGGCCTTGCCACCGCAAGCTTCCTCTTTCTCCCGACGCTGGCTCCCAAAGCGCTCATACTCGCCGTCCCGTCGCTCTTTGTTATCGCGCTGACGGATCAGGGTCTAGACACCTCGTTTCTCATCACGCACTACCAAATCATTTTCCTCGCGGGGCTCCTCATCGCTTTTTTTGACGCCATTCCTCGCATGGTTCTCCTGCTTGAACGCGCCGGATCACTCCGAAAAACGTTTCAGATGATGAGCGCGGGTGTCCTTGTTCTTCTCCTTGTCATCGCGGGAATCCAGAGTTCTCTCCATTCTCCATTCTTTGTTCGAGCCAGCGCGGAGACGAACCTCTACCGACTTCCGCAAAGGTCATACGGGGTTCGCCGTGAATTCCTTGAACGCCTCAAAGATACGGATCGAATTCTTGCCGGATCGAACTTTCTGACGAACTTCGGCGATCGCGAGATGCTCATGAGTCTGCATTACGCCTACATTGGCAAGAAGCAGTTTTCCGAGGATGATTTTCCGCTTCCCACAATTGATGCCGCCCTCTTCGACAGCGAGGAGATGATTCGGCTCATCGTCGTCAAGGAACGCTTTTCGTGGGCGGGGCAGGGGATTCATGACGGATCGCGTCGGTTGAGAGAGTATCTCGCCCGCGAGAACCTTCGGCCGGAGAAAATCGTTGACGATACGATGCTCTGGACGAAAATGGGGACGCTGATGCCCTTTTCGGTGAGCGCGGACACAGCGGAGAAAACGGCGCTGGGAGCGTTTGAATTGACGGCATGCGAACATCGTCTCTGTCTTACCCTCGAAACACGGCATCCGGCGCAAGGAGAAGATGTGCTCATACGCTTCACGCTCAAAGACACGGAGGGAAGACAGGTTTGGCAGTCCTTTTATCTTCCGTCTTATGGACTCTACATGCCGCATGAGTTTGAGGAGCCGCGCAAGATGACGACCGAGTGGACGCTGACTTTGCCGAATCTTCCCGAAGGCGCGTACGAAGCCGTGGCGGCGCTTGAGCCTATCGAAGGCGAACACCTTGTGAGCGGTTTGCGGCACGCCGCCTTTCTCCCGAAGAAAGAGCCGACCGTCCTCGACACACGTTCTCTTGGGATCGTNNGATGGAGCCGTCGTCGAAGTTGATGCAATCCCCGAAGAAATCTCCAGCTTGTTTGAAACAGCGGAAGATGGCTCCGACGTTCGTTGAAAACGCACTCCTCCCACAAAACGGGAACACGTTCAATGGGGATGCCACGGCCGTAAAGTTGGCACAAAAAGTCAATGTCAAAAAACCAGTCGCGAGCTTGCGTTTCACATTCGATCATGGCAACAAGATCGGCTCGCAAAGCTTTAGCTCCGCATTGATAATCCATGAAGGGAAGGGGGAGCGACATGGAGGCAAGATGTGCCCATGAACGGGAAAATAATTCCCGCACAAGACTTCGGTGAACGCGCGACTCCGGCAAAAACCGGTCGGCGACGGCGCATCCGCCCGTTTTCAAAACGGCTTTATACAAAGAGGGAAGCGTTTCAAGCGAGGGAGAAAGATCTGCGTCAAGAAACAGGACGATGGGAGCATCGGCGTTTTTCCATCCATGAAGGATTGCTGCACCTTTGCCTTTGCAAGGACATCGCAACGCGCGCAGGTTTAGATCCCGCGAGAGCGTTTGAGCCAGAAGCCACGTTTCATCCGTCGAGCCGTTTTCGACGAGAAGAATCTCGATCTGTTTCGGTTGGCGCGCGCAAAAAGAGACAAGCTCTCGAACAGCTTGAACAAGCGTCGGAGCTTCGTTAAACGCGGGGATGACGATGCTATAGTCAAACGGCATGCTGTGGATAAGGATTTTGTGAGAAACTCAAAACATCTTATGATATTGAGCGTGGCAATGCCAGAGCGCAAGCTCGGCATCTAATTCATAACCGCAACATTATGAAGATGTCAGGTCTCGACTGGCTTGCGGTGATCCTGGTGATCGTCGGAGGCATCAACTGGGGTCTGGTCGGCGTGTTCGACTGGAACCTGGTTGAGGCGATTCTCGGCGGTGTGCCGGTCATCGAACGCATCGTCTACATCCTCGTCGGCCTCGGGGCTCTCTACGAGCTCGGCCGTCTTGGAAAGCGCGCGTAGGTCTCTTTACCCCTTTGCAAAAACACCCTGTCGAAAGTGGGTGTTTTTGTTTGTACAGGCTTGAGTGTCGTGAAAGGGATATTCTGCGAATCTATAACCAACGTTTTTGGATTACCAGAAACAGAGCCGACGCCCCTTCCCTGCTAGGCGCGTTCGAGATAGTAGCGCAGAACAAGGAGAAGGACACCGAGGAGTACTCCCCCGAACGATCCCAGCACAGCAACCGCAATGCCTCCGTCGAACTTGGTCGCCTCCCATAAAAAACTTCCGGCAACAAAGAGGACGATCACGGCTGGCGTTCCCGCGAACGTCATGCCAAGAATGTAAAACGGAGCCCACGGGAGAATGACGTTGGCTCCCAGGAACAGGAGCCCGAGAAGACACAGGATGGCCAGAGCCTTGAGCACTTTGCCAAACCGCGGTTCCTGCTGAATCCCATCCCGAAAATAGAGAATGATGATTCCCACCAAGACAAGGAGAGAGATCACAATGATCGCGTAGGCAACGAGACTGAAGAAGAAAGCTTCCTGGGGCATATTATGGTCGAATAACGTATTGAAGAGGATCCGCAGGGATTCCGTTTTTACGGACTTCAAAATGCAAATGGGCGCCGGTCGAAAGTCCCGCTCCCTGACAGCCGCGGCATCCTCCTGTGCGGGCAATCACTTCTCCGCGAGACACAAATTCATCCGCCGCCACAGAAAAGGAGCTCAAGTGGGCATAGAGCGTCGCCACGCCGCCTTCATGAATGACCATCATGTAGTTGCCGTACAGCCGACCCACGCGTGTCCATGCCACATATCCCGGCGCGGGAGAACGCACCTCGCTTCCGACCGGCGCGGCAATATCAAGTCCCGAGTGCTCAAAAAGATTTCGGAACGGATAGTCGGGATCATGAAAGAGAGCGGTGAGGCGGTTGTTATTTCGATCAAGCGGCCAGCTGAAGACGGCCGTCCCCTCCCCTCCCTCGTCGCTCTCCTTGAGACGGCGATCAATATCTTCCTGCAAGGCGACGATCTGATTTTGAATGAAAGATTGTTCGGCGAGGAGCTCGTCCACCAGCGCTTGATATTCGTCCTGCGATTCCCGCGTTTGCGACACGAGCACCGCTTTCGCGTTTTGCTGAAACGTTAATTGAAGCTGCTGTGTCTCAAGATCGCTCGAGAGCTCCTGCACGGACGCAAGTTTCTCTTCCTTTCCCCGTCGCTCGTCTTGCAAGGCGGCCTGAAGTTCGGCGGTGCGCTCGATGGCCGCGTTTAGCCGGCTGTTCACGCGCTCGAAGAACCGCACGCGCTCGAAGAACTCCGAGAACGAGTCCGTGCCAAAGACGAGAAAGAGTGAGCTTCGCTCGTCGGCGGCATACAGCTCCTTCAAAGCCGTCTTCAGCACAGAACGCTGTTCTTCCAGCTCACGAGTCAGCATGTCCAGTTCGCGGTCAAGAAGCTGAAGCTCGTCCATGAGAGCGGAGAGTTGAAGGTTCGTCGCTTCGATGTCAAGTTCGACCTTCGCGGTTCTATTTTCAATGATGGCAACTTCCGTTTCAAGCGAACGGGCGCGCTTACGCAGTCGGTCTACTTCCTTTTCGAGATTTCCAATGCGACTGTTCACATCTCCAAGCGCATCCTTCTTTTCCTTGATCGTCCGGTTGATCGTTTGAATCTCATCCCCTTCCGTTTGCGCAAAAACAGGACCCCGTACAAGCGCGAGCGTTGTGAAGAGGAGGACGAAGGCGAGAGCGAGAGGTTTCATGAGAGCTTTTTCAAAGCGGTCTTGAGGCGTTTCAACGTCTCTATTTTACCAAACACCCAAGCAAGCTCAAAGGGACTCGGCGAGTTTTTCTGTCCGGAAAGCGCAACGCGCAGGGGCCAGAGAACGTTTCCTGTTGAGAGACGGTTTCCTTCGATGTGTGTCTTAAGCCGCGCTTCGAGCTGATCCACGGAGGCGAAGTTGCTCTCTTCCAAAGGTTCCAAAAGCGCAAGAACCTCTTCAAGTCGCAACTTCGCATCTTCCCTGTCGGCTTTTTTCCAGACGAGGAGATCCACAGAATAATCGCCCGCGTCTTCGTACATCGGCAGACGCTCCAGAATATCGTTTAATCTCGTCAGGCGTCCGCGCTCAACTGATACGATGCGTTGGAACCGCTCCGTCTTCCCTTCGACAAAGCCGGATCCGCGTTCCGACTCGACGAGAACCGCAAGGACGCGCACCAGTCGATCCAAATCCATTTCGCGCAGATAGCGCGCGTTCATCCAGTCGAGCTTCTCATAGTTGACAACGGCCCCTCCCCTATTCACTTTGGTAAGATCAAAGAGGCGGATAAGCTCGTCCATCGAATAGATCTCCTGATCGCTTTTTGGATTGAAGCCAAGCGTAGCGACAAAGTTGTTCAAGGCTTCCGGCAGATATCCTCGATTCAAAAAATCCTCGACGGCGACGTCGTTCTGACGCTTGGAAAGTTTCTTCTTGTTTTCGGCAAGAAGATTCGGGAGATGCGCAAAGACGGTCGGCGTCCAGCCGAACATTTTGTAGAGAATGAGGTGCTTGGGCGTGGACGAAAGCCAGTCCTCTCCGCGAAGCACATGGCTCACCTCCATCAAATGATCGTCCACCACGACGGCCAAGTGATAGGTCGGGTAGCCGTCGGATTTCAGAAGCACTTGATCGTCCAGATCGGCATTGGGGAAAACCATCCTACCGTAGACAACATCTTCGACGACCGTCTCTCCTTCCGGAATCTTCATGCGCACGACATGAGGCTCATTCGCATCGAGCTTCGCTTTGATCGTCTCCGCGGAGAGATTCAGACAATGGCGATCATACTTGGGTTGTTGCTTGGAACGTTTTTGAATCTCGCGCATTTCCGCGAGCCGTTCGAACGTGCAAAAACAATGGTAAGCGTGGTCCTCTACCAGAAGCCGATCAACCTGCTCGCGATAGATTGGCAGACGCTCCGATTGAACATAGGGGCCGTGATCGCCGATAGAGACGGCGCCGAGATGATTGGGACCGATCTTAAGTCCCTCGTCGTACTCGACTCCCATGTGGTGTAGAGTCTTTATCAATGCTCCAACCGCGCCTTCGACCTCACGCTCTTTGTCGGTGTCTTCGATGCGCAGGATCATCTTGCCGCCGTTTTGACGAGCAAAAAAATAGGCATAGAGGGCTGTGCGCAGGCCGCCGATATGGAGGAAGCCTGTGGGAGACGGAGCGAAACGGGTGCGGATCATAGGGAAGAGGTTGAAGAAGTCGAAGAGGTTTCATGAAGTATGCTTGATTTTGTCGATGAAAACAAGCAGAGGAAAAACAAGGACAGCCGTTAGGATGCGCTTCAGGCGGCGAGGTTCCCGCACAAGGCGGTAGAGCCATTCGAGTCCAGCTTGGCGAAAGATCGCCGGAGCTCTTCTTTGACGACCGGCGAGAAATTCAAGCGCGCCTCCCACGCCGATGCTGAGCCTCACAAAGGGAAAATCCTTGAGATGGTCCGCAAGCCACAGCTCCTGCTTGCCGTGTCCGAGCGCAAGAGCCAGCACATCCGGCTTCTCTCGCTCAATTGTTTCTTTCAGAGCCTCATCCCCCACCCATCCTGTTTTCGTCAGCTCTAGACGCCCGGGTGAGAATCCAATGACCCCTTCTGCGTCGCATAAGGTACGTTCGGCTCTTATGCGACGCAGAGCAGAAGCGGCTTTTTGTGCATCGCCCTCATGCGACCCGCCGGCGAGAAGCATCTTCATCCCACGACGATTCGTTTCCCATGCCAGAAAAGCCAGCGCGTCAACGCCCGGCCACCGACGCAGACGCCATCCGCTCATGACCACAACGCCGACTCCGTCCACAAGGCGAAGCGAGGCTTGATTCAATATCTTCCTCAAACGCGAGTTGAAGACTCCAGCAACCAGCATTTCCGGATTTGGGGTAACAACGAGAGAGGTTGTGCTTGTCCGAAGAAATTCAGCAAGATCTTTCTTATATTCAGGAATCGTTTTCCCTTCAAACAAAACACCAAGAAGATCAACGGTTTTCATAGATGTGTTATAATTCTATCAATTTCTCTCATTTACCGCCATCTATGCTTCCAAACAATTTCACCCACAAATCTCAAGAAGCCATCCAGCGCGCGCACATGGCCGCGCAGGAAAACGGCCAGCCGGCCATCGAACCCATCCATCTTCTTTACGCGCTTCTCCATCAAGAGGACGGCATTGTTGTTTCAATCTTCAACAAACACGAGATTGACGCGCCGAGTTTGCGTTCGGAAATGGACCGCATTCTCGATTCCCTTCCCCGCCAAGCGGTTGCGGCACAAAACGTGCTCGGCCAAGTTTTTCTTTCTCACGACATGGCTGGCGTGTTCCAAACCGCAGCCGCCTACGCCAAGCAGTTTAAAGACGACTTTATTTCGACCGAGCATCTCCTTCTCGGGCTTCTGAAAGATCCGAACATCTCCCAATTTCTTTCAAAGTACGCCTTAAGCGAGGAGAGCGTTCTCAAAGTTCTCAAAGACGTGCGCGGAAGCCAGCGCGTTGACACGCAGGAACCGGAGGCGCGCTACCAGGCGATCGAAAAGTACTCGCAAAATCTTACCGAGAACGCGCGCAAAGGCAAGCTTGATCCCGTGATCGGGCGCGATATGGAAATCCGGCGCGTGATGCAGGTTCTCACTCGACGCAAGAAAAATAATCCTGTGCTGATCGGCGAGGCCGGCGTTGGAAAAACGGCGATCATGGAGGGACTCGCCCAACGCATCGTGGACGGCGACGTGCCGGAACTTCTGAAGGACAAAGAAATCGTATCGCTTGATTTGGGTGCCATGGTTGCGGGGACCAAGTACCGCGGCGAATTTGAAGACCGTTTGAAAGCGCTCTTGAAGGAAGTCAAAGACGCAGGCGGCAAGTTCATTCTTTTCATTGACGAACTGCATACCGTCGTGGGCGCCGGAACGAGCGAGGGCGGCACGCTCGACGCTTCAAATATGCTGAAGCCTGCTCTCGCGCGCGGCGAGCTTCGTGCGGTAGGAGCCACAACACTCAAGGAGTATCAGCGCCATATCGAAAAAGATGCCGCGCTTGAACGACGCTTCCAGCCGGTATTTGTGGATGAGCCTAACGTGGAGGATACCATCGCGATCTTGCGTGGCATCAAGGATAAATACGAAGTGCATCACGGTGTACGCATCACCGACCCTGCGCTCGTCTCCGCAGCCGAACTTTCGGCGCGCTACATCACCGACCGCCAGCTTCCCGACAAGGCGGTGGATTTGATTGACGAAGCGGCGGCGAGTTTGCGCATGCAGATTGATTCCATGCCGGAAGATCTCGACGAGATGAAGCGCGATTTGATGCGCGCCGAAATCGAAGCGAAAGCATTGGCACATGAAAAAGACAAAGCTTCAAAGGATCGTCTCAAGGAAATCGAAACGACCATTGCCGATTTGAAGGAACAGACGCTTGGGCTTGAGGCGCGCTGGAAAAACGAAAAGGAAAAGATCATGGAGATCCACAAGCTCAAGGAAGGGATTGACACCTTGAAGCTTGAAGCCGAACGTTCCGAACGCCTGCAAAATCTCGAGCGCGTGGCGCAGATCCGCTACTCGGAAATTCCGGAAAAGGAAAAAGCGGTGGTCGCGGCAGAAAAGGCGTTGCAAAAGCTCCAAAAGGATCGTGGCATTTTGAAAGAGGAGGTTACCGAGGAAGACATCGCGCATGTCGTTTCGCGCTGGGTGAACATCCCTGTCTCAAAGATGCTCGAGTCGGAGCGCGAGAAGCTGATGCGCATGGAGGACGAACTCTCGAAGCGCGTCGTCGGACAGACAGAAGCGATCGAAGCCGTGTCGAACGCCTTGCGCCGTTCGCGGGCTGGCGTGAGCGAAGAAAACCGCCCGATCGGCTCCTTCATTTTTCTGGGCCCCACCGGCGTTGGAAAGACAGAGACGGCGCGCGCGCTTGCCGAGTTTATGTTCAACGACGAGGACGCTCTCATTCGCCTCGACATGAGCGAATATATGGAGCGGCACGCGACCAGTAAGATGATCGGTTCCCCGCCCGGCTATGTCGGCTATGAAGAGGGGGGACAACTCACGGAGAAAATCCGACGCCGTCCGTACTCCGTCGTCCTGTTCGACGAAATCGAGAAAGCGCATCCGGACACGTTCAATATGCTCTTGCAAATTCTCGACGACGGACATTTGACCGACGCCAAAGGCCGCAAGGTGAACTTCAAGAACACCGTGATTGTCATGACCTCGAACATCGGATCCGATTTGATTCTCTCCGGCGGAAGCCTGGAGGATATCGGGTTTGACGGAAGCGACGAGAAGAAGATCGCCGGAAACTTTGTGGCGCGAGAAAAGATCATGGAATTGCTTCAACAACAGTTTCGGCCGGAGTTTCTAAACCGCATTGACGACATCATCACGTTCGCCGCGCTCGACGAGAGCCAAATTGAATCCATTGTTAAGCTCCAGCTCTCCCTTGTTGAAAAACGTCTGCGCGAACAACACGAACTCAAACTCGATATTTCAGACGCTGCTAAAATCGCTCTTGCCAAACGCGGCTACGATCCGAAATTCGGTGCTCGTCCGCTCAAGCGCGCGATCCAAACCATGCTCTTGAATCCCCTTGCCAAAGAAATCCTTTCCGGCAACATCCCAGACGGCTCCACCGTCGCGGTCGGAGCAAAGAATGGGGAGTTGAGTGTGAGAAAGAAGTAACGTTACCTGTTACAAACCCCTTCAACCGCCGTCAGGTAGGTGCAGTAATCACACTCGAAGTTCGGTTCCGGAATTTCGTCTCCCATGAGACACACGCGAGCTTGGAGTAAAGCGTCGTCAATCCAGTCTGCTTTGCCAACGTAGGGCAAGAGTTTGATGTCGAATTCGAGTTTCGCGTCGAAGGCCTCTTTGTCCGTATTGCCGTTGCAGTAGACGAAGTAACCGGTGTCGGACACGTGAAAGCCGTTTTGACGAAGGAGCCACTGATAAATTTCCATTTGCCGCTTGTATCCGATTTGCCAATCGGCATCGAGATTCACTTCCCCATCCTTAGATGTGGACTTGTAATCCACAACGATGAGCTCGCCCGTCGGATTGATCCAAACGTCGTCCACGGCGCCTGTAACGAGAAAATGACTCGGCTTGTGGCGAGCCTCAACACCGACAAAATTCTCCCGCCATCGGTTCAGATCCTCATGCGCAAACGGAATGGCGTCCACGCCGTAATGCTTCATGATCGGATGCGTGGAGCCTTTGGCTCGATGCGCGTCAAACTCTTTTTTGAGAAGCGTATCCACGGCCATGTTGAGACTGAAGGGATACCCGGGCGGACGGTCAACGCCGAGTCGGCGGTCGAGATAGAAACATCGCGGGCAGTTGAGAAAATTCTCGAGTTTTGTGCGCGAAAGTTTGAAAGGCGCGATCGAGGTTGGGTCAAAGAGATTACGTGTTCGCTTGCCTTTGTAGTATTGGGACATAGTATTTTGCTATGCCCCTCCTTTTTAAGGAGGGGTTAGGGGTGGTTAGGTTATGATGCGAAAATCGAGGTCGCCTTGAACGGGGATCTCGGTATGCTCAACGCGATCAACGCGGGCATGAATCGGGCCAGACTCGCACCATAAGAGAAATTGAGCGACGGAAGGAGACTCCCCTTCCACTTCGATGCGGACACAGCCGTCGGGCTCGTTCACGGCCCAGCCGGAGAGGACAAGCTCGTCGGCAAACTCTTTCGCCGACCGGCGGAAGAAGACACCCTGGACCGAACCGGTAATGCGGATGTTGAGTCTCTGCATATCAAATCAAGCACGTCAGGAGCACTTTAAAATCTTCGTCGAGCGTATCGCGCAAGGAACGCGTGTAGATGGCGGCGGCCGGATGATACAAAGGAACAATATGGAGCGAGCCCCACGGAGCCGTGAGCTTGTACGCTTTGCCGTGTCCTCGACTGATCGGCTCAAGATCAGACTCAAGGCCAAAAAGCCTCATGACGTAATCCATCGAGAAGCGTCCGAGCGTGGCGATGACTTTTGGCTGGATGATATGGATTTGACGATCGAGAAAAGGAGCGTAGAGCATGATCTCGTCGGGGAGAGGATCCCGATTCTCCGGCGGACGATCCTTCACGATGTTGGTCACATATACCTCGTCTCGCGTCAAGCCAATAGACTCCACAAGCTCTGTCAAAATTTTCCCGGCCGCGCCACAAAACGGACGTCCCGTCGCTGCCTCATTTTTCCCTGGAGCTTCCCCGATGAACATAATCTCTGCGTCATGGTTTCCTTCTCCAAGAACAGGAAGTGTTCCGTTTGCTCTCCGCTCTTGGGCAAGCGCACCACCCAAAGCTACAACTTCATCTCGAATTTTTTTCATCTCCTCACGCTTGTCCATAAACTTCGATAGCTTCCCGTTCTTTCACCAGCCGATCTGTTTCCTCTTTGTACGCTTCCTTACGTTTAAAGGTCTGAATCTGCTTCAAATTGGCGTCTACGCATTCAAGAGCTTGATCCGGTAAAATCCTTTCAATACCTTCGTCCGTGTACCCATAACCAGTGCCAGACTCCGAGTCGTGGTCGTGAAACCAGAGATAGTATGTCCCGCATTTGGGACACTTTCGAAGCTGTCCGAGCGTGCTGTCGGCATGATTCCCGCCGATGATCTCAAGCTGATCCACCTCCTTCGGGAGCCGCTCCGACGTATGCAGAATCTCCACTTCCGCATGCGACGGGATGTGCTGACAGATATCGCACTTTGGATTGTTAGGAAGAACGTTATTCATAGAAGTCCAAGATGTTCCAGTCCCGTGTAACCGGTTGTTGAATCCGTGAGCTCGCCCGAGCGAAGATGCTCGCGAAACGCGTCAAGCGGCATCTCTACGACGTCAATGCGCCAGACGTCGTCCGGATTTTGCTCCGAAACCCTCTTTGCGTTCTTCACAACAAAGTTATAACGAAGACGCCTCGAATACCCATCGTGCCAACTCATTCCGACAAACTCAAGTTCTCCAGCGTACCCTGTCTCCTCCAAAAGCTCGCGAGCCATAGCCTCTTGTGGGTCTTCTCCATCATCGACGGCTCCTCCCGGAAGTTCAAGAAGAACTTTCTCTGGGCCTGGACGGTATTGCTTTGCGAGAACGACCTTTTGCTCCGATGTCAGGACAAGCGCACACACCACCTCGCCATCCATCAACACGTCGTAATCTTCCTCCTTGCCATCACCTCGTCTGAAGATTACTCGAGAAATCTTACGGAATCCTTCAAAAACGGTTTCTTCTTTTAGTTTCTTCCAAGAATTCATAACAGAGACAGTATATATCCACAGAACCCGATTGACAAAACACATATTTCATGTTGTAATGCATTCAAGCTAGGTGGAGATTATTCTCACCCCGGTTCTCAAAACAAACCTCCCCAAATCGTTTTAAGGGAGGTTTGTTTTTGTCTGCTTCGGGCTCATGGGGATGTGGGAGTAATGGTAACTCCGCCTAGCTGAGAACTGGGAATTACGGGTTCAAATCCCGTCATCTCCACCACCGTCGTTCACGGACGATGTGGTTCGTTATGAAGAGTCCGACCAAGCAAATCCCCGCCTCAAAGCGGGGATTTGTGTTCCATTATTTTTTCTTGGTCGGGCCGACAGGGCTCGAACCTGCGGCCTCCAGACCCCCAGCCTGGCGCTCCCCGCCCGAACGACCGAATGACACATTCTTGGTCGGGCCGACAGGGCTCGAACCTGCGGCCTCCAGACCCCCAGCCTGGCGCTCTAGCCTACTGAGCTACGGCCCGTTGTTTATCCGGTCGTTCGGTCGGGCGGGTAGCCTACTGAGCTACGGCCCGTTGTTTATCCGGTCGTTCGGTCGGGCGGGTAGCCTACTGAGCTACAGCCCGTGGTCGGGATGACAGGACTCGAACCTGCGGCCTCGTCGTCCCGAACGACGCGCTCTAGCCTGCTGAGCTACATCCCGATCTTTGCCCCCCAAAGCTCGAAGAGCAAAGGGAGATGCGAGGCAATCATAAACGCTTTACCTCCATTCGTCTAGCCCAATCGGCGTTCCAATTCTTCCCCGTGCAGATTTTCAAAGAAGGCGTTGAGATACGCTCCTTTATTCGTTCCGTACTGCTTGGCAAAAGCGTGCTCCCAGCAGTCGAGCGCAAGGATCACCCTTACCTCCGCCGGATAGTTATTTTGATGTTCATAGACGACGTAGTGTTGAAGCGTGCCATCATCGATCTGTTGTGCAAGGATCACCCAGCCGGGCGTTGCGTTCGCACAAGCTTTGAGATCATCCTTCCACGCATTCACAGAGCCAAAGTTGCGTTCGAGCGCGATTTTGAGGCCGGAGCCGAGCTCCATCCCGCCCTCTGTCAGGTTGTCGAAGTACAGTTCGTGGAGCTTCGTCCCGTTCCATGCGACAGAGCGGCGGCGAATGAGCTCGGAGTGCTCGGCATAGGAATAATTCCCGACTCGTTCGACAGAGCCGAGGCGCTCGTTGATCTCATTATACTTCTTGACGTACCCAGCGTAGAGTCCGAGATGCTCCTCGATCAAGTCGGCATTGAAGCCGTCAAGATGGCCGACGAGATGAGCATAGTCTTTGATCGGATGCATATTATTCGACAAGAAGAGTCCCGCGCATTCCACCATGCCCGTCTCCGCAGAACACATCGCAGAAGAACGGAAAGGAACCTTTTTTATCGGCGACGAAACTTGTGCGCACCGTCTTCCCGGGTTCGAGCGTCTCGCTCACACCGAACGCCGCAAGGTTGAATCCGTGCGCCACGTCGATCGAAATAATCTGCAGATCCACACGCTCACCTTCCTTCACACGGATGGTTGACGGCTCAAACTTCCACGCCTTGGCGACGATCGTCACAAAGATGGTTTCAGGTTCGGTCGGTGTTTGTTCTTGAGGTGGGGTTTGAGTCGAGATCCCAGCGTTCGTTTCAGTCTCGACCGATTCAAGCGTTTCATCAATTGGCTCGGCCACCGGCGTCGAAGATCCAGAGTCCGATCGAGGGGCGGGAACCTGTGAAGACGCATCCGCAGAACTTTCAACCTCTGTTTGCGTTTGAACATTGCTCGTACATCCTGCACCAACAAGGGTCAAAGCGGCGGCCAAAAGAAAGAGTTTTGTCATAGGCGGCTATCATATCAGATCATGCTATACTTGTAACGCCTATGAGATGGCTTTTCCCATTGCTCTTCACGATCATGATGACCTTTCCCTCATCGGTGTTTGCTTTTAATCCGGGATGGCTCATCTCCGACGGAGATATGACGGATCGGTTTGCTCTTGATCTTGGAGTAGTCCAGCAAGTATTGAGCCGAGGCACACTCGCGCATTATATAAGCGAGGATATTGATGGACGGCGGCGGTATGCGTCGGACATCATCTGGCGTGCGGCTCAACGCAACGGCATCTCACCCAAAGTCATCCTTACAATGCTCCAGAAAGAGCAGAGTCTCGTTGAGGATCCAAATCCGGAGCAAAGCCAATTCGACTGGGCGATGGGGTATGCCGTGTGCGACGATTGTAATCACAGCACGCCTTCCATTCAGCGTTTCAAGGGCTTTGGGAAGCAGATCAACTCGGCCACGCTTCAGCTTGCCGAAGGTTATCTGGCTGATCTCGTGAGTGTGGGACAGACGATCGTGGGTTACAGGCCGGGGAGAACATTCGCGATTGACGGCGAGAGTGTTTACATCGAAAACGACGCGACCGCGGCTCTGTATACCTACACGCCGCACATTCTCGGTAATGAAAACTTCGTTAAAATCTACAATCGCTATTTCGGACAGGACTACCCCACGGGAACCTTGTTGCAAGACGCAGATTCCGGCGGCGTCTTTCTCATCTCGCAGGGCAAGAAGCGCCCATTCCTTTCCATGACAGCTCTGGTCTCGCGTTACAACCCAGACAACATCATCCCCGTCGAGTCGGGAGTTCTTTCAAGTTATCCCGACGGCTTGCCCATCGCATGGCCGAACTATTCCCTTCTCGATACGGGCGAGACTGTCTATCTTCTTGTCGGCGACATCCTACGCCCCTTCGCCTCGCGCGAGACTCTGCGCGATCTCGGCTTCTCGCCGGATGAACCGCTGACGATCGAGCCAATAGAAATTGCCGGCTATGACGTCGGGCGCCTCATCACTTCAAGCTCGCAATACGTGAATGGACTCCTTGTTCAACACGTTGGCGGAACGTATTACTACATCGAGGACGGCAAACGCCACATTGTCGCAACGGAAGATATTCGGCAGAACCGCTACGCCGACCGTATGGCCGTCGTAATGACCGGAGACGAGATCAGCCAGTTTCCCGAGGGTCAGGCTATTCGTCTGCGGGACGGAACCTTGATGCGTTCGGAAGACAGCCCTATCGTCTACGTCGTCTCGGAGGGAACGAAACGACCAATCGTGAGCGAGTCCACCTTTGTGCAGATCGGCTGGGACTGGAATGATGTTACAGTTGTCTCGCCTGAAACGATTCTTGTTCATCCTCTCGGCTCCGCGTTCGAGCTGACGCAGGAAGTAGAGTTTGAAGTTTCTGATTCATGATTTTGATCGCTCTCCCTATGCTTATTCACGCCAGTTTTCTCCCCCATTCGCCTCTCCTTCTCAAGGAAGTTCATCCGGAGCGTTATGGAGAGCTTGAAAAAACGCACAAGGCGATCGAAACGCTTCGACATGATCTTTACGCTCTCCAACCGGACACGCTCTGCATCATCTCGGGACACGGCGAACGATGCGCCGAAGCGTTCAGCATTGATCTCGCTCCGGAATATCGCACAGACATGAAACCGTTTGGAGATCTCTCCGAGCCGACCACTCATGTGCCGGCCGCAAAACTTATTGACCGCCTCCAACGGCATTTGCGCAAGGAGGATATCAGCTTCACGCTGTCAACGAACGAGACGCTCGAATATGGAACCGCCGTCGTGCTTCGTCTTCTCGGATCCCAATTTCAAGACGTGCAGATTATCCCACTCGCCTATTCCGACGCCGAGGCAAAAGAACACGCGCAGTTTGGAAAGGCTTTGCGTGATGTTTTGGATGAAGCGTCCGAACGTGTGGCCGTCATCGCGACCGGGGATCTTTCCCACTGCCTTTCGAGCGAGGCGCCGGGAGGGTTCTGCAAGGAAGGGCAGATGTTCGACGATGCCGTAGTGAGAGCCGTACAGCAAGGTTCCCTCTCCAACCTGCTTTCCATTCCCAAAGAGATCGTCCTTCACGCTCAAGAATCCGGTTATCATCCGCTCCTGATCCTCTACGGTCTTCTTGACACCCGACTTTCTACCGCCGAAGTTCTCTCCTACGAACATCCTTTCGGCGTCGGCTACCTCGTCGCGCAGTTTCGGTTGTAGATCCTATGCCCTTCTTCGTCAACGTCTACCCCATCAAACGCCTGCCTCGACGATTTGGCGCATTTACCTACGTCGTACTAGACGAGACGGCTTCGGAGGTGATCCGAGGCTCTTTTGTGATCATTCCTTGGCGATCCGGTTCTGTTCGAGGCATTGTTTCGGAAGTCCACGCTCGAAAACCCGAAGGAGAGACCAAGCTCGTAAGCGAGCTCATGACAATGCGCCTCTCGGAGAGCGAGCTTTGCGTCTATGAGCGCGTCGCGGAAGAAACTTTTCAATCCGTCTCAAGCGTCCTTGCCGCCGCTTTCCCAACCCCCAGCCGAAATTTAGCCAAAAAATCAACAAGCTCCGGAGCTAGCTCCGGAGCTGGAATGGCTAAATTAAGCTCTTCGGTGAGTCGGCGCACGTTGAGCGAGTTTGAAATGTTTGCAAAAAATCCTCCGCCTTTTGCTTTCGTCGCGACCGACGACCTCGTTGACACCGCACTGCTCGTCCGACTCCTCGCAAAGCGGTGGCAGGGATCCCTCCTCTTCCTCGTGCCCCACTTCCACGATCTCAAAATAGCCGCCGAGCTTCTGACAACGTGGGGTCTTGAACCGAGCCTCTGCGCCAGTGATCTCACGGAACTCCAACGCCACGACCTCGCTCGTGCGTGGCGGAAGGGTGAGATTCCCCTTCTCCTCTCTACTCGCCTCGGTTCCCTCTTTCTTCCCCCTGACCATCTCTCCGCCATCGTCGTCGGACGCTCGGGAGTCGAAGAGCACGCGCAGTACGACCACAACCCACGTTACGACGCTCGCCGTCTTGCACAGGCTTGGAGCCAGGTGAGAGGTTGTCCTCTCATTCTCTGCGACACCCTCCCTCTACCTCCAGAGATTGTTTGCGATTGCCGACAAATTTTGAAAGCTTCACCAAAAGAACCATTTGGCGAAATCATCAACCTCCAAGACCGCGTTCGGTTTGGCGATGATCCATTGCTCTCCGAGCCTCTCACGACCGCCATCGGCGAGACAGTAAAGCAAGATAAGCGCGTCCTTTTTATCTGCAACCAAAAAGGTCTCGGCGCACGGCTGGAGTGCGGACAATGCAAATTCACCGAGCTCTGTGCCTCCTGCAAAAAGCCTCTCGCCGTCTACGAGACGCATCTTTTTTGCGCCGCGTGCAAGCGAACAACGAAGCGCCCCGACGCTTGCCGCAAATGCCGATCGGACAAGTTGAAGACCGTGAGACGTGGAACCGGTTCACTCGAAAAACTTCTTAAAGCGCGCTTTCATGGAACTTCCGTCGCCGTCATTGAGAAGGGCGGCACGCCGTCTGTTTTGAATGCGCAGATCATCGTCGCTACCTCGTATTACTACGAGAACCTCTATCGTCCGCATCAAGACGTGTTCGGCCTTGTCGCTCTTCCCTGCGCCGATCAAGAAGTGAGGCTGGAGCAGAGTCTTGCTCGAGTTTCTCGCCGACTTCTCGAGTATCAAGGCATCGCCAAGCGCAACCGATGTCCCTTCATTGTTCAAACATGGGATCCATCGCTTCTTCATCATCTCTTGTACGATGGAGAAACCGTTCTTGAAAAAGAGTGTCAAGCAAGGAAGGAACTGGGTCAGTCGCCGTTCGTCTGCGAGATAGAGCTTCTCGCCCGAGGCAAGGCAGGTTTCCGCGAGCTCGATAAGACGCTGGCAGAGGCAGGGAAAGCCGAAAAGACAACGCTCGCCAAACTCTCTCCGGCGCGCTGGAAAATTCTTACCGATTCTGCTAACCTTCTACAAAAGCTAAAAGCAACGGACGACTCCCTCATCATCAGCAATAAGACATGGCTATGAGCCGCATGACCATTCTCACCGATCCCCATGAGGAACTCCGTATGACAGCGGAGCCTCTTTCTGTAGATGAGATGACATCGGAGGTTTTTCAAAATCTCATCAATGACATGATGGAAACAATGACATCAGCGGACGGCATCGGCCTTGCTGGACCTCAAGTGGGCGCACGCAAACGCATCTTCATTGGCGTCCTCGACGGAGAGCCTCACGTCTTCATCAATCCGGAAATCATCAAAACGTCCCTTCGCAAAGTGAACTCCGAAGAAGGCTGTCTCTCCATCCCGAAAGTCTGGGGCATCGTCCGCCGCCACCGTCAAATTGTTGTGAAGTATCTCGATCGTGAGGGCAAGAAGCAAAAAAGAAAAATGAAAGGCCTCGAAGGCATCGTCGTCCAGCACGAAACGGATCACCTCGACGGTGTCCTTTTCACGGACAAAATTGTCAAATTCACTACTGCGCCAAAAACATTGTGAACATCGTCTTCTTCGGTTCCCCGCTTTTCGCCGTCCCATTCCTCAATACCCTCATCACCAGTGAGGGCATTAACATTGTGGGGGTGGTAACACAGCCGGATAAACCGGCGGGGAGAAAAAGCGAGCCAAAGCCTTCCGCGGTCGGAGCGACGGCGGAGGCTTATGGTATCCCTGTCTTGAAGCCGGAGCATTTGAAAGAACCGAAGGTGATGGATCGTCTCAAGGAGTTTAAAGCCGACGCGTTCGTCGTTCTTGCCTACGGGCAGATTATTCCCGGGAACATTCTCGACATTCCGCCGCTTGGCGTCGTGAACGTCCACCCTTCCCTCTTGCCGAAGTATCGCGGCGCGACACCTATGCAGGCCGCCATCCGCGAGGGCGACAAGACGACGGGAATCACGATCATGAAGATGGATAAGAAGATGGACCACGGTCCCATCCTCGCCCAACTCGAATTTGAACTTCCCAATGACGTTGATTATCCAGAGCTTGAGAGCATCGTCATTCGCAGAGGACCAAAGCTTCTCGTTGACAGCTTGCTGGCGTATGAGGCAAAGAGACTCGAACCAATACCCCAGGACGATTTAAAAGCGACCTCTGTCAAACTCTTTGATCGAGATACCGGACGTGCGGATTGGCAGAAGCAAAGCGCCGCTGAGATTGAACGGATGATCCGCGCTTATTGCCCATGGCCAGGAGTATGGACGACCTATCGAGGAAAACGGCTGAAAATTTTGAAAGCCGGCGTGGAGCGAGGAGCCTTTCTGAAAAAACTCGGAAGCGTCATCAAGCGCGATGATAAGATTCTCGTCATCTGCAAAAAGGGCGCTCTCGAACTCAAAGAAATTCAACTTGAAAGCGCCAAACCCGCCTCGATCACGCCATTCCTCCACGGCCATCCCGATTTTGTCGGGAGTCTGCTTGGAGTCTCGTCTTAGATCACACCTTTTGGTTCAAAGGTGTGATGACGATAGTTCCTAAATCGGTTTGGGATTGTATTGTTGGGACGGGTGAGGCTAGGTTGGGGACGTTCAGCTTGTCTTCAACGATTGTAACCAAGCTGTGAGCTGGCCGTTCCTCAAAATCAAGAAACGCCGTGATCAAGAGAAGGATGCCGAGACCGAGAGGGTGGTTGAGATACGGAGAAAAAATGTGAATGGCCGCAAGAGCGACGAGCGAGGCCCGAAGTCCGGCGCGAAGCCACATCGGCTGGGAAAGGCTTTCACGCAGGAGACGGTCGTACGTGAGGAAGAGGAGAATGAAGGCCAAGAATCCAAGCGCGCCCNNGGATCGTCGCTCACAAACGCCAACTCTCGGCCAAAACCAGAACCGATGACCGGCGCTTCGCGCATGGCATCGAGCATGACGGGAAGAAGATTCCATCGGCTCGAGACGGCCAAGTCCCCCGTTTCTGTTGTCCGCGAGCTGAACGTCTCGCGGAGATCCACGACGCGCGATGGCACCGGAAAAACCGTGAGCGCCGCGGTGGCAAGAAGAGCAAAGGCAATGACTCCCGAAAAAAGCCAGCATGGAAGGCGGGAGAAAAGCTCTCGACGCAATCCGCTTCGAACAAGAAGAGCGAAGAGAAGCGGAACGGCGACGATCAGGCCGATCCAAAAACTGCGCGAGAGGCTGATCACGAGGCCGGAGACGGCGAAGGCGAGAAGCCAAAACATGTAGCAACATCTGGTGTGGTGGGCGATCGGGGACGAAATTTTGAACCCGCCTTCGCTCCAGAGCTTCGGACGGGCAGGCCGTGGGCTCTCAAAATTTGTCCCCGATCGCAAACAATCCTTGGAGGTTAGTGAATGGTTCCTCATGGACATCTCTGTATCGAAGGCGAGTAGGAGAAACAATGTCGGAATAAGGACGATCTGGCTTTGAATAAACACACGCCAATAGCCTCCTTCCATGAGCGTGATCTCCCCAATGCGGGCGTCGCGGATAAATTTGTACGTCGCTTCAAGTGCTTCGTTGGGGAGATGTGTAAATACATAGAGAAGGCCGAGGCTCAAGGCAGAAATCCATAGCGCAGCTCCGACCAGTGTCTGCAAAAGTTCCAGGCGAGCTTCCCGCGTCCATCTGGTCGAGAGAAGCGGAAGGAGATACAGAGCATAGACGTAGCCGTTGAAATCATCGAGGACCGCTTTCGTTTCATTGCGCGCAAGACCGGTCAGGAGGCCAATCAGAAGCGCTCCGGCAAGAAACAGCCACGGAGTCCAGAAGACCGGAGAAGCCATCGGCCTTGCTTTGCCGACAATCCATTTCCATCCCCACGCGAGCATGATGCCCACAAAAAGTGCCATGCGGCTGGTAAAAATGAAACCTCCAACCTCCGTCTCAAACAGCTTGCCGTGCGAGAAGGCGAAGAGTTCGGCAAAGACGAGCGTCAAAGCAAATTCCGGCTTCTTCCAATAGCTCCATGCGCCGGCGAGGATCAAAAAGACGAGAGCCGCGACGTGCGCTTCCGGAATACGCAAGAGTGCCGCTCCAAGCAACGTCGCAAGCGCAAGCCCCGCAAAAACTCTCCAAGTTGTTTTACCGAAAAATTGATTCATAGAAGTCATTGCCTCTTGAACGCATGAGCGATCACGGCGAGAAAACGAAACAGTGGATCAAGGAGAACGAGAATAAGATAAGCTTTCCATCCCCAGTGCTTTCTTGCATAGCGGCGCAAGCTACGGCGAATCACCGCCTGCTTCTTGATCGTTTTCTCGTGCGAGAACGAACCGCCACCGATGTGGCGAGCTTTCACATCCGCATAGTATCTCACCTTCCAACCCGCACTCACAGCCCGACGGCAATAATCCACCTCCTCGTACCAATAGAAGAACCCTTCATCGAGGAGGCCGATCGCGTTGACCAACTTTCGACGAATGACGAAATAGGCTCCCATAACTTGATCCACGTCCTGCGTTTTTTTGGTATCAAGATCTGTATGGAGATAGCGGTTGACAGGTCCGAGATTCGTCAGTATATGAGGCAGTTTCAGCATGACGAGAAGCTGATCGAGAAGCCGAGGAAACCGTCTCACCGAAGATTGAGCTGTTCCATCGGGATAAATAAGACGAGGTCCGGCAATGCCGACGTCCGTGTCTTGATCTAAGTGCTCAATGATTTTTGAAAGACTGTCGTCTACGAGCTCGATATCGGGATTTAACAAAGCAACATAGCGTCCTTGAGCGATCTCGATCCCCTGATTGCACGCGGCGGCAAAACCGAGATTGCGAGAGTTGTTGATAAGGTGAACCTTCACCTCCTCCCCTAACCTCACGGGAGAGACATCCTCGTTTAGATCGTTGTTGACCACGATCACCTCCATGTTAATGGCCTTTGTGTATTTCAATGCTGAAGCGATCATGCGCTCCAAATGATCCTTGGAACGAAAATTGACGGTGATGATACTTACATCCATAACTCGTGTTTTTTCAAAATGATTTCCCGCGCGGCTTCATAGGCTCGTATAGATTCCGGCTTTTTCCCGAACCACGGCAGTTGATAAAACACCGAGGGACGCCATGAAGAAATGCCCCTTCGACCGCGAACCTGAACGACGCGAAAGAGTTCGTCGGAAACGAACGCGCCTTCGTATCCTCGCTCGAGCATGGAAAGCCAGAGATCCCAGTCTTGAAACCGCTTGACGCTCTCATCGAACCCTGGAAACGCCTCGCGACGAATGAGAGCGGATGTGTGAATGTAGTTCATGCGGCGAAGACGGCCGACGTCGAAGGGGAAGCTCCGAAACCGCTTCCAGCCGAATCGAAACGCGCTGTAGGCAAATCCTGCGCGTGGATGCTCGTCAATGGCCTTTGAAAGTTTCTCAAGCATGTCGGGGCGCATGACAGCGTCGGCGTCGAGAAAAATCACGCGCGATCCTGATGAATGTTCAAAGCCTTTGTTACGCGCCGAATTGCTGCCGTGGTTTGCCTGTCGAAACACGCTCAACGTAGGAGTGGTTCGTACGAACGATGTAAGAATCTTCTCCGTCTCATCTGTCGAGCCGTCGTCAACGATGATGATTTCCTTTGGCTGGAGGCTCTGGGAAAGAACAGACCGAAGACAGCGCTCGATCGTGTCGGCATGCTGGTACGTCGGGATAATGACGCTGATGTTCAATCGTAGCATACAATTACACATACGGTTCGAGCTTGCCAAATTGGCGTTCGCGCGAGAACCGCTTCACGAAAGCCCGATTTGCCTGTCCCATCCAAGCGCACCGGCCGGGATCATCTTGCAATTCCCGCAGAGCAGACGCAATTGCTTGTGGCGTTGGTTCATCAAGTTGAATCGCTCCTTCGGGGCACAACGCTTCCTCCACGCCGCGCATTTTTGTGGCGATAATCGGGAGCCCCGCTTCCGCCGCTTCAAGATACACGATGCCAAAACCTTCAACATCAACCTTATCCGGCAGGACAGGAAGGACAAAAACGTCCGCAGAGGCATACGCTTGTGCCAACTCCTCGTCGGAAACATCCGTCCGAAGACGAACCCGATCCTTAAGACCGCCATCCTGAATCAACGCCTCGATCATGTCTCGATTGTGACCGTCTCCGACCATAGTGTAATCAACATTGTCGAGTCTGGAAACCGCTTCAATCATCGCTGAATGATTTTTTCTCGAAACCAGACGGGCTACGGTGAGCAGACGAAGCGGGTGAGTAAAACTCACCGACCGTGCAGGTTTGTTCACCGGTTGATTCAATACATCAGGAAGCGTTGGATAGACGACATGAGGCTTCACAGATGACTCGAACCGTTCAACCTCCTTTGCAAGCGCTTGGGAGTTGCACACGACGAGACGCGCGGCGCGAAGAATTCTGTGCGAGAGAAAGCGCTTCCACGGATTGCGGAGGCCAAGGCGGAAATCGAGGCCGTGGAGGATCACGACATAGGGCTTGCGCCAGAGAAGTTTCGCGGCGAGAGCGACGAAACCGAGTGGATGAAGGTGACTCACCCAGAGCTGATCATACTCACCCCGTCGAGATCGAAGTGTCCGGAGAGCTTTAAGCCAATGCGGCCGCGCGTGGGGCGCAAGGATCCGCGAGACGTCGGAAACGACTTCAAACCGCGTTGGGTACGTCAAAACCAGCGCCTGCAAGTACCGCGCCACCCCTCCGCGATTGGGAGGATAATCAATGGTGAGAAGCAAATTTCGCATACAGCTTACACACATCTTGACGGTCAAGCGTTCCAAAGACAACAAGGAGAACGAGGTAGGTGAAAACTCCCAACGGAATGGTGAAAAAGAGCGTCAGAGTTCCGCTCGCAAAACGAATGAGAAGCCCCATGAGAAGTCCTGCAAGAAAAATGCGCAGGAGCTTCCAGAAGAACCGCTTCCACGATATCTTCACAAACTGCGGAACAAAGATAAGTCCGGAAAAGAACAGGAACGCAAAACTGATGTTGGCCGCAATGGCCGCTCCCAAGGCTCCCATCCGTGGAATCAGAATAAAATTGGCGATGACGTTGATAACCATGGTGAGTCCCATGAGCGTTGTTTTCAGCGTTTGCCGGTCGGCGGCATTGAGAAGCGAGCCAATCGGAAAATCGAGAAAGATGAAGAGGAGGACGAACACAAGAGTCGAGAGAATGGGAGCCGACGCAGAAAATTCAGAACCGACCGAGATAGCGATCAAGGGTTCCGCCACCGCCCAGATGCCAAACACGATCGGCGTTGCAAGGAACATCATGTAGAACATGGCTTGGCGAAAAATTCTGGAAAGTTCCGAATCTCCTCTTTGCACAAGATCGGAAAAAGCCGGATAGAGCGCGGCAACGAACGCCAGTGGCAGAAATTGAAAGGCATAGGTTAGCTTGTAAGCCACCGCGTAAATTCCCACGTCCTCCGAGCCAAAAAAATAGGAAATAGCCAGCGTGTCCACATAGGAATAAATCTTCACAAAGATGCCGGCAAGAGCGAACGGAAGNNATCAGCCAAACGATCGGCGCTTGCAGAAGAAGAACGGCGACTCCGAAAACGACCGTGATGAACTGCCCCGCAAACATTCCTATAGATTCGTAAAAAAGGATCTGCCTTCCGCGCAGGAGACCAAACATTGTCAGAGAAACCGCATCAAGCGCCATCACGCCCAACGCAACATAAACGAGCGAGCGCACGAGAGGATCATAGCCCATGAACCGCACAAAGCCGATCACCAGCGCGCAGGAGATGATGACGAAGATCGTCTTGAGGCTCAACGTGTTGCGCACAAGCGCCTGCCAGTCTTCTCTCTCCTTCGCCACTTCGCGGATCAAAACCGGCTGAAGCCCAAAATCGGTAAGCACGGAAAACATGGTGGTGATCGAGAGCGCCAAAAAATAAGCTCCGGTTGACTCCGCCCCGATCATGCGCGCTAACATCAGGAAATAAAAGAATGCCAGAGCCTTTTGGCCGACCATGGCGAACGTCAACTGAATCGTATTTCTTCCAAGCCGCGACATACGCGCATTGTATCAGAAAACCTCCCATGCGGGAGGTTTTGTCTGTTAGCGTTTGCTCCACTGCGGGCTTCGACGAGCTTTCTTGAGACCTGGCTTTTTACGTTCTTTTTTGCGAGCATCTCGAACAAGGAGACCGAGTTTTTTGAGTACGGGACGGAAGTGTTCGTTCTGAACCATAATGGCGCGGGCAAGCCCGAGACGAATCGCGTCCGCTTGTCCCGCAATGCCGCCTCCTTGAGTCCTGACTGCCACGTCAACGGTTCCAAACAGACCCGTCTCTTTCAATGGAGCCACAGCCCGCATCTGATGTTCATACACCGGCAGGTATTCTTTCAGATCCTTGTCGTTCACCGTGATCTTTCCCGATCCATCTCCATACAAACGCACCTGGGCCACGGATCGCTTGCGGCGTCCAAGACCGTAAAAATAAGGCTTGCCGGATGATGCCTGTTCGTTCATAACTCTTTCTTAAATGTCAAACGCTTCATGCGATCGGTGCGCAGTTTATTTTTCGGAAGCATACGAGATACGGCCAGTTCAAGGACGTGCTCCGGACGATTCTTGAGCACATCTTTGAGAAACGCTCCTTTCAAGCCCCCGGGGTGCATGGTGTGTCTGATATAGATCTTTTCATCCGCCTTCTTCTGCGAAACGGAAAGCCCGCTCAAGTTGACTACCTCGACAAAATCGCCAGCATCAATATGCGGCACATACGTCGGCTTGTGTTTCCCTTGCAGGAGTGTGGCAATGCGCGTTGCCAGACGGCCGATCCCTTTTCCGGACGCATCAATCGTATGTCGTTCTCGATGAATCTGCATATTAAACAAGTTCTATCTGAACCATATCGGCTCCGTCTCCCTTTCGAGGTCCGATCGGAACCAGGCGAACATATCCGCCTTTGCGGTCTTGGTAACGAGGTCCGACGACCTCCATCGTCTTTTTCACTGCCAGCTCACTTGGAAAAAGGGCTAAGAGACGGCGTCGAGCCGCAAGAGAGCCGCTCTTGCTGGCATGAATCGCCTGTTCAATCAGAGGACGAACAATCTTCGCTTTCGCTTTCGTCGTTGTAACATGTTCGTAAAGAATCACGCTTTGCGCAAGCGAAGAAAGCATCGCATGGCGATGAGCCGATGGGCGTCCGAGTGTTTTTGTCGTCTTGCGATGGCGCATAGTTATTCTTTCACCGGTTCTGCTCCCCCAATTTGGCCTACAATGATGGAAAAGTAATTCATGAGAATCTTGGTGGCTTCTTCAACCGCTTCGCGAGGAGTGATCGTCCCGTCCGTCTCGATCGTTAGAATGAGCTTATCATAGTCTGTAATTTCTCCAACGCGAGTTTCTTCGACACGGTAAGAGACGTTACGGATGGGAGAAAACAGCGCATCAATGGCGATCGTTCCAAGATCGTAGCCGCTCGTGTCGCGTTCTTCGGT
The DNA here is from genome assembly GCA_003505155.1 of Candidatus Uhrbacteria bacterium. Classification (GTDB taxonomy): domain Bacteria; phylum Patescibacteriota; class Patescibacteriia; order UBA9934; family UBA10169; genus UBA10169. The sequence goes on along the minus strand of DNYJ01000011.1, from coordinate 9,522 downwards.
TGGACTGAATCCGCGGCCGCGCTCGACGGTCAGTTCCATATCGAACGAGGCCGAATCATCTGTGAGGGTACACAGCTCTAAATCGGCATTGACAACTTCCACGTCGGCATTGGCTTGAATGTCTCCGGCGGTAACGATCTTTTTCCCTTTGACATGAAGTTCCAGTTTGACTGGCTCGTCCGTATGCAAGCGGACACGGACTTGCTTGAGGTTCAAGATGACTTGCAAAACATCTTCCTTCACGTTGGGAATAGCCTGAAACTCATGCGTGAATCCTTTGATCTTGACGCTCGTCACGGCCGCACCGACGAGGGAAGAGAGGAGGACGCGGCGGAGCGCGTTGCCCACCGTCGTGCCATAACCGTAAAAACAGGGCTCCACGATCAGATGAGCTTCACGGTCGTATTGACCCTCTTCAATAGAGACCTTTGAAGGTAAAAGGATGTTCTCCATACAATGCGTTTTAGCGAGAATAGAATTCGACGATAAGCGTGGGGTCAAAAACCTGCTTGAGATCATCGCCTTCCGGCAACGAAGCAACCTTCCCCGTGCGTGCGGCGGCATCCAAATGCAACCAACTGGCGGTCGTATGTTTCTTGAGGCTCTCTTCAAGCGGTTGAAAAATCGGCTTCTTCTCTTTGTTTACTCGAATCGTGACAATATCTCCGGGAGAAACCTGAAAAGACGGGATATCAACTTTGGCGCCGTTCACGGCAAAAAATCCATGGTTCACCATCTGGCGTGACATACGGCGCGTTTTCGCAAACCCAAGCCGATACACCACGTTATCAAGACGCAGTTCCAAAAAGCGCGTCAGCATTTCTCCGGTGTTGCCCTTATATCGAGATGCCGTTTCGAAATAACGCCGAAACTGGCGTTCCATCACACCATACAAGCGTTTAGCCTTTTGCTTTTCGCGCAACTGAATCCCATAGCTCGACATGCGTCCACGGCGCTGGGTTGCGCCATGAGCTCCCGGAGGATACGGACGGCGCTTCACGGGGTTCTTTGGGTTCTCGTCAAGAGGCACCCCTTCCCGCCGGCTCATTTTTCCAATTGGTCCTAATAGGCGTCCCATAAAATTACATTCGTCGTGGTTTTGGAGCCCGACATCCGTTATGCGGAATCGGGGTGAGATCCTTGAGAGACAGGACGTTAAACCCGCTGGTGTTGAGGCTCCGAACAGCCGAATCGCGTCCTCCGCCAATGCCCTTGACGAACACGTGCACTTCTTTCAAACCTACGGAAGCAAGTTTGTCGGCAAGTTGGCGGATAAGAACGCTTGAAGCGTAGGGCGTGGCTTTTTTTGGTCCCTTAAAGCCGCAATTACCGGAACTTGCCCACGCTAGCGTATTGCCATTAAGATCAGTCGCCGTCGCAATGGTGTTGTTGTACGTTGCTTGAATATACAAATTACCGACCGATGCTTGGTGCACGATTTTCTTCTTTGACTTGCTGGTTTTCTTGACAGCCATAGATTAGGTCTTGGTGAGAGCGCGTCGTCCGCTTCCCATCGTCGTACGCTTGTTTCCGCGCACGGTACGCGAGTTCGTCTTGGTTCGCTGACCGCGAGCAGGCAAGCGCTTGGCATGGCGGGAACCGCGATACGTTCCGATCTCTTTTAGACGTTTAATGTTTCCAAGAATCTCGCGCCGCAGATCTCCTTCGACCCGATGTCGCTTTTCCACAATCGTTCGAACCTCATTGACTTGAGCTTCCGTCATGTCGCGGACGCGAAGACAGGGATCCACTTTGGCCTCCGCAAGGATTTTTCCGGCGGCCGAATGGCCAATGCCATAAATAGCGGTGAGTCCAATGTGGACGGGTTTGTCTTGAGGAAGAGTGATGCCGGCGATGCGAGCCATACCCAAGCGTTAGCCTTGTCTCTGTTTATGCTTTGGAGTCTTACAAACAACAACCACTCGTCCTTTGCGGCGAGTGAGCTTGCAATCTCGACAGATTTTTTTAACCGATGAACGGACTTTCATGTGCATGAGTGTCAGGCGAGCAATTAATAGCGGTAAATGACTCTGCCTTTCGTAAGATCGTAGGGACTCATTTCAACCTTGACTTCATCTCCGGGCAGAATACGAATACGAAACCGTCGCATCTTTCCTGCCAGGTATCCAGTAATCAGTTGGTCGTTTTCCAAACGGATTTTGAATTTTGTCCCGGGTAAAAGTTCCTCCACGGTCCCCCGCATTTCGATAAACTGTTTGGTCGCTTTTTCATCTTTGGCCATAGCTGTGGCCGGATACTATCATTTTAGCGAAATTTTGCAAAGGGGTTTGTGGACAGAACGAAGCGCCAAAAGAATACTGATTTTGCCCGCAGGTGTCAAGATGTTCATGCGTACTGCTTTACTTTCTATTTTTTAGCCTAAAACAGCCTTAATTCTTCGCACGCCGGCGGAGGAAGCTTCCTCTTTCAGAATCTTAAAAGAACCGAGTTCGCCTGTGTGATCCACATGCGGACCACCGCAAACTTCTTTCGAAAAGTCTCCGACAAAATAGACCTTCACTTTGCCTCCAAGTTGAACATACTTGTCTTCGAAGAGTCCGATCGCACCGCGCGCTTTCGCTTCTGCAAGCGAGAGGACTTCAAAGTGCACGGGAAGGTCTTTCTTGATCACGTCGTTCACAATTTCCACGACACTCGCCTTTTCCTCATCCGTCATTTTCTTATCATGCGAAAAATCAAACCGTAACCGTTCAACGGTGATGTTCGATCCTTTTTGCGCCACGTGGTCGCCCAGGACCTTGCGAAGAGCTTGATGTAACAAGTGCGTCGCCGTGTGTAAACGTTTCGACTCTTCCGAGTGGTCCGCAAGCCCGCCGGCAAATTTTTGCTCCGCCCCGGTGCGGGAAAGATCCTGATGCTTTTTAAACTCGGCCTCGAAAATTTCTCGATCCACGTTCTGCCCATGTTCAGCCGCGATCTCTTCTGTCAGCTCAAGTGGAAACCCAAACGACGCATAGAGAAGAAACGCGTCTTCTCCGGAGAGCTTTTCCTTCTTGCCAAAAATCTTTTCCACCTCCCGTTCGCCCTTTGCAAGCGTTGTTCGAAATTTGGTTTCCTCGCCCATCAGTTCAGAATAAATCCGCTCTTGATTCGTCGTGAGCTCAGGATAAGAATCTCTGTACACTTCCACAAAAACTGTTCCGATCTTTTCCGCGAACGCTCCATCTATGCCCAGCTTTGTTCCAAAGCGAACAGCTCGACGAATAAGTCTGCGTGTAAAATAACCCTGATCTTTATTCGACGGGAGCACGCCATCGGCAATCAAAAATGTCGCCGCACGCAAATGGTCCAGAATCACCCGAAAGGCGTACGTTTCCTCCTGCCGATCTCCGTAGGTTTTTCCAGAAAGGTTCTCAAGTTGTTTTAAAGCCTTCGAAAAGACATCAATGCGGAAGACATCCGGATCATTGATGCTTGCGGCGGCTATACGTTCGAGTCCGCCTCCGAAATCAACATTATTCTCCGGCAAAGGTTCAAACCTGCCGTCGATCTTTTTATATTGCATGAAGACGTTATTCCCGATCTCGAGAAAACGTCCACAGTCACAGTTGACATGACATGGCTGATCTCTCAACTCCGAGGCTTCGTGCATGCCAAGCTCCTCGCCAAAATCCCAAAACATTTCACTGTCCGGGCCGCCGGGTTCTCCTTCCGGCATAGATTGAGGGCCACCGGAACGTGACCACCAATTCTTTGTATCATCGTAGTAAAAGATTCGACCGCCTTGCATACCATCTCGCTCGGACATATCGATGACATTCGCTTCGATACCCGATTGAGCAAACTGTTCTTGCCAAAGCTTCGCGGATTCCTCGTCTCTCGCGACTCCTATGCCATCGTTCCCGCGAAAGACCGTGACATAAAGTCGGGTTGGATCAAGACCAACCCCTTTGACCAAAAACTCGTAGATCCAAGAAATTTGTTCCTTCTTGAAATAGTCCCCCAACGACCAGTTCCCAAGCATTTCAAAAAAGGTCGTATGACGATTATCACCCGCCTCGTCGATATCAACGGTGCGAAAACATTTTTGAGCGTCAGTGATTCTTGTTCCTTCTGGATGTGGTTCTCCAAGCAGATACGGAATCATCGGCTGCATACCGGAACCGGTAAACAATGTCGTGGGGTCGTTTTCCGGAATGAGAGACGCTGAAGGAATCCGTTTGTGCCCCTTCGATTCGAAGAAGGAAAGATACTTTTCACGAAGTTCTTGCGCGGTCATAGTGTTCACCAGTCTATCATTTTCGCGTTTTTCCACAACCCACACATTGACAAAACTAATGTTTCGTGTTGGAATACTTACATCCTCCCCTGTCTAAACGCTGGGGAGTTTTTGTTCGCTTTACAAAGATACCCTTCGCCCGAACCGTTCTTATGGATGCATTCTTTCTTCAGTACGAAAAGGAGCTCCGAGCTCTCGCGAATCGCCGCAGGCTTTGTATCCTGTTTTATCTCAAAAGACGAGAAAGCGCTTGTGTTCTTGATATTGCTGAAAATCTGGAAGTCTCATTCAAAACAGCATCGAAACACCTAGGCAGACTCTTCGCGGCAGGCCTGTTAATACGAAACCAGCGCGGAGGGGAGATGCACTATCGTATTGTTGAGCCATATCCGAGTTATCTAAGGCCTTTACTCGAACGTCTCTGACGTCTCCATTTACCCCTTCGGGCGAAGGGTTCATACGTGTGAGACGCCCTACTCAATCCGAAACGTTGAGACGATTGGGTAGTGATCTGTAAGGACGTTTGTGAGCGTATGGCTTGAGATGATTTCAAACCCGCGGTAAAGAGCATGATCGTAATGCCTACCCTTGGGTGTTGTTGGCTCCTGCTGAAGAATCTCTTGAATCCCTGCTTCAAACAGTCCCGGCAGAAACAACTTTAGACTCTCTCCGTCGTAGTTGAAGTCGCCTTGGATAAGAAGGAGCCGCGCGTTTGAGTGCAGTTTGTCCTCGATACTTTCACGCGAAACTTTTACCCGTGGTTCGTCGGAACATGGATCACTCCCAAACTTTCGGTACGGAAAAACGTGGAGCGTTTTGAGTTCAAGATGTGCCTCCCCAAGATCAAGCTCAACCGTCGTCGTTCCTTTGTTATGCATTTTCCAATGCTCTCCCGTTGGCGCCGTCATTTCAAGTTTCGGGTTTTCAAAAAACTCGAAGCGATGCGACAAGATCGGAAATCGCGAGAGCACTGCCTGTCCGAGCCCCTGCCCCTTTTTTAGATGAGACTCATCATAGACATCATGAACCCAATACGAAAGATCTGTACGCTCCGCCAACAGGTTCGCTTGGATACGTATGCGATCGGCATGGGTTTCTTGCAGAGTCACAAGATCAGCTTGAGTGGCTTTGATCGTCTCGGCAATGATCTCCAACCGTTCTTCTCCATTCGCATACGAACTATACGCTTGCGAATCCGCGTCTGTATTTCTCACGCGCCCTCCCCCGATATTCCATTGCATCGTTTTGAATTCCATATTAAACCTCGCCGGTCGTTTCCGTCGGGCGGAAGCGGCGGAGAAATTTCCGGTCGAAACCTTCACGGATGATTTGGAGTTCCTCCGTCTTGAGGGCGTAGGTCAGTCCAACGTAGGCAACCAATCCGATCAGTCCGGCAAAGAGTCCCTGGAGAAAGACGCCCCAAAACGTTTCAAGCGAGAGAATGGAGAGTGTGAAGGGCTTGGCAAACTGCACGGCAAGTCCCATGCCGATTCCCGCCACCGTCATGCGAAAGAGGCCGGGAAGAATTTGAGATTCGCCAAGGCTTCCCACACGCAGTCGCAGGATCACCCACAACAGCGCTGTCTGAATAATGCTCGTGAGAGAAAAAGCCATGGCTAGACCGACCACGCCGTAGGATTTGCTAAATGAAAATGCGGCAAGCACCATGACCATCGCCGAAATCACCCCAACCACAAGCGGCGTCACGGAATCCTTGAAAGCAAAGAGGCCACGCACAAGGAGATAGTTCATGCTCTGCGCAAAAAAACTCAAGCTAAAAAACGCCAGTGTGTCGGCGACAAGGATCGTCTCGTCCCAGCCGAAGACGCCGCCTCCCAACACGACGCGCACAATCTGTGCACGTAGGAGAAGAAAGAGAATCGTCGCCGGAATGACGAGATAGAGAAGCTGGCGCATCGCCGACGCAAATGCATTTCGAAACGCCTCAAGGTTCTCTGCATGCGCATATTCGGATAGGACGGGAAACACCGCGATGGCATAACTCACGCCGAGAATCCCCACGGGAAAAAATTGGAGATTGAACGCTAGTTGGAACCCCGCAACGCTCCCAACAGCAAGACTCGATGCGATGATGGAAAGAATGACAAACTGAATCTGGGCGACTCCAAGACCCAGCACCCGTGGCCCCATGAGCGATAATGCCTTTTGCGTATCGGGATCAAAAAGTTTCTTTGGCCGCTCAAAGCGATAGCCCAAATCTCGCATTCCGTAAGCGGACGCGCCAAGATGCAGAACGGCACCCAGGACAACGCCCCAGGCAAGTCCGATCGGCCCCAGGGAGTCCGTAAAAAACAGCGCGCCGAGAATAATCCCGACGTTGTAGAACACCGGCGCGAGCGAGAAAATAAGGAAGCGTTTCGTAGCCTGCAAGACGCTACCAAACACCGTTGAAATCGCGAGAAAGAATTGTGCGAGAAACATCACACGCATGAATGCGGCCACATGACTCTGCTTGAATGCGCCAAACCCCGGCGCGATGAGACTGGCGAGAGGCTCTGAAAACGCCATCCCGAGAACAGCCAATACCACATATCCTCCGGCAATGAGCCAGAGTATTCGATTGGTGAACTTCCATGCTCCCAACTCATCAAGAGATCCTCCCGAATAGTACTTCATGAAGATCGGGATAAAGCTTGCTGACAGGGCGCCCATGACAAGAAGCGCAAACACCGTGTCGGGAATGCGAAATGCCGCATAGTAAACGTCAAGCGTATCTCCCGCCCCGAATGTGGAAGCAAATAGGCGATCGCGCAGAAGCCCGACGAGGCGGCTCGCCAACGAAAGGGCGCCAATCAGGATGGCGCCTCCGGCAATCGTCTTGGTTTCTCTTTGTAACAGATGAAAGATCATACACGCTCTTTCTTCGCCTTCGTCTGCCTCGATGTCTTCCCCGACGACACTTCATGGCGGCGAGGTTCCGTTTTGTCGGATGCACCTGTCCCCTCCTGCCCCAACCGATAAAACGCCGAGAGACCGATCAAGAGAATGATGACAAGAAAGATGATAAGCATCCGTACGGAACGATTCTGAAGATCAAAGAAAGCGATGTGAACATTGACGGAATCCTCTTTCACGCCACCTTCGGGATCCATGATGCGCAGAGCCGCGGAAAATTTCCCCGAACGGCCATAGACGTGCGTCACTTCGCGACGATTCGATGTCGTCCCATCGCCAAAATCCCATTCATACCGATAGCCTTCGTCGCGCGAGGGCGCGAGAACGCGGAAGTCGTATGTCGCCCAGCGAACCTCTTCAAACGTAAAGAGCTCGTCCGGGGATGCTTCAGGAGCCGAAGAGGATGCCGCTTCCCCCGAACTCAAGAAAAGCGTCTTAGCTACGGCCAAACCGTTGGAAGAAGACGGCTCGGAAAGAGCCGCCGATGATTCGCTCGATGCGGACTCCGAACCCTTGTCGGGAAGCCGAACCTCCGAAGATTCAGATGGCGTCTCCGATGATTTCAAAACGGCGGGAGGTTCCGGAGCCGGAGCGACAAGCGGTTCCCCAAGCGGACGCGGATCATCTTTGTCAGAGAGACCGTCGCCGTCGGTATCCGCGTTCAACGGATCGGTTCCCCGTTCCTGCTCTGCCGTATTCAAAATGCCGTCGCCGTCTATATCGCTGTCGCAAACGTTTCCTTGCGCATCTCCGTCCAAGTTGCGTTGATCTTCGTTTTTGTCGTTGAGGCAGTTGTCTCCAGAATCGGGAATGCCGTCGCGGTCGGTATCTGCGATCGGTTCAATGAGCCCCGTCAACACTTCGTCGTTCGCGACGTTCGCATCAACGGGGTTCGTATTGGAAATGACGGCGCGAATGTTGAACTCTCCTTCTGGAACCGTAAAATCAGTGAACACTTCTTCCTTCTGCCCGTTTTTCGGCATCGAGATTTCATGTCCGCCGCCAATCTGTGCTGAACCAATATAAAAGGAGACCGTGCCGGTAACATCCACATCGCCCACATTGCGAATGGTGGCGTACACGCGCACCGTATCGCCGACGATGAAGGCGGATTTTGAAAACGTGATGTCATCGAGGACCGCGACGTCCGCGGCGGCTTGTGCGCTCGGAACAAACCAAATGAAAAGGGTGAGGACAAGAAGGATGGGGGAAATAAATTTCATAACGAATCCATTGTACAAAAGATCTTACGAGATGACGAGTTGGACCGTGTCTCCCTGGCGGATTTCGACTGCATTCGCATCCTCGGGACTTGGTTCAAAAAGAAGCGAGTACGTCGGATGCACGCGCACCTCCGCGTGTTCAAACACGATCGTCGGGCGGTCGGCAAGGCACAGCTCGACCTGTTCTCCATGCCGTAGTTGCAGACTCTTCGCCTCATCCGGCGAACAGAAAAGACTCGATCCCGGAACCGCCACGCCCCTCTTGAGTCTCACCACACCAACACCACCCTGAAGCGTCGCTCCTGTCTTCACTTCAAGAGTCTTGGCATCCTTGGGAGTGAGTTCGATCCGCGTCTCCTCCCACGGCGGGCCGAAAATCGGAACGTGGATGGAAGACTCTCCGCGACCAAGAACACGCACCGTCTCTTTGTAGACAAACTGTCCCTTGCACCCCTTGCGCGGGCGAAGAATCCGCATCTCATGCGCCTTGCCAAACAGATGCTCCTGATGAGCCAGTGAGAGATACGCGCGCGAAACCGGAAGTTCAATGGGAATCAAGACGGCGGCCATATTAACGATAGCGTTTCAAAAGCGTGAAGGCTACGGCAAATGACAACAGGGCGAAGAGGATGAGAGCGAAGAGGACTTCCTCCGGATGGTCGGCAAACGGAAGGCGCGAGAGATTCATCCCATACACGCCGGCTAAGAAGGTCGGCGGCATGAGAGAAACGGCAACGGCCGTAAAGAGCGTGATCAGGTCGTTCGTTCGGTGCGTCAACAANNCGGCGCAGAAGGGCGAGATCCCGCGTCGCCTGGCGGTCATGCGCGTCGTACACGCGTTCTTCAACTTCACCAACTCGTTTCACCGTGTCCGTTACAACCGATTGCGCGTGGTAAAACAGATGACGCAGAATCTTGTAGAGCAGGAAGGCGCTGTCGCGGCCCATGACATCGCCGCGAAACTTAGGATTGCGCTCAGCGCGCATGGCAAAGCGTTCAACCGACTCGATCGGCTCCTTCACGACCGTAACGAGATAGTCGGCTCCCAGAAAGATTTCGAGATCGTCCGCGATGATGCGTCCGCCTCCGTTCCAGCGTGGCGCCTGAAAGACCGCGAAAAGATAGTGCTGGTACAAATCGAGC
>DNYJ01000003.1 GCA_003505155.1 Candidatus Uhrbacteria bacterium | reverse complement strand
CGTGACAGGGCGGTGCTCTAACCAATTGAACTACCGACCCGTAGTTCTGAAGCGACGGTAGAATAACATAGGGTCGTTGGACGGGCAAGAGAATGATTCATGCTACAATGTCCCAACGTATGCCCTCAATCCTCATCGGCATCGCCGGACCTTCGGGTGGCGGAAAATCAACTTTTTGTCGGCGGTTGGAACGCTCACACACCAACGTCGGGCGGCTAAAGCTCGATGACTTTTTTTGCGATTTGGATGAGGTGGGTTTGTACAAGGGTTATCAGAATTGGGACGATCCCTCGAGCATTGACTGGGAGGGATTGATCCGAGCCGCCGAGGTTTTGAAGACAGGAGAGAGCGCCACGGTTCCTCACTACGACCGTGCGCTTAATTGCTGTGTTGGTGAGAAATGCATTATTCCAAAAACCATGATCATCGTGGATGGATTCTTGACTCTGTACCACCCAAGACTCCGAGATCTCATGGACATCAGTTTCTTCTTCAACCTTCCCGAGGCGGAGCAGATCACTCGACGTAAAGAACGCCAACCGTGGGTGGAGGAAGGTTATCTCACCGAAGTGATGCTCCCAAATGCCCGCGCGTATGTCATGCCCTCCGCCGCGCACGCAACGCATGTGATCGACGCGCTCGAGCCGCCGGAGACCATCTATGACATGATTCTCGAGCGCCTCAATCGCCTCCCCATCCGACCCGTTCCTCTGGAAAAGTCCGTTGTCTGGACCTGACCCCACTTAGCTCTCGGAGCTTTTTTATTTCCTCGCGGGTGAGAGGCCGCCAGTCTCCTGGTTTGAGTCTGCCGAGGCGGATGTTCATCACGCGCACGCGTTTGAGTTTGACGACTTCCCAGCCGAGCGCTTCGCACATGCGCCGAATCTGGCGGTTGCGGCCTTCGGTGAGCACAATCGAAAATTGATCGGGACCGAGCATCTCCACGCGCGCGGTTTTCGTTTTGCCGTCTGAAAGACTCACGCCCGTCGCCATCACGTCCAGAAACTCATCGGTCATCGGACGATTCACTTTCACTTCGTACTCTTTCTCGTGATCGTAGCGAGGGTGCGTGATGCGCTCGGACAACGCTCCGTCGTTTGTCATAAGGAGGAGTCCGGAAGATGCGACGTCGAGGCGGCCGACCGGAAACACCCGTTCGGAAACATCTACGAGATCGCGCACCGTATCCTGGCGGCTGGGATCAACCGAGGTGATAAACCCCACGGGCTTGTGAAGCGCGAGGTAGACGAGTGGCTCGCGCTCGCCCACCGCACGGCCATCCACCAAGACCTCGTCACGATCGGAAATCTTCGTCCCCAGCTCGGCCGTGTTTCCATTGACGGTCACGCGGCCGGAAGAAATCAGTTCATCCGCTCCTCGCCGAGAAACGATCCCTGCTTGGGCTAAAAATTTGTTCAAACGCGTATCCACAGGCGACCATGCTATCACGAGGTTGACGTTTTGTCTCACTCTGCTATCCTCCCTCCCATCGTGCGCGGGGAGGAGCCCCGATGTTCGATAACACCCCCAAATCTGGAGCAGTACGTTGTCTGATACCAGTGGAAGGTCCACGCCTCGCCAGCCCTTGCAGGCCGTCGATGGCGATCGGAGGGACTGGAGCGGCCATGGAGGCGTGACGAAGCCCAACAGGCACGTCTCCATGAACGCCGTTCAGGCGGGCGCGGCCGTGGGGCTCGAGAAGATCCAGCGCGGCCACCTGAGGAAGACGGGCGATCGGATCAACCTCAACCCGTACGCCACCAAGCGCTCCGACGGGAAGTGGTACGCCACCCGCGGCGTCCCCGCCCCGAACACCGAGCTCAAGCGCCAGGCACTCAAGCTCCTCCTCGGAGGACACCTCAAGACCGCGACGCCCACGCCAGAGGAGGTGGAGACCGCCCAAGCGATCCGGGACGCCTCCCTGCGCCCGACCGTCGACACCTCCCCCGAGGTCGAGGCCGTCCAGCCCGCGGCCGAGAGCTACGCGACGCAGACCGCCGAGGCCTGATCGACACAACAACTCGCTCGCGGACTTCCGCCCGAACAGGCGGCCTCCGTAGAGCCCACGGCACCCGAAGAGAACACTCTCGACGGGTGCCTCTTCAATTCATAACCACCCCCTACCCTCCTTAAAAAGGAGGGGGTGCTAAACCTTCACGGTCGTAAATGTCGGCTCTTTTCTGCGAGCATGCACAACCGTTACCGCAGATCCTTTTTTTACTTGACGCTCCTTCAACAAAAACTGTGCAAGACGCTCTGGATCGGATCCTTCGAGCGAAGCAAGAATTTTCACCGGCTCGGCTCCCCATCGCACAAGCTCTTGACGAAGCGCGTACGGATTGGTTCCCAAAACAAACACGGAAACTTCCGGGCGATACAAACTCAAGGCTTCGAGAAGCGTGGTGTCATGGATCGAGACGGCCAGATGTTTGATGCGTCCGGCATACGCCAACTCGGAGATCAGAAACGCAAAGGACTGAACCTTGCTCAAATGCCCCCCGCGCTTTTCCGGGGTCAGGTCGTCATACGCGGACGCTTCCGTTTCGACAATGACGCGCGACATCATCTCGACAGCTTCAAGCGGATACGCCCCCTTCGCCGTCTCGCCCGCGAGCAGAACACCGTCCGTGTGATCAATGACCGCGTTCGCCACATCACTCACTTCCGCGCGCGTCGGGCGTGGATTCGTGATCATAGATTCGAGCATGTGGGTGGCAACCACGACCGGCTTCCCCGCCTCGCGGCATAGCCGGATGATCTTTTTCTGCGCCAACGGAACTTCTTCGAGTGGAAGGTCGAGTCCCAGATCTCCGCGCCCGATCATAACGCCGTCTGCCGCCTTGATAATGGCACGTGCGTTTTTCACCGCCTCCGCCCGTTCGATCTTCGCCATGATCTTGGGTTCAAACCCGGAATCGGCATGAGTATGAACAAACCGACGAAGTGCGGCGATGTCGGCAGGCTTCGTAACAAACGACTGCACTAGCCAGTCCGCGTGCTCCTTCATAGCAAAGAACGCGTCGTCTTTATCCTTCGAGGTCAAGACAGAGACGCCCTTCAGCTTGAGCCCCGGCACGGCAAGCCCGACGTGCGAAGAGATTTCACCCCCGCTCACAATCCTGACCGTTACGGTCTCTCCCCTGCCAGCAAGGTACTCGGCTTCGACGCGTCCGTCATCGAGTAACACTCGCGCGCCTTTTTTCAAGTGCGCTCCAAGACCGGCAAACGTGACGGGAAGGACTATCTTCATCCCCCGCTTGACGTTGACGCTCGACGGAAGCGCCCCAACACGAATCTTTGGACCCTGGAGATCGGCCAGAATCGCCACATGGCGCTTGGCATCCCGAGAGGCTTTGCGGATGGAGCGAATGAGTCCGCGATGACTGGCATGCGTTCCGTGGGAAAAATTCAAGCGAGCCGCATTCATTCCGGCTCGCATCATGCGCTCAAGCGTCGCCACCGATTGGCTGGTAGGCCCGACGGTTGCAATAATTTTCGTCCTCCTTTTCATATTTTATTGTAAGACGTCGTCGTCAAACTCGCCCAGTGTAACCGTTACTTGAAGGATCGTGCCGTCGCGCAGGACTTCAAGCGTGACCGCGTCAAGCGGATCGTATGCGTTGAGGAGAGCGGCAAGGTTGTCGTCTTTTGTGAGCAAGCGGCTGTCAAGCTTCACGATCACGTCGCCCTCGCGCAGTCCTGCTTCTGCCGCCGGAGAGCCAGCCAGCACGCCCGGCGCTTCCGTCTCCTCGCTTGGCAGGATATAAGCGCCGCGCTGGAGTTTTGGCAGTCCGTATTCTTCAGCGCGTGCATCATCAAGCATGACGTAGCGGATGCCGAGCCACGGACGCACGATGCGACCGAACTCCCTCACATCGTCCACCGCCCTTTTTCCGACGGAGATCGGAATGGCAAATCCGAGTCCGCTTCCGCGGTTGGAGACGGCCGTATTGATCCCGATCACTTCCCCGCGCAAATTGATGAGCGGGCCGCCGGAGTTGCCCGGGTTGATGGCGGCGTCGGTTTGGATGGCTTCTTGGATGCGTTCACTGCCGCCTCCGCCTCCTGCAACCAGATCGCGGTTGATGCCAGAAACAATGCCTTTCGTCACCGTATTCTTAAATTCTCCCAGAGCGTTCCCAACCGCAATCACCGTCTGGCCGATCCGAAGCGGCTCATTGAGAGCCATCTCCGCCACCGAAAATCCTCCTTCGGGAACGTCGGGTGCCTTCACGCGTAGAACCGCCACATCGTAAAGCGTATCGCGAGCCACGACGTCCGCTTCGTACTCATTTCCGTCCCACGTCGTGATGAAGTACCGGGCGTTCTCGTCTTCGGCCACATGGCGGTTAGTCAACAGCATCCCTTCCGCATCCACGAAGAACGCCGTCCCGCTTCCCACATCCACCAGTCCGTCTTCGCGCGCGCTCTTTGGTTCACTTCCGCCAAACGGCTGTCCATTAAAAAGGATGACCGGCCCGCCGCGAAGATCCGCGGGGAGTTTGCGGATCGTTACGCTCGCCACCGCCGAAGAAACCCTCTCCACGATCGCAATCGTCGCCGCTTCCTCCTCTTGAAGTTCCACGACCGCTTGATTCGCCTCCTTCTGGCTAAACGCTTCCCACGTTGACGGCTGATTGATCCATGTTTCAAACCACAAAAAGAAACCGCCGATCACGAAAAGTCCTGCCACAGCTCCGGCGAGCGCCCCGAGCGCCATCATGGGAGCGGCCTGTTCCGTTATTTTTGTGTGTTCTTCGTTCATACGGTTCACTCTTTATGATGGATCTTCTTTCGCTTCTTGCGGCGCATCAACATCTCAATCTCCCGTTCAATATCCTCGAGCTCTTCAAACGACTGATACACCGAAGCGAAGCGGATATACGCAATCTTGTCGAACCGCCGCAAATGCTTCATCACGATCTCACCCAGCTGGGCACTCGTGATTTCCCCTGTCCGTTTCTTCTGCACGTCGCGTTCAATCCGGTGCACGAGCTTTTGAAAAGCAGATTCGGTGTAGGCGCGCTTTTCAAGCGACCGTTCAAGCCCGCGCAAAACCTTCTCGCGTTCGTAAGGCACCCTCCTGCCGTCGCGCTTCACCACCGTGAAACCGAGCATCTCCATTTCCTCGATTGTGGAAAAGCGGTAGTCGCACTTCTCGCATTGCCGACGCCGCCGAATGCCCATGCCTTCATTATGCAGACGGGAATCCACTACCTTGGTTTCTTTGTGATGGCAAATGGGACAATGCATAGGTTCCCATTATAGCAAAAGAAGTAGGTTCAGTCCCTACTCCCTAAAGCCTACATCCTACATCCTACTCCCTAACTACATCATCTTCTTTCGAATAAACGCCGGGATCTCGAGATCGTCTTCTTCCTGCGTTTCGACCTTCTTTGGCATGGCAGGGATGGACGGCTTTTGCGCTCGCGAGGATTCTGGCTCGGATGCGTACTCCATTCGCGCGGGTTTTGGAGGCACCATCATGGGGCGCGCGGGCTTCATCGGAGATGGAGCGGGGCGTTCCTGTTCGCGCCGAAGAAGCGAAGAAGGAGACCATGTGGATTGCGCGGGGACTTCCGACGCTCCGTGAGACGACATGCTTCGGCGCTCGCGGCTGTCGAATCCGGTAGCCACCACGGTAATGCGCACTTCATCTCCGAGATCGGGATCAATGTTGGCTCCGAAGATCACCTTGGCGTCTTCATCGGCCGAACCGGTGATCACCTTGGCGGCTTCGGCAACTTCGTGCATGCCAAGCGACTCCGAACCGGTGATCGTGAAGAGGATGCCCTTCGCGCCGTCAATGGAGAGTTCAAGAAGCGGGCTCGCGATCGCCTGTTTGGCGGCTTCCACCGACCTATTTTCCCCCGTTGATTTGCCGATGCCCATGAGAGCCGAACCGGCATTTTCCATGATGGCACGCACGTCGGCAAAGTCCACGTTGATGAGGCCGGGCACGGTGATCAAATCGCTGATCCCCTGCACGCCCTGCCGAAGCACATCATCTACGACTTTGAACGCATCAAGCAGGGATGTCTTCTTGTCAATAATTTGTAAAACGCGGTCGTTGGGAATGGTAATCACGGTGTCCACATACTGAATCAGGTTCTGGAACGCCTCGTCCGCAATACGCTTGCGCTGGGCGCCCTCAAACGTGAACGGCTTGGTGACGACCGCGACGCAGAGAGATCCGACATCTTTGGCCAGCTTGGCAATTTCCGTGATGGCCCCCGATCCCGTTCCCCCCCCAAGTCCGGCCGTCAAAAAGACCATGTCGGTGCCATTCAAGATATTGCGGATGTCGTTCTGATTTTCCTCCGCCGCCATTTTCCCAAGTTCCGGATTCATCCCGGCGCCAAGTCCTCGCGTTACCGTCTTCCCAATGGAAATTTTTTGCTTGGCAAGATTCTGGTGAAGCGCCTGCACGTCGGTATTGATCGCGACAAAGTCCACGCCCTTGATGCCCTCCGTAATCATGCGGTTGATCGCCGAACCGCCGCCGCCGCCGATGCCGACGACTTTGATCTTGGCGAAGGTTTCAAAATCCGGTTTAACTTGAGCCATAGAATAATCATGGTGAATACATTATGTGTTCAGTCTCTGCTCTCTTGAGCAGAATTCTTACTCAAAGGATACGGTGATGTTTCTGGAGTGTCAACTATTTTTGTGGATGAGAAAAAAGAGACTCTCGCCTCCCTACCCCCTACCGTCTACCGTCTACCGTCTACCTAAGGTTTCAAAGCCTTCAACCATTTCACAATCCCGCCTCGAAGATCCTCCATAATGGCAAACTTGGCAAAAAGGCTTCCAAGCTTTGGACGCCCCTGTGTGCGAGCAATCATATTTCCCCACGCGACAAGACCCACGGCGGTCGCCATGGCCGGATCCTTCACGCGGTCAATCACGGTTGAGACTCCCATGGGAATACCCAAGCTTGCCGGAAGGCGCAGACGTTTTTTGGCCACATCAAGCATCCCGTTCAGCTTCGCTCCGCCGCCGGTGATGACCACGCCCGAAGGCAACATGCCGGAGCGTCCGCATCGCACGAGTTCTTCATCAATCTTTTCAAAAATCTCTTCGACGCGCGCTTCGATAATTTCCGCAACGTAACGGCGCATGACTCGTTCATCTTCCGGAGCGCCGTACAGGGAAAGATTGACTTCGTCCTTACGTCCCACGGATTCGGACAGTGCCGTCCCCGCGCCAAGTTTGACGCCCTCCGCGACGTCGAGCGAGGTGCGAAGCCCAATGGCGATGTCGGAAGTAATGTGATCGGCGCCAAGAGGCAGAACGGCTGTGTGGAGCACGTCTCCCTCTTCAAACACCGCCAAACTGGTAAGAGATGCCCCGATATTGACCACGCAGACGCCCAGTTCCTTTTGACGCTCCGTTACAACCGCTTCCGAAGCCGCCAGAATGGAAAACACGAGATCGTCAATGTCAATCCCTGTGCGGTACACGCTCTTGGTGAGATTCTTGATTTGCGAGCTCAACCCTTGAACGATCACGGCATCCACTTCGAGACGGATGCCCGTCATGCCGACCGGATCCTTGATGCCGCGTTCTCCATCCACCGTAAACCCCTTGGGAATGACGTGGAGGATTTCATAATTGGCGGGCGTCGCCACTGTGCGAGCCGCATCAATGGCGCGGTCAACGTCTTCTTCTCGAATCTCCCCGTCCGAACGAGACACGCCCACAACGCCTTTGCTTTCTTGCGCGATGATGTGCGATCCGCCGATACCAACCCATGCGCTCCCGATGGGGAGGCCCGTCATTCGTTCGGCCTTCTCGATCGCCTTACTCAAACACGACACCGTGTTCTCAAGGCTCGTTACACTCCCTTTGCTGACTCCCTCGGAAGGCACTTCGACCGCTCCGACAATATGAAGCTGATCCTTCCCTTCCGAAGTCCCTATCCTTTCTCCAACAGCAACACGAATGGCGGTGGAACCGATATCAAGCCCCGCGATGATCTCCTGACTCTTCATACGTCCCCTAGTATACGAGATTGATTCGTTCTGAACAAGAATTGAGCTCTACTCCATCCACAGCTGAACAAGATATGGATACAAGATGATGCCCCCGATCAGGAGCGCAACGAACGAAGCCAACAAGACCGCGGTCGCCATCATGTCCTTCATGTCCCGAACGGAAGGGTGGATCCTTGACTTGAGGACATCGGCAAGCCGCTCAATGACGCTGTTGATGATCTCAAGCACCAGCACCATGGCCACGAGAAGGACGATTGTGATGCGCTGCCAAACGAGAAGCGGGAGGATCCATGCGGCCGCAAGTGCCAGAGCGCCGGCCAGAACCTGCAGACGAAAATTTTGTTCGGATCTCCAGAGATGCCCGAAACCGCGAAAGGCGTAGCGGAAACTTTTCAACAGTTGTGTGAGGCTCATACGAGATTCTTTAACAAACGCTCCTGAAGCGGGAGCATTACGCGCGCATCCTGCGGTTTGAGATGGTCATAGCCGAATACGTGAAGCAGGCCGTGCACGAGAAGCTCGAGCATTTCTTTCTTCAGCGAACGCTTTGCCGACCGAGCCTGCTTCCGCGCTTGGGACGGGCAGATGAGAATCTCTCCAAACATTTCTCGTTCACCGTAGGTAAAAGAAAGGACGTCCGTAACGGCATCCTTGCCGCGAAACGCTTTGTTCAATCGGTGCATCGAAGGAGCGTCCACGAGTGCGATCGAAACAACGAAGGATCCCTTCAGCCGAAGAGCCTTCGAAACGACTCTGGCCGTCCGTCTCACCAGCGCCTCCGAAAGCCTCCCCTCGCCCCTTGCCCGGCCGGGCGCGTATTCAATGCGAATCATAGCTCAATCCCCAGGTTCGGAGGCGGTATCAAGACTATTCACCATCATTTGAAACGTCTGGACAAAGTCAATCGTGTTCTTCTCCCCAAGCTCGTAACGGAACACGACTAAGAGTCCGTCAACCGCGAGCGTCGCGCGCATCTGATCCTTCTGCATCGCCAGTTCGTATCCGGCCTTGCTCTTCGAGTACTCGACATCGAGAATCTTTGGATCCTTCTCTTCTTCGGCCATGCGCTCGAGTTCCATTCGGAGGCTTGACCCATCGGCCATGCGGGAAGTATTCACGGTTACTCTCTCCCCGCTTGGCACTTCAATCACGAGATTAAGAAAGAACGGGGGTTCAAAAGCCACGGATGGCTTCCAGACGGATGGATACAAAAACACCACAAGCGGCTGTTCAAACCATGACACGACCCCCCGATCAAACAGCTCCGCCGGATCGGGCGTCATGGGATCGTACTGATGGAACACTTCGTTGCCGTCGAGGAAACCGTCGCGATCGGTATCGGGAAGGCGAGGGTTGGAACCATACAAACGCTCTTCGACGTCCGAAAGCCCGTCAGAGTCGGTGTCCCGCCCGGACGTCGGTTCTTTCATGAACGGTTCTCCTTGACCAGGCTCCGGTTCCGGAACAGGTTCCGGAACCGGTTCCGGCACCACCACGGAAGGCGCTTCAGGAATTATGACAACCGGTGCGGGGAGCTCGTCGGTTTCCGCACTCCGACTCGTCAGAAAAACCACGAGGACAACGATCATGAGAGCAAAGACAACCCCGCCGCCGACCATCAACAGAATGCGGCGCTTGTGAGGATTCTTTTTCGGCGGAAGCGGCTTCGCGACTGGCTGTTTTACTTGAGGTTGAGGCGACATCGGCTTCTTCTGTTCATGCCCCTCAACACGATGCGACAAGGACAGCCGCGGCTCTGCGGCTTTTGATCCTTCCGGCATCTTCCCGCCCTGATAGACCGCGGGCATGACATGAATCATTCCGATGTCTGTCCGGACAGCGTCTTTGGGCGTTGCTTGTTCGTTGTTTGCCATAGGTCCTATGGGTCCTATAGGTCATCTATGACCTATCAACTATTCCCCAGGAATTTCAAAAAGTTTTCCCGACCCCTTGGGATCATATCCGTTGTTCACTTCGTCTCCATCCTTGTAGGAATCTCCATCGGTGTCTGGATTGAGCGGATTCGTTCCCCACTGCTTCGTTTCATCGCGGTCGGAAAGGCCGTCGGCATCGGTGTCGGCCGAGCGCGAAGAGGTTCCAAGCGAAAGTTCTTCTTCGTCGGAAAGGCCGTCGCGATCAGAGTCGGTCGGAACAGCCGGTGATTCGGGCTCCCCGGATCCTCCCAAAAGCAAATCGTCGCGAACGCGCGGATTGTCCGACCCTGGGATCACACTCGAAGACGGGGAAATGATTTCCTCAATCGGCGTCGTAACGCTCGGAACAGGAGACAGCTCCGCGGGAACCATCGCTTTTTGCGAACGCAGAATGAGGCTGGCCAAAAGAACAGCCGCGATCACCACCAGCACGGCAATCACGCCGATCAGAATCATCTTCTTAGCCGTGCGGCCATGGGAAACCATGGAGACGGCTTGCACCGGCTCGCGAGGAGCCACGGCCTGCCCGAACGACTCTGTCGGGCGGGGAACCGGCGGAGCGGAAAAGATTTCATGGTCTCCAAGCCCGGGAGGCACGGGAGCGGGAGTTGTGGAAGGCGCGCGTGGCGCGGGATTTGCCGGAGCGGACGCAGAAGGATCCACGCCGGAAAAAATATCCTCCGGTGGAGACGCTTTTTTGGAGCTCGACACAGCTCCCGGTTGAGATTGTTGATCATCGAACATAAATAAGGAGAAAATAACAAGTACCAAAGAGCAAACAAGATCCAAGCATCAATTTCCAAATTCACAAACGCGAGAAACTCGATAGCGTTTTTGCGTTGTCATTTGTGATTTAGAATTTGTTTGTTCTTTGGCTCTTGTCTTTTGGAGCTTATCTTGCTCCTTGGGTCTTTTATGATTATACCACTTTACTCGATTCTCCCCTCCCCAAGAGGATTGTACCCGTTCTCCACCTCCTCCAAATCCCCAAACCCGTCCCCGTCGGTGTCCAGATTATTTGGATCAGTGCCAAGCTCGATTTCTTGAAGCGCCGGCAAGCCATCCCGATCCAAATCGCTCTCGCTCATGTCCAAAACGCATTCCTCCGCGGACGCTGGCGTTGGCATCCGATCGCAGACAGAAACATCGCCCGTTCCGACGGCTTGCGCGCGAAGCTCGATGATGAGACAAGCTTCCTCTGAAAGATGCGTGGACGCGCACGATTGCCCGCTCGCAAACGCCGCCCCGATCAGCCGATCGCGACAAGACCCTCTAAGAACCTCGTCTTTAATGCGCTCGCACCCGCCATAGTTGCGTTCGCTCTTGGCGATCGCAAAGGATACGCGGTCGCGGCAAGGCATCGGATCTTCAAGCGCGCCGCAGGATTCAAGATGCTGTTTCTTCACGGCCACATCCGTCACGCAGGATGCATAGGCCTCGAGGGAAAGCGACTGGCACAGTTCGATTGATCCGGCTTGCGCGGCCGCTTGACGCACTTCGTCTTCACGACAGCCTTCCACATCGCTCGCCCCTTCACACGCCGCAAGATCTCCGTTGAGCCGGCCTCGCGTCTCTTCCACAACCTGCGCTTCTTCCACTGCCATCTGCCGCGCGGCCGATCGGGAACGGACGAACCAGACGGACCCGACGACGATCAAGACGACAAGAAGAACTCCGCCGCCAATGTAAAGCCAGTTTTCCTTCTCCTCGTACCAGGGAGTTTGGGGATAATTGATGTAGCCGTCTTGTTCCTCCATATTATTGAAACGGACAATATTCCAATCTGAAGTTGCTTAAGTTGACTGTGCTCCCAAGCGGATCGCCGGAGTTGAACGTGGTGAAGAACGGGATCGTGAACGTCTGCGGAATGTCGTTCACTTCCTCGCAAGCGAATCCGGGAGGGAACGGAAGAGTAACGTCGTTACCTTCCATGACCGCGCCGCCTTCGGAGCCAGTCTCGGTCAGATAACTCACATTGAGACCGAGAATGTTATCCACGATGTCCCCTATCATCTCGTTGAATCCAGCCTCCGTTTGCGCGTTGTAGGCGTAATTCACCCCGTCTTCGGGAATTTGACAGTCTTCAAGATCCGTAAATTCATCACCGCACTCGTTGCTGGAAAAATGATTGACAGCGGCAATGCTCGCGCTGTTTGCGGTCGCGGTAAACGCCCCTGTGTAAATTTTGACATCGAGTCCAGCCTCATCCTGCAGAGCTTGCGCGACGTTGTACGCATCCTGCATCGCGTTCAGCGTCGAGGGACCCGCCAAGGAAAAGTCAGTCTGCAAATCCGCACTCGGGATTCCGTCGGTCAAGAGCACCACGATGCGTTCACGGTTTGCCGTCGCGGGATCATTCGCGCGAGCCTGCAAAAGATTGTATGCCCAATCGAGTCCGTCCGCCGTGGTCGTTCCGGAAATCGGCGTGAGAAGCGTCGTTACAGCCTCTTCGAGCTCCGATTGCGATTCCGTGAAATCGTGCAGAGTCGCGGCGGTGCCGAAACTATTCACCGTTACCGATGGAGACAATGCTATCGGCGAGGTAAATCCGACAAGAGCGACCTGCATGTTTCCGAGTGTGAAGGCGTCGTAGAGAGCGTCCAGAGCGGAGAGGAGCCCGTTCTCGACAATGCTGATGCGGTCGGGGGGCATAAACTCGCTGTTGGAATCTGCCGGATCGTTGCCGTCCACGTCGAAGAGCATGCTACGGGACAAGTCCACGAGGAAAAGTACGTCCACTTGCGGCGAGAGCACGTTCTCAAAACTGACGTCCGCCAAGAGCGAGGCGCCAACCGTACACGCCGGGAAGTAGAGGACGGCTTCGTCGGGCGCGGGGCCTGCCAGATAACTGTAGAGGTTGACTTCGTTTGTGCGCGAGCTTGATCCTTCCGCCTGCACCTGCACCGCTCCTTGATTCAACGTGAAGGGACAGGCCGCCGCGCACGTATTGTTACAGTCTTGGACAACGCATTCCCCTCCCGTGCCGCAAGTATAAAAAGGGGCAGAACCGCTCCGACATGGAGCCCCATTGGAATTGACATCGGAACTGTCGATCGTGACCACTCCGCCGTTGCAGAGTCCGACATTTTCATTGCAAGCAAAGCCGTCTGGACACGCCGGATAGCCGTCTCCGCAGACGTCGCCGATTTCCCGCAGAGACGGATCTACAGTACCCCTGTAACACCGGCTCGGGATGTCCTCTCCGTCGCAGTATTCGCCGCCGTTGATTTCCCCGTCGCCGCAGTAGTCGCCGGTCGTTGTCAAGAAGTTGCAAGTGTTGGAACAGGACGTGCAGTTGCCGCCGTAGGGAGCGGTACAAGCCTCGCCGTTGTCGTCTCCCAGATCGCAGGCTTCCACACCAATGTTGCGGTAGCCATCTCCACAGACATTCAACTGGCACATGACACCCGCGGACTGGTTGATGATACAGCCGTCCTGATTGTCCGTGTCGCCGTCGTCGCAAGCTTCGGCTCCCTCGCGAACGCCATTGCCACACGCACCCGTGGGCTCGCACGCGCTCCATCCGGAAAGAGCCGGGAGCGGAGGCACAACCGAGTCGGGAGATCCCCATGTGCAGGAGTCAACTATCGGAGTGACGACCCCTTGGCAGATGCGGGTGCGGACTTGATCGAATCCGTCCGAAGAGACGGGGCACGCCGCGGCTCCGGCTCCGCACGCGCCCGAAGCGCACTGTGCGTTCACCGTGCACGCCGTGCCATCGGCACAGAGCTTGCCTCCCCATGGTTCCACTTCGCCGTCGCAGGTTTCCGCGCCGTTCACCACCCTGTCGCCGCAGTAGGCTTGAGGTCCGTTACAACTCGCAGAGCAACCGTACGTTGAGTCAGCCCAGTAGGTTCCGTTCAGCAAAGTGGCACTTGACGGGGGATCACAGCGCACGGCGCTTGAGCTGTAAGCGCTCGACGCACCGCAATCGCAAACTTCCGCTCCGCCCAGCGTTCCGTCTCCGCAGAAGGCCGCGCTGGCGTACGAACAGCTCACATCGCAGTAGCCGTATTGCCCGTTCAAGGGGCCGTCGTCGCAGATCTCGTCGTCGCCGTTGCCCACAATGTCGTCGGGACCGTTTGCCTGCCAAATGCCGTCGCCGCAGAAATACGGCAAGCAGGCGGCCGTTGATTCAGAGGCTTGCTGATAGCCGGTGCACCCAGGACCTCCAAGAGGTTCGCCCGGAGCGTAGCAGGCCACTGTCTTGACACCCGTCGTCGGATTGCAAGAACCGCCGGCGCCGCACTCCGCGTTCGTCGTACAGACGTCGCCGTTGTAATTCAAGTCCGTCGTGTTGGTGCAGACGCTCACCGTGCACGAGACGGTCGAGGTCTGACCCACTTCGCAGAATTCTCCCGATCCGACAAGTCCGTCGCCGCACACATTCGCCGCGCTGAAGATCACGCTCGACTGACAGTTGGGAGCCGTCTCAAAACCGCCGAGGTCACCGGTCGCAGGATAGTTCGTATTCGGCTGAACGGCGTTTCCCACGAAGAACTCGCCCAAGTCGAACACGTCCAGCGGCTCAGCCCACGCGTAGGGAGTAACGTCGTTACCGTATTCGAGGTCGGCTTCGAGTTGGTAGGATTCTCCGCCGATGGAGCGGTAGTTGTACACATAGGAGTCGTTGGGACATTGCGCAAGAGCTTCGAGCGCGTTGTAGCAGGAAATGTCGTCATAGCCGTCGGGACAGTTGGCGTAGGCGTTGAGAGGATCCGTCGGCAAAGCGAAGCCGAGCGCGTTGCCAAGCTGTGCCTGCCAGGACGGCCAGGTCGAGGCGGACATGGAC
This sequence comes from Candidatus Uhrbacteria bacterium, assembly GCA_003505155.1. Lineage (GTDB taxonomy): Bacteria > Patescibacteriota > Patescibacteriia > UBA9934 > UBA10169 > UBA10169. The sequence continues at coordinate 30,704 of DNYJ01000003.1, read as the reverse complement.
GGGATGAAGGTGCCGGACGCAAGTACGGGAACGGACGCCACGCAGGTTTCCGTGCCGGAACAGTCGTCGTCTACAAAGCAGGCCTGGTTCTTCGTCACGCTGCAATGACCGTGCGTGTCGCCATATTCCTCAAGAGCCGTGCCGATCGAACGCAAGTCCGAGAGCCGAAGGAAATCGCGGCGCAGTTTATCCTTTTGCGCGTCGCAGAATGGCACGATAGGATCGCCGTTCTCATCGCTTGCGGAGACGTTCGCACAGTCGGCATCGCTCGTGCAGGCGACCGTTGCGCCGCCGACCTCCACCGGGTCAGGTCCGCCCGCAAGCGCCACCGTACATACGCGCGCGTTCGAGATGATCGGCTCGCCCGTAGCAACATTCTCATTTGCGGCAAACGACCACTGCGCGAGGAGGCGGTTGTAGATCTCGATGGTTTCCGCCGACGCTCCTTCATTGTAGGCGGCCACGTAGACGTTGGGATAGATCACCGTGCCGTTCAAAGGAGCGATCGCCGAACCGATATTGGGCGCCGAGGCGTAGAGTGTGCGTCCGTCTTGGACGGCTTCAAACCCGTCGAGTGTTTCAGGCGACGGAGCCCCCACGAATCCCTGCGAGACAAACCAATCCGAAGGACTTTGATACTCGCTGTTCCCGAGAATGCGCACGCCGATCGCATCATTGATATCGGGATCATCCACGGCAAAAATAAACTCCTTGAAAATGCCGGGGGCTTCGATGCCGCTCGTCTTTTCCACGATGGAGAGCGCGGGAAGATCGTCGGACGCATCGGCCGGTTCTCCCGTGTCGCGGCAGTAGTAAAAGGAAAAGTTGGTATAAGGCGTTGAGAGGGTCAAGGGTGGCGAAAGCGTGTTGCTCACAGAAAACTCCGCCGTGTCGGCAAACGGGAAATTGCCGACAGCCGGCCATGGGTTCTCGCACAGGAAGACGGTTTCCTCGATGGAACCGGCAACGATGCGGCCGGGTGTATCAATGGAAGGATCCGTCGCCGCGTCCACACGCAGTTGAGCCTGGATCGTCTCTTCCCCGTTGATCGCGGGATCAGTCGTCGCAAGCGTGACGGACGGCGTGTCGTTCATGTTACCTGAAAATGCAAGCACGTCGCCCGCGGGCGTTGCGGGATTTGATGTCCAACCCCAGATAAGCGAGGGAGCTTCCGTCCCCGACCAGCTCCATTCGTAGAGTCCCGGCACTTCGACGATCGGCTCAAGCAGAGGACCGTTGCGATGATAGGGCCGTGCAAGAAGTGGGTGCGATTCGGCGGCGACAGTAAAGAGTCCAGAACTTGCCGATTCGTCTTCCACCGTCACCAAGTCCACGTCGCAAATCTGCGTGCCGGTCGTGAAGGTGTTAGACCACACGCCCGCATATCCTCCGGCCGAACCGATGTTCGCTCCCGACACGCCGTTCATGGTGACATTCCAGACGCTCGCAACGCCTTCCGCTGTCGCATCCATGATGTTACCGTCGGCGACAACAACAAGGCGGTAGACGGCTCCGGGTTCGAGAGCTTGGCTATACTGAACTTGCACCCGCGTTACGATGTCGGGGACCGATGGCGTACCAACGTTGAGATTCACTGGAATGAGTTGAGCCGGCAGGACGCAGGCGGATGTCTCGGCAAAAGCCGTGGGACGGAAAACGCGCACGAGGCGGCGGAAGAGGCGTACAAAGCGATTGTGCGCGCTCGTGTCATAGCTCACATAGGAAGAGGGGCACGCGACGGAGACAATCGTGTCCGCCGAAGCGTCGTAGCGTCCGTTGCTATTCGCGTCTATCCAGCCGCCCGCGCTAGCGATCAGCTCGAGAAAGACCTGCAATTCCGTGTCGCTCGCTCCGGCAAAAAAGCTCTCCTCATCCATTTCATCGGTGAAGCGCACCTCCACGAGCGTGTTGCGGCAGAGCGCATTTGCCGTCGTCGTCAAAGGATAGGTGTGGAGAGGATCCACTTCGGGACGTTCAAAACAGCAGCCGGAGAGTCCGCAGCCGATCGCGGTCGCATTGCCGCAGGCGGAGTCCGACTCGCAGGAACAGTTAAGCCTGACAACCGCCGTGCCCAAAGCCGACGTGGACGTGACCGAGTCCGATCCGGTCGCCTGAAGGTTGGCTGACACCTCGCCGTCTTCCACGATTTGCGCCGCCACCGGCTCGATTTCAACATACTGCACCGGGTCGAATGCGCCCACGTCGTCGGACTCCGTCACTTCGCACTCCTCCCCTCCCGTGGCCGGAGCATAAACGAGATCGCCGTCGCCGCAGAAAGAAGGCGCGTCGTAGAAAATGGAAGAGCCTTCGTTCAAACAGCCTGCACTGCAACCGTCTCCCGAGACCGTATTTCCATCGTCGCATTCCTCGCCAACGCCGGACACGATCGTCAAGGCGGAGAGGAGCGAGGGTTCGAGTGTGCCGTTGCCGCAGACGCCCGAAAGCGTTCCGAAAACCCATGCGCCCGCGAGAGATTCCTGCAAACAACTCGCCGAACAGCCGTCGCCCGAAACCGCATTTCCCCCGTCGCAGTCTTCGCCCGCGCCGATTTGTCCGTCGCCGCAAACCACGCCGCCGATGAGGGACGTATTGACGGAGCCCTCGCGCAGACAGACGCTTGAACAGCCGTCGCTGGACACTGCGCCACCGTCGTCGCACTCTTCGCCGCCAGAATGCACCCCGTCGGGGAAAAGCGTATTGGTATGTGACACGACGCCGTCTCCGCAGGTGAGTCCCGCGCGCGCCGCGCCTTCATTCAAACACGCCGAACTGCAACCGTTGCCGTCCGCGTTTCCTCCGTCGTCGCATTCTTCGCGGCCTTCCCTGGCGCCGTTGCCGCAACAGAGACTCGTCAAGGTCGCATCGCACGCGCTGACGCCGATCACTTGGCAGGAAGACGTGCACTCGGCCGCACTCCAGCCGGGAGCCGTCGGATCGCAATCTTCCCACGCGCCCGTCACGGCATTTCGATTAACAACACCATTGCCGCACACAGCCACATAGGCGGACGAGCCCGCGTTGAGGCATGAGCCAGTACAGCTCGAAAGTTCAGCCGAGCTCGTGTCAAGCGTGGCCGTTTCGGAGTGAGCCGGCAAGAAGGTGGCGATCAAATCGAGCGCGCTCGTGAATGGATTTTCAACAGCCCCCATGATCCAGCTCCACGGATAATCAAGCGGATTGAGACGTTGACCGTTTAAGGAACAGGAGTCGGGTTGGCCAAAGGGCTGTGCGGAAAAAGCGCCGCGCGCGCCGATCGCGTCAAGAATAAGCGATGCCGGAGAGACATCAACCGAACCGATTCCGCAGGCCGTGGCGTCCGCGCGCGTTCGGAATGTCCATGAGTAGTAATCGCCGTAGTTGAGAGGCTCGACGGGATCTCCCGCGCTCGTCGTCTCACCCCACAACGCCACGCCGTTTGGCTGGCTTGGTCCTGGAGCCGACTCCACGCCACCCCAAATCATCACGCGGTAATAGGTCGAGGGCTCGAGCGTGCCGTTCAAGAAAAACTCGCGGCCGTCGGTGGCATCAATGGGATCGTCAACAAACATGATCGGGAACGCGAGGGGGCCTCCCGCAAACGTGTCGCAAATTTCATTGAGACACTTAAAGAGGCGCACGTTTTCTTCGAGTCCTGATGATCCCGTGTGAGCTCCGGCAACGCCCGTGGAGCCCGAAGGAGTCATCGCCGTGTTGAAGCTCGCCCCGACGCTCGCGTTCACGCAGGCGGTTGCGCACTGTGGATAAAATTCCGTCACGTACGGATCGGTGAAGTCCACGATGAGCTCCTCTGTGTCCTCGGCCAAAAACCCAACCACGCCCGCGTTCACCAAAGCCGGCTGTCCCGCGTTTGTTTCTTCATTCGGGAGCACCCTCACCTCATTCACCGTTCCCGGAACGCTCACAACGTTGCCGGGGAACACAATGTCCTTCCCGTAGTTCGTGAGCGTCCAGTCGTAGCTGTAATCGTCAGGATCGAGCGTCTGGCACAATCCATTTGTCGGAAGTGCTTCATAGTTGATCGGGTCAGATGACACCGCCGTGTAGTTGGCCGGGGAGACGAGAAGTTCCTCCACCTCGCATTCGGTCGCATCGTTGCGGGTCTTGAAACGGAACACGTAATCTTCCGCAAGAGCTACACCAAGCGCGTTCACAACATCAGCCGTCACCGTTACCTGATACCAAGCGTTTTGGACGAAAAGCGCGTCCGGATCAAACGACACGGAGAGAGGCGTCGGCGAGAGATCCCCCGCAAGATGAACCGGATTGCCCTCCGTGTCTTCCTCCACCGCCTCGCAGGGGTCAAGGCCGGTGCCCACGCAGTGTTCAACATAGACATTGCCAGCATCATCAAGCGTCGAGACGTTCATCGCGGTTGCCGGACTCCCCGGAGAAAATGCCACCCTGATATTGGCGTTGACACAGGCCGCGCTTCCATCCTCCCACAAGGTTGATGGCGTCGGAGAAAGATAGGAGACACACTGTTCAATCACCGTTGGAAGGTTAGGAATGGGACCGGTTGTAAAACCGTAGACATACTGAGCGTCCACCGGAGCGCCAGCACACGCGGAGACGCTTGCCGCACAAGCGCCGCTTGGGCAGCAGACTTGCGCCGAGGCGCAGAGATTCGGAACGGTGTTACAGTCACCCACGAGAAAATTGAGCGTGTTGGAGGAGACGTCAACAACGGCCGACAATGGGCCGGTTGCCGCTCCCGCAGGCACATTCGCACCAATCTCCTGATCGGAGATGTAGGCTTCGGTCGAGGAGAGTGCTGGAACGGAAGGCGGAAGCGAGGAGCCATTGTAAAAGCGAATTTCAAAATCGGACGCGGACTCGCCAAGATTGTCGCCGTAGAGCGTGACGGGAGTGCCGATAGGCCCCGCCGAGGGAGCGACGGCGCACAGCCCCGGCGTAACGGCAATGTCGGAGACGGTAAAGTCGGCCGTATTGCTTTCGGGTGTCAGAGGATATCCGGCCGCGCGCACGCGGATGGTTTTGGGATTATAGGTCGGGGAGACGGAGAGGCCTTCGGGAACTTGAACGACGATCGCGGTGTCGCTCCACCAATTCGTAGAGCACTGCGGCGGGAAGTCCGGGACGAACGTGACGTCGCCCGTGTTTTCATCGGCAAAAAGAACGGTGCCCGTCGCGCTCCCGAAGTTGTCTCCGAAAATCGTGACATATTGCCCATGCGCCCCCGTCGCCCCAGCCGAGACGCACGATCCTCCGCCGCAATCCGCGTCCGTGGCGCACAGGCCGCTTTCGGCGGCAATCGAACCGACGCAGAGAGAAACGCCCGAATCCACATAGTCAATGCGGGGAGCGTTCGCCGTCGCCTCCGCCTCCGTCACTTCAAACTCAAGCTCGTTGGATCCTTCACCGCTCACGAACACAGAGAGATCGTAGTCTCCCGCCGTTGCGGGCGGCATAAGAATACTGATCGCGGAAGACGACCACGAGTCAATAGCGGAGAGAAACGCGGCCTCGTAAACATTTGCCCCATCAAAGTAAACGGAGCCAGCGCTCGGGTCAGTTCCAAAATTCACTCCGGCGATGGCGAGACGGTCACCCGAGTCCCCCGAAGACGGAATCACGCCGCAGAGTCCCGGACGCGCGATGGTGTTGACGACAAAATCGGGAACCGGAGGCCCGTAGCCGTCAGAGGTGGCGTCCACGAGAGGAGACGTTCCTCCGGTTGTGACTTGCAGAGATCCGCTTGCCGCGCCTGCAGGAACCGCCACGACGATCTGTGTGTTTATCCAGCTTGGCGAAGGGCACGCCACAATGGGAGCATTCGTATTGTCGCTGTCGTTCCCGGGCGCGCCCAGAAATGTTACGAGTCCGGGCGTTGCGCCAAACCCCGTTCCAGAAATTGTGATGAAGTTCCCCGGCGCGCCATTGGGCACTCCGGCAAGCGAGGGCGTTCCGGTTGCATCGCCGCGAGGCGAAACGTTCGTGATTTTTGGACCCGTCGCGCACACGCCGTTCAAGCACAGGAAGGATGAGCAGTCGGAGGCCTCGATGCAGGAAGATCCGGAGCACGAAAGACAATCTCCTCCTCCGCAATCAATACCCGTTTCATCTTCGTCCTCTACTTCATTGGCGCAGTGAGGCGCGAGCGCCGTAACCGTCACCGGACTCGAAGTCGCCGTGTTGCCGGAGCAGTCGGAGGCCGTCGCGCGAATCACATGCGACGAGCCTGGCACAAGGTTCCCCGGCGTCCAAAGGCCGTTTGCCGCGCACGACATGGGCCCGTCGCCCGTACAGGCAGAAGGCTCCGCGGAATCCACGTACGCGCTACCCACGGTAAAATCCGTAACGCCCACGCCCGAATCGTCCACGACGCTTGCCTGAAGATCAAGCGGGATGAAGGAAAAAACCGTTCCTCCATCGGGCGGCGCGTTCAACATGACCGACGGCCCCGCGTTGTCGCTCGTGTTTCCGGTCGTAAAACTGTAAGAGCACGGGTTGTAGATTGTGCAGTCAATCGGGACGCCATCCGCGGAGAGAAACCCTTCCTCGACCGTAACCGTGTAGGTTGTCCCCGGGCAGAACACGTCGCCCGGTTCCGACGGACATGTGTCGCCCGCGGGGTTCACCGTAACGACTTGCCCCAAACCGACGCGCTTGACTTCGACCACGCTTGAACCCGCTGACACAGCGATGAAGTCGTCAAGGGCAACGGGGTTCGTCTGCACTGTGCGGTTAAAAAGAATCTGAATCTGCGCGTTCATTGGCAAGACTTGGAGCGTCTCAAGACATCCCCAAGACTCCGTTACGAAACTCGAGCTGTAATCCACCGGACACGTCGGGCATCCCGGCACGCCGGGGCCTCCGGTCGAGTCCGACACGCTTGAGACGGCCCCTGTCGCTCCGACGAGCGACACGATGACAAACTGCGTAACGGCAAATGCGGAAAGAATAATGACGAGTCCGATCACCGCGTTGACGATCATGCCTCGAGCCTTGGTGATCTTCTCCTGCACTCCGCCCGAGAGCATCCACAAGAAGCCTCCGTACACGAGCATGATGATGAGGACGATGCCAGTGAGCGAAAGAACCGTGCGGATGAGACGGGCGATGATGAGCCGGACGTCAGAACCGCCAAACCCGGCCTGCGCGGCAAACTCCGAAAGCCCCGTTTCGGGAAGCGTTTCCGCGAACGCAAGTTCGGGAAGCCACAAGAGCATCACAACAGCAAACACGGCTGGAACCATGGGCAGTTGCCGCCGAAATTTTGAACCCGCCTTCGCTCCAGAGCTTCGAACGGGCAGGCCGCAGGCTCTCAAAATTTGACGGCAACTGCAGACAACCTTGGATACCAACCATTTCTTTACCCGATAATAAAACGGGTTTGCCAATCGCAAACAACTCTGGCGCCAAGTCTTCCTCTGTGCAGATAACCATTGGGTTTTGCGAGAGTTCCTCATAACTTATGGAGAGCTGATGGACGTCGGGATGGAACAGGCCGAGCTTGAGCTCGCCGCGCCAAAACAACAGCTCGGCTGCGCCGCAGAAACGCCACAGTTAGAAGGAGGACCGTAGGCCGGGTAGTAGCAGATTTGATACGCTGTGGAAACTTCGTTGTTCACGATCGGATAGTAGTTTTGCAGAGGGCCGCCGGCAATGTAATCAAGAAAAAGGCCGTGTTCGATAATCGCGACCGTTCCCGTAACCACGCTTGCCACGACATTCGCGACGTTTTGCGCCCCCACGCGGTACCACAGCTCATGCGCGGGACGCGGCGTAAGTCCGATGTTCGCATTCGTGAGCGTGGAGAACCGCATCGGTTCGTTGAACGTGATTTCGACATCTTGATCCACGCTCACATCGGGCTGATTTTGCGCAGGCAGGATCGCGTCTAGGTGCGGACGATTCGTGTTGAGCGTATTGTCAGTGGAGAAATCACTCCAAAAGTTGTCCACGGCAAGCGCGTTGACGGCGATGGGCGGTCCTTGTGCGATCAAATTTTTTAAGAGAGCCTCCTCCCCTCCTCCATCAAGCGAGTTGCCCGCCACATCTGCCACGCCACCGTATCCGGCTGGGCCGAAGAGCGCTTGGGGTGGCTCGGCGCCCAAAGGAGCCGCGCGCACGAACAGCGTGAAGTTAGAGGAGCCCGGCAAACAATAGATGGTTCCTCCGCAGGCGTTTTCTCCGCAGGCGTCGAACGTGATGAACTCAACCGTCCGATAACCGTTTGAAATGATATAGGTTCCCTCGACCGGCGCTCCGGCGGCGGAATCGTTGCGCACTTGGATATTGTTGAAATCAAGCAAAACATCAGATGTCAGCTGGAAAACACCGGTTGTGGACGTGGGGTCAACGGCTTCGTTGAAGGTTACCTGCACGAGAATGTTGCGAGCGTAGAGCGCATTGGGCAAAGGGATCCAGTTCTGCACTTGCGGAGGAGTGATGTCAACCACGGTTGAGACTTGGAAGTTCCAGAGATACCCGTCGTCGTAAGGCGCGGGGAAGGCCGGTGCGGTCGTTGAAAAATCCGGAAGAAGTTTTTGAATGGCGGGCGAGAGAAAGACGCTGTAGTTCTGGGACTCGATCGGGCTTCCCAACAACGCGACGGGATCAAAGACGAACGTTTTGCGGTCCGCGGTTACAGCCACATCAACTTGTGCGGAGGAGAGAGCTCCGCTCACGGTATCACTCGTTTTATAAATCTTCACGTTGTTCGCATTGAGATCTCCCGTCACGAGCGCGGCTGACGGATCGTAACTGCCGGACGCAAGAATGGAATCAAAAGCAATCGGCTCCTTGAACGTTACGATGATCTTCGTGTTGCGCGGGATGTCGAAGCCGCCGCGCGGCGGATAATGGTCCTGGATGATGCCAGCTCCAAGAGATCCGGACAACGGCTCGATCACTCCGCTCGAACCCGTAAGACTCGTCCCCGAGAGTCCCGCCGCACGCAGAAGCGCGTTCAAGACGAATGTGGTGATGACATAGGAAGCAAGGACGATGGCAAGACCGATGATGGCGTTGCGGATAATCTTCCATGCATCTTGAACCTTGTCCTTGTCGCCGCGCGCGAGCATGTAGAGAATGCCGGCGTAGATGATGAGGGCGACCAGCACGATGCCAAGCAGACTGATGACAATACGGATGAGACGCGCCACGATGATGCGAATGTCCGTCACGGGAATGCCCGTGTTGCCCACGGCGGCAAGATCGGCGGAAGGAATTTGCGCGAGCGCGTGCGGAACAAACGGCAAAACCGCCGCCAACGCAAAGACGACGATGAATCCCAACGCGAGTCGTTTCAGACGGGAACGATTCATGGGGATAGTATAGCGGAAAAAATCAGAAGTCAGAAGTGGGAAGTTGTGAGTAAGTGAAAGTAAAACTCGAGCCGTAAGCCCGAGCCTCATTTGAAACTTTTGATTTTTGACTCCCTACTTCAACAACTTCTCCACTATCGCCTTCACGCGCTTGCCGTCGGCTGAACCCGCAACTTTGCCCATCACCGCGCCCATCACCTTCCCCATTTCTGCCTTCGTCACGGCTCCGATTTCTGCAAGAGCTTCCTTGACGATCGTTTCGAGACGCTCGTCGCTCATTTCTTCGGGCAGATAGTTCTTGAGCGTTTCGACTTCCGCGCGGGCCTTCTGCGCCAAATCCTCCCGCGCGCCTTGTACGAATGAGACGATGGAATCCTCAAGCGCTTTCACTTCTTTTTTGACGACCGAGATCACGTCGCCTTCTTCAAGCTCCTTGCCCAATTCGATTTTTTTGTTCTTGAGAGAAGACTGAAGCAGACGAAGTGTTGAAAGCGTTTGGGCTTCCTTCGCCTTCATCGCGACCTTCACGTCGTTCATGATTTGTTCGGGGAGGGGCATAGAAATGTTAGAGAAGTGATCAAGGTTATAGATGTGATAGAAGTTACCACGATCTTAGCTATTTTTTCAAGATCGTGGTAACGCAAAATCCCCATGCGGGGATTTTGTCGTTTACTGCCGGCGGGGAGCTTGATGAAAGTCTTCTTCTTTGAGCTGTCCGGTTTTGAGTTTGTATTCACGCTCGGTCGCTTTTTCAATGCGCCGGATAGCGGAGGCCTTGCGCTTCGTCGCGTTCAGATCATGTCCGCGGTAACGCACCTTCTTCGCTTGCAGAATGCGTCCGGAAAGCTGGATACGACGATTGAATCTTCGGAAAAACGCTTCAAAGCTTTCGTTTTTTCTTCGTGTGATTTTGAGCATAGTCTTGCGCCCCTTTCAGAGGACGGCGAGAGAATAACATGGCATTCGTGACGCGTCAAAGGACAAGCCGCTTTTGCATGATAGAGACGACCTTGCCCGCATCCACAATTTCTTGCGCGCCGGAATCCATATCGCGAATGATGATCGTCCCGTCCAGCACTTCTTTCTGCCCGAGAATAATCGTATAGGCCGCGTTCATCTTGTTGGCAACTTCCAGCTGGGCCTTCAAGGAACCCTTGCCGAACGCTTCTGCCACCTGAATATGCTCCGCGCGGAACTCTTCGAACAATCGAAGCCCCTTGCGCCGCGCCGCATCCCCAAGCTGGGCAAAGAACACGCGCGGCTGAAAACGCGGGTTGGGATCAACACCCGCCTCCTTAAGCGCGCTCACAACGCGCTCCATCCCGCAAGCGAATCCGCACGCCGGCGTTCCTTCCCTGCCTCCCAGCATCTCGACGAGTCCGTCGTAGCGCCCGCCGGAGAGAAGCGCGCCTTGAGACGCTTCGGAGGAAGTCTCGCCCGCGAGATACATTTCAAACACCGTGCGGTTGTAGTAATCGAGCCCGCGCACGAGATGGGGATTGAGACGATACGGCACTTCGATCTCCTCCAGAAACTCCAGCACTTTCATAAAGTGGTTCTTGCTCGCTTCGTCCAGCCAATCCACAATCTGCGGAGCATCCTTCAGCAGTTCCGCCATGTAGGGTTCTTTGGAATCGAGGAGGCGCAGAGGGTTCTTTTGCAGGCGGCGCTTGTCGTCTTCGGAAAGATTTTTCCGGAATCCTCGGAAGTAGCTCACGAGTTCCATGACATAAGCCTTGCGAGTTTCGGACGTTCCGATGGAGTTGATCTCAACCACGACATTCAGTCCGAGATCTCGGAAGAAACGCTCTCCGATCACGATAAGTTGCGCATCCACGATGGGGTCGGCTTCTCCAATGGATTCAAAACCAAACTGATTGAACTGGCGGTAACGGCCGGCCTGCGGACGGTCATGGCGGAACATCTGTCCTTCGTAATAGAGCTTCACTGGCTGGGGACGGTTCAGCATCCCGTGGTTGATATAAGCGCGTACTGTTTGCGCCGTCGCCTCCGGACGCAGAGCGACGTCGTAGCCGGACGGATCCGTAAACACATACATCTCCTTCTCGATCACGTCGGTGGCTTTCCCGAGCGTGCGCTGGAACAAATCGGCATACTCGAGCAAGGGGAGATCCAAGCGGCCGAAACTGTAATACTCGGCGAGCTGACGCGCGTTGTCGCGCACGCGGTTCCAATACGGCTCCTCTTCCGGCAGAACATCGCGGAACCCGCGAAGCGTTGTCAAGTCCTTCGGAGCGCGTTGCTTCTTCACCGTCTCCTCGGCTTCCACCTCAACCTTTGCAACCCTCGAAGCCCTCTCAACCCTCGAAGCTTTTATAATCTTCTTTGCCATCATACGTGTCAGAAATTATATTCAGGAACGGGAAACCCGCTCACGCGATTAAAAGGAAACCCGCGAAACCACACACGGCCGATGATTTCGTCTTTTTGCACGGGGCCGAAGGAACGAGAATCGAGACTGTAACCGCGATTATCGCCCATGACGAAGTATTCGCTCTCGCTAAGCTCCGTGCGTTTTTTGCCGAGCGTTTGTTCGGAGCCAATGTAAGGTTCTTCCAACACCTTTCCCACCGGAAACTCATCGTTGTAAATCGTCACGGCTCCATCGGAAACATCCACCGTCTCGCCCGGAAGCCCAATCACGCGCTTGATAAAAAATTGCGTCTCGTCGCGAGGATACCGAAATACCACGATGTTGCCTCGTTCGGGTTCTCCAAAGCGATAGGAAAGCTCGTCAATGATAAGGTACTCGTGATCGTAAAAATTCGGCTCCATGGAAGCGCCTCGGACAACGAAGGGCTGAATGAGAAAGTACCGCACCGGCAGGATGATTGCGACCGAGACCACGATGATTTGCACGACCTCCAGAAAAAAGAGAACGGCNNTTCGGGGGCAAGGAATGACCAACCTCGTTGTAACCGGGTTGGGACAAGATTGGGAGGTTGAAGACCAAGTCGGGAATCAGTCGTCACCGCCTTGGGTTTGAGCTTTCTTCGCTCGTCCAGCTTCCACTTCAGCCACCAGTCCGGCCATCCACTCACTCAAAGAATCCATCGTGAGTTACTCACGATGGATTCATAGGAAAAAAATATCCCGTATCCCGACCTGACCCCAACACCGCCTACCCCGCGGCGCGCTCGGCTTCTTGCGCTTCCCCTTTCGCTGCCTGCCGCGCGCGCTCGCGAGCTTCTACTTCTCTTTGAACCTCCTCATTGATCTCATCCGCTTGCACCTGATAAAGACCATTCAGCAACTCGTTCGCCGTAGGCCGATCGGCCGGGTTGTAAAGCGTCGCCCACCAGAGAAGCCCAAGAAGTCTTGGAATTCCCGGTTCATCTAATAGCGCTTGAACCTTCTGCTTCTCCGGCGCCCAAGGATCCTCNNTCCGGAAGCGTGGCCAGACCCGTCAGTTGAAGAAGCGTGGCTCCAAGAGAAAAGATGTCCTGCTTAAAACGCGCGCCGGAGTCCATTGTCTCCGCGCCAGACAGATGAAGAGGCACGCGCCGCAGAACGTGCTTTTCTTTCGCGTCGAAAGGCAGACTGATCTCCGGAGGTGAGTACTTCGGCGACCCGATGCGTCCCCCTTCTTGAGTGATATCTCCGGATCGCGCAAGCTCTGCACGCTCGCCAAGATTTCCAAACATATCGCCATCCGCCGTGACAGTGCCCGCGTCAGCTCCCGGCGAAGCATTGAGAGACTCCAACGCGGCAAGATCTTCCATACTCCATTTGCTTGGCCGCCAAACCGTGAAATGCTTGGGGAGATCTGTGGAAAGCGTCCAAAAATGTTCGCGGTGCTTTTCCTCAAGTCTACGAAAACGCCGCGCTAAATCCTGTAACAGTTCTGTTCTCTCTTGAACGCCCATGGGTTCATACTGATATCCTTGCCAATCCTGCAGCCATTTCCAAATCTCCTCCTGCTGTTGAAACGAAAGCATCTTCTGCCAATCGGAAGAGCGTTTTTCATACGTCCCAGTTTTCTTTTCCATGATGCGCCCAAGAGCCTCCGGCAAGCGAGTAAATCCCTCGCCTCTGGTCACGGCAAGCAGATACAACCCCTTTGCATCGTTCGTGATCTTGGCATGAAGGTCGCGCTCGACATTCCTTTCTTGATCCTCTCTCCTCCTCGCACTGACTCGCTCCTCCACAGCGCGCAAAGCTCGAACCGTCTCGCCGCGCGCGATGCCGGGATCAATGATGCGCAAACCACCATCGTTTCCTCGAACGGCGTTTTCCGGCTTGAGATCGCGATGCTCAATGCCAGCGGCATGAAGTTCCACAAGCCCCTCGGCAAGATCCACCCCATCCTGCACCGCCTTTGAAAGAAATTTGCGATAGGCATCCTTCTCCGACGACTCACGAAGTTTGTGAGGCTGTTCGTCCGCAATGGTTCTCGCAAGATTGCCCCAGTCTAAATACTCCATGAACGTCCCCACGGCTCGATCGGACGACATTTTCGGCCGGAGGTAAACACTGTCAATGTACTCCACAAAACGCCTTGATCCCGCTCCTGGTTTTCTGCCGTCCGACCGATGAATAGCGCGAGCCAGAGGCGAAATGGCTTTCCCGTCTGCATCAAACCTTGGATTCAGCACGGCATGATAGGTCGTTTCTTCAATAGCCCGCACTTCCTGATACGGCCGCAACAAAGACATGATGGCAACTTTCAAGACGATCTTCTCGTGTACGTGTTCTTTTGAGCGATAGAGAAACGCTCCAGCCATACCGCCGCGGCCAATCACGCTATGGTACGCGTATTCAACGCCATGAACCTTCACGCTCTTGGGCAGATCGAACGGAAACGTTTCATAGTCTATCCCCCCGTCTTTTCTTCTTTGCATTGGAATTTTCGGTCTGATCGAGTTGCGCCTGGAATACACATACTCCCCCATCCAGGCTCGACTGTGAAAAGGGTTAAACTCTTTGAGCGTGGACAGGATATGAGGATTGAGAGCGTCTCGAGCGTCCACGCGCCGCTCCCCTCTCGAGGAAGATGTCTGCAATTCATGATGGATCTCCCCGTCCTCGCCCTCCATGCTCCATAAAAGAAACCGACCATCCGGGCCGATGTCCGGTAGACCTTCAATGACGATGGGGAGTTCGTGCTTTTCGCCGCTCGTTCCTCTCTCCGGATTCATCGGTCCAAGATGCTCGCGGGCTTCCCGCAGATGATCCTCAAGATCCTTATCGGAAAATTCATCGTCATGAAGAACTGCATCTCGAGACATCTCTCGCGTCGGCTCCTGTGCAATGTTCGGCGATTCAGACGCAGGTTCTGGTTGTCTTTTCCACGACCCCATAATACCCACAGTGTACCCCGACCGAGAAAAAAACAAAACCGATCCGAGATGTTCGGATCGGCTCTGGTGGGTGTACGTGGACTCGAACCACGGACCTCTGCGATGTGAACGTAGCGCTCCCCGCCCGACCGAACGACGCCCTCCATGGTGGGTGTACGTGGACTCGAACCACGGACCTCTGCGATGTGAACGTAGCGCTCTAACCAACTGAGCTATACACCCATCAAGGACAAGGTCGTTCGGTCGTTCGGGCGGGTAACCTCCACCAAAGGCGGATCCGCATTTGGTGGAAACTGAGCTATACACCCGCGCTCAAGGCAGTCTACGAATCTTTTTGCGTTTTGGCAACCCTCACCACTACCGCCTACTCCCTACTCCCTACTCCCTTTGCTATAATGCGATCGGTATGGATGAAGATCAGATTAATCTTCTTGAGGACACGAGTGAAACGGTACACTCGAAAGGGCGGCGACCGTTCTTTTTGTTTCGCCGGTTTACGCTTTCTATCATCGCCCTCACGCTCATCGCGGGCATTGTGTTTTCCTTCACTTCGAATGGAGACGAGGACGGGACTGGACATCCGTCGTTTTTTGGAACCGTTCGCGGACTCGTCGTGAGCGCAGACAAAGAGCTGAAAGGCGAGGAAGGAGACCGCGTCAACTTCCTCATCTTGGGCATCGGAGGCGCCGGACACGACGGACCGGAACTCACCGACACCATCATCCTCGCTTCCGTGCGTCCGTCCACAAAAGAAGTCGGCATGCTCTCCATTCCGCGCGACCTCTCGGTGCCGCTTGAAGGCTACGGCTGGCGCAAAGTGAACCACGTCAACGCATACGGCGAAGAACAGCGAAACGGCTACGGCCCCACGCTCGCCGCAAAAACGATCGGCGAAGTCTTCGACCAGCCCGTCCACTACTGGGTCAAGGTTGACTTCAAGGGCTTTGAAGAATTCATTGATGCCATCGGCGGCGTGGACATAGACGTCGAACGCACCTTCACAGATCCCGCCTATCCCATTGACGACGGCGAAGGCACCGTGATCGCGCTTGAATTCGCACAAGGCATCACGCACATGGACGGAGAAACGGCTCTGCGGTTTGTTCGCTCGCGGCACGGCAACAACAACGAAGGATCCGACTTCGCCCGCGCGGCGCGCCAGCAAAAGGTGATCCTCGCCGTCAAACGCAAACTCCTTTCCCCCACGACGCTCCTGAACCCCGCCCGCATTGCCCGTCTGATTGACACCTTCAACGATAACATCCGCACGAACATGTCCACATGGGAAATGATCCGCTTCGCCAACCTTGGGAACATCTTCGACAGCGACGAGATCGGCAACGTCGTTCTCACCACTGCTCCGGGCAGCCCACTCTATGAAACGACGGTGAACGGCGCTTATGTGATTCTCCCACGGGGCAATGATTGGACACCCTTGCAGACGATCGCGGAAAACATCTTCACGGCGGATGACGAGATTATCCAGCTTCCGGATGCCGCGCCCAGAGGCATCAGGATCGAACTGCAAAACGGCACCGACATTTCCGGCTTGGCCACACAAGCCGCCGCGCTCCTGGCGCTTCAGGGGTACGAGGTCGGAGACGTCGGAAACGCCACCGTTACGAACCAAGAACGCACGCTCATTTACGACTTGACCGACGGCGCGCACAAGATGGAACTGATCGCACTCTCGGATTTCCTCGCCGCAGACATTTCCCTTTCCGCTCCAGGCTGGCTTCTTTCTGAAGGGATCGTCCCCGACCATCTCACGCTCACGAACGACTCCGCCAAAGAGACAGCCCTGGGAGAAGGCGTTGATTTTCTCATCATCCTCGGGCACAGTAGCGTGAAAGTGATTCGATAACTATGCCTTTGCCAACCATCGCCATTGTCGGACGCGCCAACGTTGGGAAATCAACGCTCTTTAACCGTCTTCTTGAATCCCGCAAAGCGCTCGTCTCTCCCGTCCCCGGAACCACGCGCGACCGCGCTGAAGGAGAATGCATCTGGCGAGCGCGCGTGATCCGCGTCCTTGACACCGGCGGCGTGGACATCCGTCACCCGAGCGACATTGAGGCGGAAATTCTGCGCCAGAGCGACGTCGCCATGCGGGAAGCCGATGTGGTGCTCTTTCTCGTGGACGGCGAGGTGCCGCTCACTGATTTCGACCGAGCGTTCGGGGCAAAGATCGAGTCCCTCGGAAAGCCGTTCGTTATTGCCGTCAACAAAGCCGATACCTCCGCGGCGCGCGATCGGGAGGACGATGCGTGGACGTGGAGGTATGGCGTACCCCGTCGCGTGAGCGCCGCGCGCGGACACGGCGTGGGCGACCTCCTCGACGAGATCTTCGAGCGTCTTAAGGCCGTCGGCAAGCCGGCCGCGGACATCGTAGACATGGTCGCCACGCGCGTCACCGTCATCGGCAAACCCAACGTGGGAAAGTCCTCCATCCTCAACAAACTTCTGGGCGAAGAGCGATTCATTGTGAGCGTGGTCGAACACACGACGCGCGAGCCCAACGACACGCGCATGACTCACGACGGACGCGACTACGTATTTGTGGACACCGCCGGCATTCGGCGCTCGTCCCTGCGCAAAAAACTCACCGGGCTCGAAACCCAGGCGGTGAAAAAGAGCCTTCAGTCCATTAAACGATCCGACGTCGTCCTCTTCGTGATCGAAGCGCAGAACGCCATAGGCGCGCAGGAACGCATTTTGGCGGGCAAGTTGGCCGAGTCTCATGCGGGCACCATCATCGTCGTCAACAAGTGGGATTTGATCGGAGGCAAAGAAACGAATACGATGAAGGAAGCGGCGGACGAATTGCGATTCATGCTCCCCATGTTGCAGAACGCGCCTGTCGTCTTCGTGAGCGCCCTGACCGGATCGCGCGTTGAAAAATTATTCGACGTGATAGACACCGTTCAGCGTCATCGCTTTGCCGAATTTACCGACGAGGAGCTTGAGACGTTTTTGAAACGCGCCATCATCCACCATCGCCCGGCAAAAGGCATGGGCTCGGCGCCTCCCAAAATTCTGGGGCTCAAGCAAATCGGCACGGCTCCCCCGCGCTTCGAGCTCGCTCTCAAGTCGCGCCACAAGAAAAAATTACAGGAATCCTATGTCCGTTATCTCGAAAATCGCTTCCATGATGAGTTCGGGCTTGAAGGCACCCCCATCATTATTCACGTCAAACCCGTCCAAGCCGGCTAGAGGCACGACGCTTATCGTCGGGCTCGGCAACTTCGGGAAAGCGTACGAGGGCACGCGGCACAACGCGGGATTTTTGGTTGTGGACGAACTTGCGCGTCGCTGTGGGACAAGTTTTTCGGAGAAGAAAAAGTTGCGAGCGGAGATCGC
Source organism: Candidatus Uhrbacteria bacterium (assembly GCA_003505155.1). Classification (GTDB taxonomy): domain Bacteria; phylum Patescibacteriota; class Patescibacteriia; order UBA9934; family UBA10169; genus UBA10169. Next base: position 12,733 of record DNYJ01000003.1, on the reverse strand, counting down.
CATTTGTCATCTCGAGCCCCGCCCGAACGTACCCGTTCGGTACGGGCGGGTTGTCGAAGGGTCTTCGCAAAGATTGATCCTCGTCAAACCGACGACGTTTATGAACCGCTCCGGAGAGGCCGTGCAAGCGGTGGCAGGGTGGCAGAAGCCAGATCGCATCATCGCTATCTACGACGACGCCGACTTACCGTTTGGGAAAATCCGCGTGAGGGAGGACGGAGGCAGTGCCGGACACAACGGCGTGAAGTCCTTGATCGAACACATCGGCGGAAACTTTACTCGCGTGCGCGTGGGCATCGGCCGGCCGGAGAATAATAACGTGCCCCTCGAAGACTGGGTGCTGACAAAGTGGAGCGCACAGGAATCAGCACGCTTGCCGGAAATTGTGGAGCACGCAATGAAGAGTACAGGTCCCCTGTGACCTATAGGTCGTATAAATAAGAAGCGCCCGCCGGTTGTACCGACGGGCTTGTTGAATCCCGCGTTGCGGGACGAGAAGGAAGAGGGGAGGAGCGAGTCAGCGCTTGACGACGCGCCGGCAGTTGTCGGCTTGGCTGGGCAAGCGGCCGTCGCACAGGATGAGGCCGAAGCCGCACTGGTAGTGCGCGCGGTCAGCATCGGCATCTGCCGGATGGGCCTCGTCGAGCGGATCGCCGCAGCGTCCCGCCCGAACGTGATCCTTGTAGAGCACCTTGGCTGTCTCTGCATCTCCCGCGGCAACGCCCAGAGCGCGCTCGGCGCGGGAGAGCTTGGACTCGAGTTCGCCCTGACGCAGGCTGTACTCGGCCTGCTCTTGACGGCGAAGCTCCTCGAGCGCATCGAAGGCGACTTCGGTGCGAACACGCTGGTCACGCTCGATGACCACCTCACCGACTGCTCTGTCGCGATCGTCTTCGAGAGCGGAGTCGCGGCTCTCAATCGCCGTGAGACGCCCCTCATGACCCGCGACTCTCGCGACGATCTGTATCTCACGCTCGTCGGCATCTTCGGAGACGCCAGCAGTGGCGTAGAGCTCCTCGGCGGTCGTCACAGTGGCGAGTTCGCCGTTGGGCGTGCGAACCGTGCCGATCTCGGCGGCGGCCGCGTCGCGCTTCTCCCTGATCCGCTGAACAGCGAGGTGGTCGGCGACGACGTACCAGCCGGCGAGGAGGATGATGAGGAGGATTGCGGCGGCCGAGATCTTCCCGGCCGCGGTGGTGTACCACGGCTCGTCGAGCTGGGCAGAGAAGCCACGGACGGCTTCGGACACGCGCGCCTCGACAGCGCCCGCGATCTCCTCGTGTCGGGCATCACGGTCCGCACGCTCACGGTCCACCTCGGCGACCCACGCCTCGATGTCGCTTGCCGTGATGGCGATGGCCTCCCTGGGCTCATCCTCGGACACGTAGCTCGTCACGCCGGAGAGCGCGATGGCGCAGATCCGGCGGCGAGCCTCGGACATCTCGGAGAAGACCGTGCGCAGGAGCCGCTCCGCGGAGCGGTACTCCATGGGGTAGACGGTCTCCTCGGGCAGGCGCAGAAGCGTCCCGGCAGTCCGTGCGAAGGACTCGTCGATCCTGTAGGAGTCGCTGTCCTCGGGGATCACGCGGGCTGATCCGCGCTCGACGTCAGACGTCGCGTCTCGCTCTTCGTCCAGCTCGCGCGCGAGCTTGTGCATCTCATCCATGTCGAAGGTCTCGTCGGGTTCGAGCTCATCGCCCTCCGTCCGGTCGGCCAGCCTCGCGGTCGGGCCGAGCGAGTTGAACGCCTTGCGGTTCTCGTCGTTCGTCTCTCCCGCGATCCAGCGGGCGGCGCGACGGAGGGTAGCTTCGTCCGCGCTGGAGTGAGCCTCCTTGAGCTGATCGAAGAAGTGATCGCGGCTGGAGGCGAACTTCGCTTCCTCCGCCGCGTTGAGCTTGGCCTCGAGTGCGAGGTACTTTGGCTGGCTGAGGTGACGACTCGTCCCGGAAGTGACTTGTGCCCACTCCTCGCGATCGACGGAGTAGCCGTGGGGCCAGCGCTCCTCGGCCCGCGCAAGCGCGGCCGGGTAGCCCATCTGCTGGGGCGAAGCTTCGTCCTGCCCCCGCGCGATGCCAGTGGGCACGCCGTCTTCGTCTGCGGTGGGGATGACTTCCTCGAGGTCGAACGAAGGGATCTCCTCGCCGGAGTCGAGACGAACCGGAGGCTGGTGCTCCTCGGGATCGGGCGCGTCGAGGGCGCCATGGAGAGGGGGGGTGAGGGCATCAGAGGACTCGGGAGCGAAGCCGACAATCATCCTGGCGGTCATCTTCGTGGTTCCCTTCTTATAAAGGTCCGTCTTGCGTTTCGGCCGTGGATTCAGCCGAAAACGAAGAGCCGAGCCTAACAGAGACAGAGGTCTGCGTCAAGGCTCTCTTGTGTTAGAATAGCACATTATGACCGACCTAACCGACCTCCCTTATCTCCTCGCCTTCACCCGATTTCATAAATTCGGCGCCGTGCATCTCGGACGCATCCGCGACAACTTCCCTTCTTTTGCCGAGGCGTGGCGCGCACCGCGGGACGACCTTTTGCGCGCCGGCGTCCACCCAAACCTCGCTTCCGAATTCGTCGCCGTGCGTCCCACAATCTCTCCCGACGCGGAGGCACAGCGCGTAGCCGAACACGGACTCGAAGCCGTTCCCTTCGGAGACGAACGTTACCCGGTGCTCCTCTCCGAGATTCACGACCCGCCGGCCGTCCTCTTCGTCCGAGGCTCGCTCCCCAAACCGCATGAGACGCTTCTTTCCATCGTCGGCTCCCGAGACATGTCTCCTTACGGCGAACGCGCGCTTGAGGAACTCGTCCCGGAATTGATCCGCGCGGGCGTGGGCATCGTGAGCGGTCTGGCCATCGGTGTGGACGGACGCGCACACCATCTCGCCGTCGAGAAGGCGGGGCACACATGGGGCGTCCTCCCGGGCGGATGCGACTGGGACAGCCTCTCCCCGTCCCGCCACCGGCACCTCGCTGGGCGCATGGTCATGGGAGGAGGAGGCATCATGAGCGAGTTCCCTATCGGCACGCCATCGCTTAAAAACCACTTCCCCGTGCGCAACCGCATCATCTCTGGCATGGCGCGAGCAACCCTCGTCGTCGAAGCGGCGGAAAAATCGGGCTCGCTCATCACCGCCCGAAGTGCGCTCGACCAAAACCGCGAAGTGCTCGCCGTCCCCGGCCCCATCACCTCTCCCCTTTCGCTCGGCCCCAACCGCCTCATCCGTCAAGGCGCGCACGCCGTTACCTGTGCCAAAGATATCCTTGAAGTTTTAAACGTCGAACCACCCGAGGACGACACGATCCGCAAGCCTTTGGAACCTCAAAATGCAACCGAAGCCACTCTCCTCGCCCACCTCACGCGCGAGCCCAAACATGTGGACGATCTCGCCCGCGAAAGCTCCCTCCCCACCCCGCTCGTTCTCTCCACCCTGACGGCATTGGAGCTTCGGGATGGCGTGGTGGAGGTTGGAGGGAATAGATATCGGAGAAAATAAATGAGAAAACACGAAAGGGACAAACAAATAAGATCCAAATGACAAGTACCAAAGGGCAAACAAATTCTAAGTTCCAAATCACAATGCAAAAACTCTCAAACGTTTCGCGTTTGTAAGTTGGAACTTGGAGCTTAGGATTTGTTTGCCCTTTGGTACTTGTCATTTGTGATTTATTTTCTCTCTTCCTTCTTGACGATTTCTTCTATCTCTGAAATCCTACGACACAATAATCACCCCCTCACCCCGCCCCATGTCTACCCTCGTCATCGTCGAATCTCCGACGAAAGCAAAAACGATCACCAAGTTTCTTGGCACAGACTACAAAGTCCTGTCCTCGTTCGGGCACATCCGCGATCTTCCCAAGAGCGACTTGGGCGTGGACGTCGAACACGGCTACGCGGCCAAGTACGTAATTCCTCCCGCGTCGCGCAAGCATGTGAAAGCACTTAAGGACGCCGCAGAGAAGGCCGACGACATCCTCTTCGCCACGGACGAAGACCGCGAAGGAGAAGCAATCTCATGGCACCTGGCCGATGTCTTGAAGATCAAGCCAGAGAAGATCAAGCGCATCGTCTTCCACGAGATCACCAAGAGCGCCATTGAGCACGCTATCAAAAATCCGCGTCCGCTCGACGAGCGTCTTGTGGATGCCCAACAAGCTCGGCGCGTTCTCGACCGCCTCTACGGCTACCTGATCTCCCCCATTCTCTGGCGCAAAGTCGCTCCCAAACTCTCCGCCGGACGCGTGCAAAGCGTGGCGACCCGCCTCATCGTCGAACGCGAGCGCGAGCGGATGCGATTTGTCAAAGCGGCTTATTGGGATCTCGCCGGATCATTTGAAAAAGCCTCCGAGGGATTCGAGGCGAAACTTGTCGAAGTGGGCGGACAATCCGTTGCAACCGGAAAAGATTTTGATCCCAAAACGGGAACGTTGAACGACGCGGCTAAGGCAAAGTCTGTGCGGCTTCTTGACGAAGCCGAGACGAACGCTTTTGCCAAAGCATGGAAAGAGCAGGCATGGAAAGTCTCTTCCGTGGAAGAAAAACCGATGGTCTCCAAACCCTCGGCTCCATTTACCACGAGCACTCTTCAGCAGGAGTCTGCCCGCAAGCTGAACCTCTCCGCGAAGGAAACCATGCGCACGGCGCAAGCTCTCTACGAACGCGGCTACATCACCTACATGCGCACCGACTCGACGTTCCTCTCCGAACAGGCAATCGGGGCGGCAAGAGAGGGCGTGAAGAAAGATTTCGGCGCCGAGTTCCTCCCCTCCGCCGCCAACGAGTACAAAACGAAGGTCAAAAACGCGCAGGAAGCCCACGAATCAATCCGACCGGCTGGCGAAACATTCCGCCATCCCAAGGATATCGCGGCGGATCTCAATCCGACGGAATTGAAACTTTACGAGCTCATCTGGAAACGCACTCTGGCCTCGCAAATGCTCTCAGCCAAACTGAAAAACACACGCGTCCTCCTCTCGAACGGAATCGGAATCTTCGCGGCCTCCGGACGCGTCGTCGAATTCGCCGGTTACATGGCCGTGTACATGGAAGGCTCCGACGAGGAAGAGAGTGGCGAGGATCGCGTGCTCCCGCAGATGAAGGAAGGCGACGTCCTTTCGTGCGTCTCGCTAAAACCGCAGGGACACGAGACGAAGCCGCCTGCGCGTTACACCGAACCGAGCCTCATCAAAACGCTCGAAGAAAACGGTATCGGACGCCCGAGCACGTTCGCCTCCATCATCCATACAATTCTCACCCGCGAGTATGTCCGCAAGGACGGCAAGGCGCTCGTGCCCACATGGAAGGCGTTCGCCGTCACCCAACTTCTCGAACAAAATTTCCAACACCTCGTGAACACGGACTTCACCGCCGAAATGGAGAACGGTCTTGACACCATCTCGACGGGAGACGAAAAGATGGCGCCGTTTCTCGACCGTTTCTTTCTTGGACATGACGGCTACGAAGGACTCAAGAGCATGACTGAAGGCGAGATTGACGCGCGCGAGGCCGCCACGGTTCCCGTGGGCGTTCACGAGGGCAAACCATTAAACGTGCGTGTTGGACGTTACGGACCGTTTATCGAATATGACGGTAAAACAGCCAACGTCCCCGAAGACATGGCTCCCGACAGCTTGAGGGTCGAGGATGCTCTGCGCATGATCGAAGAACAGGCCAAGGGTCCCACGCCGCTTGGAACGGATCCCGAGACACTCAAGCCTGTGTACGTCTTGACAGGGCGCTATGGGCCCTACGTTCAGTTGGGCGACCGCGAGCCGGATGAGGTCGGGACGGACGGAAAGAAGAAGAAAGGAAAAAAACCCAACAAGCCAAAAATGAAATCGCTCCTTGCGGGCATGGTGCCGGAGGAGATGGATCTTACAACGGCGCTTGCGCTTCTCTCTCTGCCCAAAGAGCTTGGCGTCTGGGGAAAAACCGGCGAGCCGATTACGAAGGACTTGGGACGGTTCGGACCTTACGTGAAATCCGGCGCGGAGTCTCGAAGCATCCCCAAAGACAAGAATCTCCTGGACTTGACGCTTGAGGAGGCCGTGGAGCTCTTGAACACGCCCAAGCGCGGACGAGGGCGCGCGGGAAAAACGATTCTGAAGGAACTCGGTAAAGACCCAAAAACAGAGAAACCGATCCAGCTTCTCGACGGCAAGTACGGCCCTTACGTGAGCGACGGAAAAACGAACGCTTCGCTTCCCAAGGGAACCGATCCGGAGGCGTGCACGCTCGAGGTGGCCATCGAACTTCTCGAAGCGAAAAAAGACTAGGCCTGCGCCTAATCTTTTTTCTTGCCTTTCTTTCCTTCCGCCCCCGACTTTCCCTCTCCCCACGGAGTTCCTCGTTTCATCGCTCCAAAAAGTTTCATCACGGGACCCATAAACGGCCAGTCGCCCCGCTTTTTCCATGGCGGTTCTTTCCAAACCTTATCAGCCCACCCCCCCTTCACGCCGAACGGTTCCAATCCTCCGGCAACTATCTTTGTAAATCCTCGAACGCCCCAATAGGCCAGTGGCTCGGCTGTCGAACGCCAGAGCGACTTGCCGGCAAGAACCATGGCCGTGCCAAATCCAACAACGTTGAAAAAACGAGCGAAGACAAAATTTCCAACTTCGGTGACAGCGCGACGAGGGAATGAGTAACTAAGTTTTCTCCTCACAGCTCGGTCCTGGTTATTGTCGCGCGTTGACCAAAACATCTTCCAGTTTTTCTTCCAGTCCCGCGCGCGCCAGGGCACCGCGTCCTCGTATTCGCCCGTCGCTCGATTCTTATACCCCCTATGCTCGAGCTCGTTCTCCGGCAATTCCCACGGAGCGATCGCCTTGCTACCCTCCTCGCGCATCCAGGCATCAAAGAATTTTTCCACGTCCGCTTCTTTTACTCCGAGAAGAGCGTCCAGATGCACGCCGACTTGCTCGTTCACTTGCGACGACGCAGCGCGGAATTCTTCCAAGAACGCCTCCTTCGCGTCTTTGAGCGTCCCTAGATACTTTGTCTCGGCTCCCAAAATGGCGGAGCGTTTTTCTTTGAATTTCTTTTTGCGATCAGCTTTGGCGAGAGACACGGATTCCGCCACTCCCCGAAATGCTTCTTCACAGACGGCGATCTTGCGCTCATTGTCCGTTCGATTCCTCTCGGGCGTTCCTTCCGACCGAGCGGCGAGAATTCTCCTCACCATCTCGAGCCGCTGTTTCGGAGTCTCTGGAGACACAGAAAGCCCGGTCTTGGCATCCGCCGATGCACCTAAAAGCTCTTGAAGCGTAATCGTCTCTCCATCTGTCTTATTGACCGTCACTCGAAACCTTGACTCATCATCCACCTGTGCAACCGTCAAGCGAGCGCTCGCATCGGATTCCGCCGCGCGAGCCGATCTGGCCTCGACGTAAGCCGTGGCTCGAGCTCGATCCTCATCCATACGCGCACGGCGAGCAATCTCCTCTGAACTTAGAGGAGCCGAAGCCCCGTCTCTACGACCACGGCGACGGCCTCTGCGTCCGCCAGTGCCCAAAGACGGTCCCGTATCGGGAGAGGCCAGCGGAGGATCGCGCCGATCCGGAGTGCGCGGAGCCGTATCAAGTGATGTTGCCATAGTAGAACCAGTATAACATCTTTACGTATCTAGGATAAGTATTAATCAATGTTTATAGGCAAAATACTTATCCTAGATACGTATTAGTTGTGTAATTCAAAGTAAAAGAAGACCCCGACGTATGCCGGGGCGAGAGGAGCCGGGGAGGATTACTCCGAGGCAAGAAGTGTCTTCTTCAGGAATTGGCTGACGTGAGGTCTTGAAGCCGATTTCCGGCTTCTTTTGCGGTGGCAAGAGCCGATTCGCTCGGCTGGACGAAGCCGTAGGCCATCGCGATCATGATGGCGGCGAGCGTGGGAGCGTGGAACAGCTCCACGTTGTTGCGAAGCATGTCGAGGATCGTGTCGAACGAGAGCAAGCGAGTCTGAAGGATGAATTCTCCAACGGAGGGAGTACTCCCATTTTCACAGGGAACGACATTCGTGATGACGATGACGTCCTCGAGAAGCGTCAGGACCGCTCCGTGAGGCGCCATGGCTCCCAGATGGAAGATCCGCGAGTCGGAGCCGGGTTGGTATCCGGACTCCTCGGCGAGTTCGCGCAGAGCCGCGACAACCATGTCCTCCCCGTCCTTCTTGACCCCAGAAGGAGCCGTCTGGAAGGCGCAGTTGTTGTTGACGCGGTACTCGGCATTCACCACGACTTCCCCCTCGGAAGTGATGGCGATGATGTGCACCGTCGCGCGGTGTCCGGTCGTGAACATCCGCATCCAGTAACCGCGGACGTGTCCTTCCCGATCAAGCGCGTTCAGCAGGATCTCAACGAGTGGAGAACCCTTCGGCCGGAAGGCGCGCGCGATGGGATTGTCGGCGAGAACGAAGGCTGGAGGAAATTGCACCCCCTCGAGCCACGCCTTGACACGATGCATGCCCACTTCATTCAGAAAGCGGGCAGTCCTTGGCTTGAGATTTCGAAGGTCCATGAACACCTCCATTCCAACCATGACAGGAAGGAATGAAGGCGTCAAGAAAAAAGATTGAAGAAGCCAAAAAAGAAGAGGCGCCACACAGTGAATAGTGGCGCCTAGGAAGAGGTCCTCGTATGCTGGATGAGGTATCCCGTCAGACGACGAGGGGAACCCCAGTACTGAAGTCGGAGAGCTCGCAGAGGTTCAACATAGGTGGGGTCGAGCCCCAGTTTGGAGAACTCGGCTCTCCGTGACCCATCGAGATCGAGGATGTACACGCTGTCGAGTTGCTCTCCTCTCTTGCCTCCCACAAGAGCTCCCGGAGCATCTCGCCCGGGAGAATTACCCACATAGAGCATGCGGGGGACGGGAAGATTCTCGCGCGTGGCGATGCAAGACCAGAATGGAAGGTGGGGTTTCCATTCGCCAAGAATCTCACTCGTGTACACGCCGTCGAAGAGACCCACAAGCCCGAAATGCTCCAAAAGTCCGATCAGCCACTCCTGTTCCTGATTGGAACCGAGCAGAAGACGCAGAGACGGCGAGCGCGTCCTTCTCCTCGCATCCCGTTCGCGCGCCAGAGCGTAAAGCATCCGACGGATTTCCGAGGGAACCATGTAAAGGTCGGGGTTGCTGTGGAGCTCCTTGTAGATCAACCGTCCAGGCTCCACGGCTTCCGCTGCATCCGGAAACCTGACCGGATTGCACTTAGAGAGCACGAGCCCTGCGACGAACGCCCAGTAATCCTTGGGTTTGACCGTCTCGGACACAAGCATGCGAGCATCGAGGATCGCCCGCCAGATGTCCTTCGTCTTCACCCTGGAAAGGTGCCCGTGACGACGGTAGACATCGACGACCGTCTGTCGATGACCCCTGCGTCCGTGGAAGATCGTGAACATGGCGTCCAGCACGATCATCCACGGGAGGACGCGCTTTCGAGGCGTCATTTCCTACTCCGTGGTGTGATCGTTGCACCATGCGAACGAACTTCTTTGGTATATGCCTAAACTTCATCCCCGTCAAATGTTGACAGAGGTTTTTGATGAGCGCTAAGCTAGAGACATGAAACCAAACATCGAGCCGACAAAAAAAGATCTTCTACGAACCCTTCAGAAGTTTTATCCTGAAGGGACTGATTTTTCCATGGTCGAGCTGGCCTATGATTTTGCGGAAGAGGCACACAAGGGTCAAGTCCGAATCGGCGGTGCTCCGTACATCGTGCACCCGACCGCGACTGCCATCACACTTGCGGAAATGAAAATGCAAATCCCTGTCCTCGTCGCAGCGCTCCTCCATGACGTTCCGGAAGACACAAATCGAACTTTAGAGGACATCAAACACGAATTCGGTGACGATGTGGCAGGTATGGTCGCCGGCGTTACGAAGCTCGGGAAGGTGCAATTTCGTGGATTGGATCGTTATGTAGAAAATCTGCGCAAAATGTTCTATGGCATGGCGCAAGACGTGCGCACGATCTTCATCAAGTTTGCCGATCGTCTGCACAATCTTCGCACGCTCGACGTTGTCCCGGAGCAAAAACGCAGACGCATCGCCCGCGAAGTCCTCGAAATCTACGCTCCCATCGCTAACCGCTTGGGCATCGGGCAGTTCAAAGGAGAATTTGAAGACCTGGCGTTTCAATACGTATACCCGGAAGAATATCAACGCACCAAACAACTGCGGGAAGCTAACCTGCGCGTCCGTGAACGAGCGCTCAAAATGACCGAAGTAAAACTGGAGAACGAACTTCGTGCCGAAGGAATCTCCATCGTCTCTATTAGTGGTCGCGTAAAACGTCTTTATAGTCTTTATAAAAAACTTAAACGTTACGACAACAACATTGATCGTATCTATGATATCGTAGCTATACGTATTATCGTGCCAAAACTTACCGACTGTTACGCAACACTCGGGATTATTCATAAACTCTGGCGACCGCTTAAAGGACGCATTAAGGACTACATCGCTCAACCCAAACCCAACGGCTACCAGTCGCTTCACACCACCGTATTCGGAGAGCTGGACCGCATCATTGAAATTCAAATCCGCACCCAAGAGATGCACGAAGCGACAGAAACTGGTATTACTGCCCATTGGCAATATAAAGATCCGACATTTGGGGAGCACAAACCTGACATGCGATGGCTCGATGAACTTCTCCAAATCCAACAACAACTCAAAGATAAGGAAGATTTCCTTGAACACTTGGAGGATCTCAAGCTCGACGCGTTTAACGACCGCATTTTCGTTTTTACTCCCAAGGGCGACGTGATTGATTTACCGGAGGGATCAACGCCGGTGGATTTCGCGTATGCCATCCACACGGAGGTCGGCAATAAGTGCGCTTCGGCCCGCATCAACGATCAACTCGTCAACCTCGATGCACAGCTCCGGTCGGGCGACTTGTGCGAGATTGTCGTGGACAAAAACCGCAAGAGCCCCAATGCCGATTGGGTCAAGTTCGTTCGGACCAGACAAGCCAAAAATAAAATCCGCGATGCGTCCAAATCAACCATGCGCGGATGGATGCGTTCCAAGTTCGATGAGACGAGACAACGGCGCCTTCGAAAAAAATCTTAGAGACCGCTTAGACGATGGATAAGATCGAGAAGTTCTTGTTTTGAATAAAAAAACAGCGTGATTTTTCCTTTTCCTCCGCGTTCCTGAATTTCAACTTTCGTCCCGAGAGCTTCCCGCAGAGCCTTTTCGTGAGCGGCCAAATTAGGATTCTTCGCTCGGCGCGTATGCGCAGAAATGTTCGATGCAATTTCCAATTCGACGTCGTGCACGGTCATGGTACCCGTCAGGATCGCCTCAAAGAGCGCCTTCCGCTTCACGGGATCCCTTTCGGCAAGAAGCGTCCGCGCGTGGGAACGCGTGAGCCGTCCTTCGCGCAAAGCTGTTTGCATTTCAGAAGGAAGATCAAGAAGCCGAATTGTGTTCGCCACTTCCGACCGGCTCTTCCCCACCCGCGCGGACACCTGTGCCTGCGTCAGATTNNCGTTCTCCGGCGATCAATTCGTATCCGCTCCCCAAGCGCGTTACAATGAGCGGCACCAGAATTCCGTGCTCTTTAATCGAGATCATTAAATCTTCAAGATCGCTCGCGGAAAAATGCGTGCGAGGCTGGTACGGGTTTTCTTTCACCAGAGTTACGTCAACCTCCTCAAAGCCCTCCTTGGTTTTGGGAAGCACTTGAGAAGTGAGGCTGCCGGTTTGAGGGATCAGCGATCCGAGTCCGCGAGAGAGACCTGACATAGATTAGGGTGTAGTGAGTAGGGGGTAGGGATTAAGGAGTGGATTCTTGTTCGCGCAGGAGAAATTCGCGGGCGAGACGTTCGTAAGCCTTGGCGCCTTTGGACGACGGGTCGTAATGGAGAATGCTCTTGCCGGCCGACGGCGCTTCGGCAAGGCGCACGTTGCGCGGGATGACGGAGCGGAAAATGCGGTTTGGAAAATGCTTGTAGAGTTCTTCAAGGACGTCGCGCGAGAGCGTCGTCCGTGGATCGTACATCGTGATCACGGCTCCCATCACATCAATTTCCGGCTTGATTCCGTCACGCACCAATTGCACGGTTTGCATGAGCTGGGAAAGCCCCTCCAGCGCGTAATACTCCGCTTGCACGGGAATGAGAAGCGCGTCGGATGCCACAAGACCGTTGATCGTGAGAAGGCCGAGCGACGGCGGATTGTCAATCAGAATGTAGTCGTAATCATTGCGCACCTCAAGAAGCGCCTCATGTAATTTCCACTCCCGACGGTCAAGCCCAACCAGTTCCACAGGCGCACCAGCCAAGTTAATGGTGGAAGGAATCATGCGGAGTCCTTCGTGCGCCGTGTTCACAACGAGTTCTTTGGAACTGCGAACGCCCATCATGGCTTCATAGACTCCGGCCTCCGCGGTAACCCCAAGACCTGAAGACGCATTGGCTTGAGGATCCAAATCCACCAGCAAAACAAACTTGCCGTGGTGAGCGAGGTAGGCCGCCAGATTCACGGCGGTCGTCGTCTTCCCCACTCCGCCTTTCTGATTCACGACGGAAACAATCATGGCCATAGGTTGATGAGAGTATATCAAAGTGCTACTCTTTTGTCGCCAAGCCGGGATGGCGGAATTGGCAGACGCGCAGGACTCAAACTCCTGTATGGGCAACCATGTGCGGGTTCGATTCCCGCTCCCGGCACCAATATATCTTGACAGAAACGTGTGAAACTCTTAGGATGCACATGCGTCGCG
>DNYJ01000038.1:105667-121688 GCA_003505155.1 Candidatus Uhrbacteria bacterium | reverse complement strand
GGCTTTTTTGGGACTGTACTTTCCACTGGAGCCCTTCCTCGTCAAATGGATTCCGGAGGAGCTGTTTCTTCTCGTTCGGTTTGCGCCGGAAGTGCTCCTCTATCTTGTCGTTGCGGCGGCATTTTGGAAGCGTCTGCGAACAGGGGAACAGCCAAGAACGCCTCTTGACGTTCCTTTTGCGCTTTTCTTGATCGTGCTTCTCACGTCTGCGCTCATAAACCTTGTGCCGCCTGATGTCTCCGCAATCGGCGCGCGCCAGATTCTGCGCTTCGTGCTCGTGTTCTTCGCGGTCGTCTACCTGCGTCCCGACCGCCGTGCCCTTCGCTGGTTCACCGTTGCCATGCTCATTGTGATTCTTCTCCAAAGTGCGCTCGGCCTTTCGCAGGCGTTTGTTGGAGAGCCTCTCGATGCGTNNGTGGCGCAAAGAGCTGTGGCTCGTCTTTCTTCTTGGGTTGCCCGCGCTCGCTCTCACGTACTCGCGTTCAGGCTGGTTCGGGTTTGTCTTGGGCTTTCTTCTTATTGCGTGGGTGTTCAAAAGAGATCGGCGCGTGAAACTGGCCGTGGGCGGGTTTCTTCTCGTCGCCGTGGCGTACCTGGGCGTGACAGGTCTCGTCGTCAATCGTCTTGTGGATGTTCCTTCGCAAACCGTCGCTGAACGATTCTTCGAGGCGTTCTCCGTCGCTCGATGGCAGGGGGAATATTATGGGCTTGGTCGTCTCTTTTGGATTGTGAATACGCCGCTTCATGTCATCCCCGCGGCGCCGCTCTTCGGCCACGGTCCGGGGACGTTCGGCGGAGGGGCGGTGTCAGCCTTGCGCAACACGAGCGTTTATAACGAACTTGGGCTTCCATTTGGCGTGGCCGGAACGGAAGGCTACATTGACAATAATTGGCTGTCGCTTTGGGGAGAGACGGGGACGCTGGGACTGGTGTTCTATCTTTGGATGATTGTGATACTGTTTCGTCTTTCGCATCAACTTTGGAGGGAAGGGAAGGATGAGTTTGCCCGCGCGGTGGCGCTTGGTTTTTGCGGAGCGGTAGTGGCGGTATCGCTCAACGCGTTTCTGGCCAGCTTTCTCGAAGCCCGAACCCTTGCGTTTTATTTCTGGGGTTATGCCGGCGTCGTGGTCGTGTTGGCACAAAAGGAGGGAATCCTGCGCTTATGAAAATTTTGAGTGTCCACAAATATTATTTCGATCGCGACGGGGCTTCACGCTACCAGCTCGAAGTGAACCGTCTTTTGGAATCGGCTGGCCATGAAGTGATTCCGTTTGCGATGGAGCATCCGGAGAATCTCAAAACTCCGTGGTCGAAGTATTTCGTTTCTCCCGTGGAGACGTCGCGTGTAACGCACGCTCTTGGAGGTCTGCGCACGTTCGGCCGTATGCTCTACAGCTTTGAAGCGCGCGACAAGATGCGCCGCCTCATTGCGGAAGCAAAACCCGACATCGCCCATGTCCACAACATCTACACGCAGATCTCACCCTCCATCCTCGACGCTCTGCAGGAGGCGCACATTCCCGCCGTGATGACGGTTCACGATTACCATCTTGTTTCCCCTAACTACATGCTGTGGAAGGATGGACGTCATGCAAATTTACGAGGGTGGGGAATAACGCGAGCGACCCTCTCGCGTTTTCACAAGCACTCCTACGCCGCGAGCTTTGCCCAAACGCTCTCATTCAAGCTCCATCGCGCCCTGCGTCTCTATGACCGCGGCATTTCGAAGTTCCTTTGCCCCTCCGAGTTTGTCGCGCGCGAAATGATCGCCGCAGGGTATCCTGAAAACAAGGTTCAGGTTCTTCCTCATTTTATTGACGCTTCGAAGATCGAGCCTTCGCAGGGAGGCGACGGTTCCGTGCTCTTCGTCGGGCGGTTTGTGGAAGAGAAAGGCGTGCGGTTCGTGCTTGATCTCGCCAAAAAAATGTCGAACACAAAATTTATTCTTGCGGGGGACGGGCCGCTCGGCGAGGAGGTTCGAGCTCGAGCAAGAGGACTCTTAAACGTCGAAGTGACTGGCTGGCTTGGGCGAGAAGCTCTCGCTTTGGCGTACGCGCGAGCCTCCGTCGTGATCGTCCCATCGCTCTGGCAGGAGGTGTTTGGCCTCGTAGCGCTCGAGGCGATGGCGCACGGCAAGGTGGTTCTCGTGAGCGACCGTGGGGGATTGCCCGAGGTGATTGAAGACGGCGTGTCTGGAATTGTCTTGCCGTCGGGAAATGTACAGTTTTGGAAGGGTGCGATCGAGAGGGCTCTTGCCAACCCAAAAAAAATCCAAGATCTCGGTAAAACCGCCCGCAAACGCGTCGAGACGATCTATGCGTCTCAAAAACATCTCGTTGCTCTCGAACAAGTCTTCAATGGGGTCAGGTCGGATTATGGACTTTTTTAATTTTAAAAAGTCCATAATCCGACCTGACCCCATATGCGAATTTTGCCATCCGTATCGGCCGACGCACGTTGCTGATCGCGTTGGTTTTTTGGTTGAATGGATGTTGCGACCGGTGGCTCATGCCGTTCCCCATGTTTTTGAAGAGACACTCTGGTGCGGGTTCATCCGGCTCTTGATTTTTCTGCATCTGGCGCGATGGCAAAGCGTTTCCTCGAATGTCTACGAGGGCAAGCGGCGGGAGTTGTGGCGCGCCGCAGAAGCTCGATCCGTCCCCTTTGAGCGGCTGTTTTTCTTCGGTCTGCCGACAACAACGCATCGCGTCTTTCTCCGCGGCCGATGGATAGTTACTGATGAACTCCTGCATACAACCTCCTCGGTTTCTCCATTTCATCCGGCGATTAATGACAAGGCGGCGATGGGCTGTCTCCTTCGAGAGGAGGGTATTCCCGTGCCCGACGGTGGAGCGTGCTGGACGGCGTTCCGCGCCCGAAACCGTGCTCGATCGCTCTCGCCCTGCGTCATCAAGGCGCGCGACGGATCGCTCTCCAAGCACGTCATGATCAAACCCGACGACCTCCATGAAGCTGTGCGCGTTGTGAAGCAGGTTTGTCCCAGCGTCATCGTCGAGCGTTTTATCGAAGGCGACGTGTTTCGTGCGACGACCGTGCATGGTCAACTCGTTGGGGTTGTTCGGCGCGATCCTGTGGAGCAAGGACGGAAGGTAGTGATGGCGGACGGAGCGCGCATGGTGGACGTAACCGACGAACTTCATTCAAAAAACCGCGAGCTCTTCGAGCGCACGGCGTTATTGGTTGGCGGAGCGATTTTGGGCATTGATTTCATCACGACGGATCCTTCACGGGCGTGGAACGAGGTCGAGCTGAAGGTGATCGAGCTCAACAGTTTCCCGAATTTTGAAATGCATCTTTACCCCGACGAAGGAACTCCCCGTGACATCGCTGGAGCATACTGGGACGGGTTGTTATAAAGCCTCAACGCGGCCGAGACCTGATGCCATCGCGTCGTCCGGCAATAAATTGGGGTCACGTCCGGACAACGGACTTTTTCTCATGATACTTCCCCCTCGCAATCTTTCCAACCGTCGAAGCGTCAACACGAAGATGCCTTGCGATATCGGAAAGAGCGTACCCGCATCGTTTTCTCGCAATGCAGATCGCCGCGTTGCGTTCCGCCTTGTTTCGCGTGTCCTCAAACAACGTCTCAAGCGAAGGTCTCCCCACGATCCTTTCTGCGCGAGGAATCTCTTTGATCTCTTCCGAGCCGTTTGTCTGTGTTGACCAAATCCAGTCAATGAACTGTTGATCTCCAAGGATGACACCTTCTCGAATGTTGTCGAAGGGGGAGTCTCCATTGATCCCCTCCTTCACATGGAGGCGATATTGTCGTTGGGCTTCCTTACGATTCTTGGAGAAGGTGGCCAAGATCCAGTCGGCGGTGAGCCAGTCGGGAGTCTTGATGTGTCCAGCGGTGGCGTTGTAACTGCTCCACTTCCAGTCTCGGGGGTGTGCAACGAGTCCGGCTCGGACAGGGTTCAAGACGATATAACGAGCGATCTCGAAGAGGTAAGAATCTCCATCGATGACGAAGGCTTTGTAGCGTCCCTGAAAGAGGTGGCCAACACGCTTGTGGACAAAATTGAACCATTGAGAGTAGTTACCGTTCACGTCGCGCATGAAATCAGAGAGGTTGCCGTCGGGCGTCTCGACGAAGAGGTGGTAATGGTTGCCCATGAGGCAGTAGGCGTGGAGGATGACGTTGTGGAGGGTGAGGCAATAGGCGAGGTTTTTGAGAAAAGCTCTGCGATCGCCATCGTTGAAGAAGATCTTCTGACGAGCATTGCCACGAGCGGTAACGTGATAGAGAGCTCCGTTGAACTCAACGCGAAGAGGTCGTGCCATAGATGGGTATCATAGCATAAAAGTCCGTTGTCCGGACCTGACCCCAGTTTACTAATTTATGACTCGGTCGAGACCTGATGCCATCGCGTCGTTCGGCAGGTCGGTTGTGATGCGCGCGCCGTAGGCTTGAATGAGTTCTCCCGTGAAGGCATCCACGGCGGTGAGACGCACGTGATCGAGCAGGGCGAGCATCTGTCCCGCTTGATCTGCCGAAGGAACCACGGCGACTTCAAACGCGATGCCGACGGTCTTTGATCCCGGCGCAAAAGTCGGCGGGAGCTCGTCAATGGTCCAGGAAACCATTCCGTTGTCGAACTGCGCCATGCGTCCCGTGGACACGGATTGCTTGTCTCCGGCACGTACGTTTGGTGGAAACACGGCGGTGATCTCAACATTCTTGAGCGTGTTCGTCGTGCCGGAGATATTCCAGAATATCCAGTACTTGGTTTCTTCTCCGACGACCGGCGGCAAGGAGCCTCGGCCGATTTGATCTCCTTGAAGCGTGCTGTAACGTCCGAAGGATGAAACGCGTATTGGAGACGTGATGGGAAGCGCGACGGGCGCCGTGCGGACGGAAGCGCCGGCATCGATTGAAGGAAGTTTGAATTCGGCGCCGAGATTGATGCGCGCGGAAAAGTTTTCGTACTGGCTCGTTGCGCTTTGCGAGACACTGGTACGCACCGGCACATCGAATCGGAACGACCCTTCTTCTCCCGGGTCAAGCGCGTCCTCGGCTTGCACGGCCTCCCAGCGATGTTCTCGCGTGTCATACACGCTTCCTTTTCCGTCGCGTCGCGCAAGGAACGGCGAATCTCCTTCAAGGAAAAAGACAAGATTTGAAAGCGGCTCGTCGGAAATATTGCGGAAATTTCCCGAAACGGACAGCGTTCCTCCAGGCGTAAGAATGGGCGTGTCTATGATATCTTCCAAGACCAACGGGGAAGGAATGAGGGTGAAAGTCTGCACCGTCTTTCCTTGGAAATACACCGATTCGTCGAATGTAAAACTTGCCGAAAAGCTCCAGTCAGTCTCGATCTCCTTTTCCGTCTTCGGCGTGCGGCCATCAAAGGCGAGGTCAACGGAAGCTCCGGAGGGCAATTGGGGGATGATCCAAGAGCCGTTTTCCAACCGCACGGAGTTGCCGGAGACGATGGAAAAGTCGAAGACCGACTCGGCGGGGATGATTGTAATCGCGCCAAAATCAATTGGTCCCGTGTTCGTGAGGCGGATCGTTCCTCGCGCTAGCTGTTCGGAAATGAGGGTATCCGCGATGACGGCATCAATGGCGAGCGCGGAGGCCGTTGGTTCAAACGTGTGAGTGGTTTCCTTCACCCCTTGACGGTTGCGCTTGTTGCCATAACGGAACTCGAGCGTGGATCCAAACGTTTGTGTCCCTCCAACGTTGCCGAACATTACGCCGCGCACTTTCAATGACCCCATGCCGTCTGGCGGGATGACGCCCAGTACGATGCGTCCGCCTGCCTGTCCTGTAGGCAGGGATTCGACATGTTCGTCCAAGTAGACGATTTCTTGCAGGAGAAAATGGTCGGGGTAGGAGAGATCGAGAACGACGTCGCGGAGTTTCTCTGTGGATGTATTATGCCAGGTAAAAACGAGCGTCGAGGGAGCGCCGGAACTCACGATCGTCGGCGCGACGGTTGCCGAAAAATCAATTTGCCGCGCGATGGCATTGCGGTTGAAAAAGAGAAACGCGGCAAGAGCGATGGCAAACCCCGCAAGAACTCCAACGAGGAGGATGTCGAGCGTGAAAATGAGCCGCGGATAGTCGTGCCGTTTATGATAGCGTGCGCGGTAGTGTCGGCGGAGCGGCTCCACGATAAAGCGTCCCGGATGCCCAGCCATGTGAAGGGTTTTTCGTCGTAGGTGCATACATGATTACAATCCGAAGGGTTGGAGACTCATACCTATGGGTTCCGCTTTGCCGTCGAGGTCGAAATCGGTCGCGAGTACCTCCACGCCATTGCGGTCGCTTCGATCGAAAGCGATCCATGAAGCTTTGCGGTTTCCGTTACGGTCGAAGATTTTCATTTCAGGGATTCCTCCGCGTCCTGGTCCCGTAATGATATCATCAATCCCGTCTCCATCCACATCGCCGACGGCCACGTTCACACCGCTTCGGAAGGCCGGATCATAGGCGAAGAATCCAGGGTTAATGACGCGGCCGTCTTTGTTGAAGACGCGTACATGCGGTCCTCCGCCAACGCCCGCTCCGGCAATGATCTCGTTTACGTTATCGCCATTTAAGTCGCCGATGGCCACGTTCACGCCGCCGCGGAACTTCGTGTCGTAGGCAAAGAAGCCCGGATGAATGAGATTGCCGTCTTTGTTGAAGATACGCAACTGCGGGCCTCCGCCGTTCTCCGTGCCGGTGACGATTTCAACCGATCCGTCGTTTTCGAGGTCGCCCACAGCGATGTTGACGCCGAGGCTATAGCTTTCCGTATAAGGATAAAAGCTCTTGGAGAGCCGTCCATCGTCATCGTAGAGATCAACTCGAGAATCTCCGGCGACGATCCATTCGCGCCGTCCGTCGAGATCAATGTCGTAGAGCATCACGTTTTGTCCGCCTTGCGCGAGCGCCTCGAACGAGAAAAATCCGGTGCGTTTCACGGCGCCCTCTTCGTCGAAGATGCGGACGAACGCTCCGTTCACGAACGCCGCGTCGTGAATACGCTCGGTGCGTCGAAGAAGCATCACGCCGTCCTGCGGATTCATGCGTACGCTTGAAACGATGCGTCCGCTGTTTACCGCCGCGTCTTGGCTTCCGCGAAGGTGCTCGTATTCTCCGCCGAGTTGGATACGTTGAGGTTCGCTGGTCGCGTTGACGATGACCTTGCCTCCGCTGAAATCGCGTTGCCAGACGCTTGGAGCGAGCGTCTTGTTGGCTGGGTTGAGGACGTTCACCGGACTGCCGACGGGCGTGCCGATTTGTGCGTCATATTCATCGTAATACCAAAGGTCGTTATGACGCGTCGTGCCGTAGTCGAAACCGAAGTAGCCGCCGCCCAGAAGCGTCGAGGTGAGGCCGAATCGCATCTTGGCATAGTTGTTTTGCGCTCCAGTGTTGTCTGTGCCGCCGTTGATGACTTGGATCGAAGGGTTTCCGACGGTTTTTTCGTCATTCAAATATCGGCCGGTCACCGTCGTCCAGTTGCCTTCCCACGGGGTGGGGAACGCTTCGAACATGCGGCCGTTTACGTAGGGCTTCAGCTCGGAACGCGAGGAACCGTTCGTGATGATGATGGGGTTTGAGCCCGCGCGAGCGCGCGTTTTGGAGACGAGGTTGACGTAGCCAGTGCGCCAGAGAGCATCGGCGGATGATGCGGAATCGGGCGAGCCGTTGCGGTCAACGTCCACGTTGCCGATGTAACTGATCCCTTCGCCGACGTCGTCATACATGATGCCGTCCCAAAGTCCGTTTGCGAGAATATTGTCCGCGACGAATTGCGCAAGATAGTCCGTCCACGGGCTGTTCAAGTTGAGAAGCGTCAGCCCGGGCCAGTTGGAAGTGCGGTTACCAAATCCGTCGGTGAGCCACCAATCGTTTTGAATGCCGCGGAGCATCTGTGTGTGGATGGGGTCGTTCCAATAGAGATTATTCCAGCTTGTCGAGACGACATAAGCCAAGATGATGATGTCGGGGTTGACGCGCCGAGCGTGTTCAAAAAAGGCACGGTTATACGCCTGCGCTTCCACGGGGAGGATGAGAAGATCGAATTTTGGTAGAATAGCAAGAGCGCTTTCCGTCTCAAGTGTCGTGCCGGAAAGCAAAAAATAATTGGCAATCCGCACCGACTTGTCCGGATCCGTCTTCGTGGCGGCCGAGGCATTCCACATACCGGCCGTCATCACAATGAGAGAAAGAAGGAAAAGGCTTAATCGTCTCACACGGTTTTGGGTTCGTCGTCGAGGGACTTGCGGTTCGGGGAATAGAGTTTGTTCTTGATGTTCCATTGCCCTACATACTGTCCAAGTCCGGTTTTGTTCATTTTATTCTTGACGGTGGTTGTCTCCTGCGACCATTTCAGAAGCGACTCGAAATTAATTTTGTAGCGTCCTTGAACGACTACATAAGTGATGCTTCCTGCGGCGATTGCACGTCGAATGGTGCGTTGACTCACGCCAAAGAGCCGAGCCGCTTCGGAAACAGAAAGACGGATAATGTTGTTTATAGGCATAAAAAGTGAAAAGTTTGACAATGCCAGTGTAGCCAAAAATTAAAAAGAACGCAAGGGGTTCGGTTGTTGACATTTTTTACATTTTAAGCTATTTTGAGGCTCGAAATGGGCCTTCTGTAACAGAATAAAGATTCAAAACGACTTAATACATGCAAGGCCTTCAGGAAAAATTTCTTTTATTTCGCGTCTTGCGCTTCCGCGACAAGCAGGCATACGGGGAATTATATCTTGCCTATGCTTCTCGCTTGCGCCGGTATCTGACCTTTAAATTGCCCACGGAGCATGATGCGGACGAGGTTCTCGCCGAGGTGTTTCTGAAGGCATGGGATTATCTCATTTCCACGCCGGTTGAAAGCTTGGGCGGGCTCCTGTTCTCCATCGGGCGTCACCGCGTGGCTGACTACTACCGCGCGAAGGGCCGAAGGGAAGAGACGGCATCCGAAGAGTTTGAGAAAGACCTGCTCTTTGTGGATGATGGCAAGAGTGCGGAGGGGATCCGCGATCGGGCGGAAGCCGAACTTCTGCGGTCAGCGATTCAAGCCCTTCCTCACGATCAGCAAGCCGTCATCCTTCTGCGGTACTTCGACGGTCTCTCCGTTTCCGACGTCGCGGAACATTTGCAAAAAACCGACAACCACGTTCGAGTCCTCACGCATCGAGGGTTGAAAGCGATCAAAGAAAAAGTAACCAGCATCTAAAACATGAAGCGCACTATCAAACAATTGATGAATGAAGTGAGCGGGACGCCAACATTCGGCGCCTCAAGTTCCGATCAAATTGAAGCGGGACGCTTGACGCTTTTGGAAACGCTTGGAGCTGGGGATATCGTACGGCCGACTTACACGTTCAAAGACTACGCCGATTTTGCGGCGTCGTTTGCGTTTCATTCGGTTGCTCGTCCGTTTGCCGTCGGGTTCTCTTCTCTCGTTCTCGCGCTTGGCGGATGGGTGGTCGCCGTCAATGCCGCATCCGATTCCGTCCCGGGCGACGCTTTGTATCCTGTGAAAATTGCCACAGAACGCGTGCAGTTACGTTTCACAACTTCCTCGGAACAGCGTGCCAAGCTTCACATCGAATTTGCCGGCCGTCGCTTGGACGAAGTCGGCGCCGTGCAGTCGTCCGACCGTGCGGGAAAGAACGTGCGCGTGCAAAATGCGTTGGAGAGCTTCCGCAAGGAAATCGCTTTCGCGCAAACCGAGTTTGGCTCTGCGTCCAAGAAAAATCCCGACTCCGCTTCACAGATTGCCGCTTACGTGGATGAGAAATCCGATGCTTACACCGATCAGATCCGTTCGCGCTTGGCGAGCGAAGATGTACAGTCGTCCGATGAAGTGCGGGCACAGGCCGAGGCCGCTCAAAACGAAGCTGTCGCCGTCGGTCGAGAAACCGTCCGAGTGCTGGTGGACGCTCATGACGAATCACTCGAAAACAAGAGTAACGATCAGCTCAAAGGTCTCTTTCGGAGCGACTTGAACGACGTCCAGGCACAACTTTCCGTCGTGCGCTCGCGTCTTGCTACCGTAAAGAACGTTCTTCTGGAGCGCGATTTGGGCGATGATCTTGAGACGCTTGCAGGTGAAATTGTGAGCAAGATCGAAGCTCGCCTCTTGGATGTTCAACCGGAAATAGACAAAGCGACGAACACGCTCGCTGTCGGAGGCTATCGTTCGACGTTTGACACGATGGGAGAATTGAAAGACACCATGAACGTCGTGCATGGGCTTTTGGCACAGCTTGAAGTGCAGATCAGCGTCGCTCTCTCGCAAGAAATCCCTGAATGATTCTGAAAGACTTCTTGACTTGATCACATGGTGGTCGAGCCGAGAAGTCCGTCAGAAGGATGGACGTGGGCCCTTTTGTTAACTATGTGACCTTGCTGAAAGGTCGATCTCATAACAATGAGAGCAAGTCACAATTCGAAACTAATTGAAAGGAAACATTCCTTATGACTCATTCCCTTACTTTTGGGAAAAAGGCGCTCATCGTTCTCACGACCATCTCGATGGTTGTTTGGACGCTTGGCGTTGCCGCCTTCGCGGTTCCTTCCACGGCTTCCGCCGCTGCGATGGGATCGGTTGTGAAGAGCGCATCCCTTTCCGCCTTGTACTACTATGGGTACGACGGACAGCGCTATACCTTCCCAAACCTTAAAACATACGAAACATGGTTTTCCGGCTTCTCCGGAGTCATGACGATTTCCGACAGCGAACTTGCTGCCATCCCGCTCGCGGGAAACGTCGTCTACCGCCCGGGTTCCCGTTTCGTCAAAATCCAGAGTGATCCTAAAACCTACGCGGTAACGCCAAGCGGCGCGCTTCGTTGGATCGAGACGGAAGCTGTCGCTGTCGGTCTTGCTGGGTCTGCCTGGAACACGATGATTGACGACGTTCCGGAAGTCTTCTTTGTTGACTACACGGTTGGTTCTTCCCTTATGACCGCTGCCGCCTATAACGGTATGATGGTCTCGAGCGGCGGAAACAAGTACGTCGTTTCCGGAACGGCAAAGCGCATGGTAACCGCGGCCGGCATGTCCGCCAACGGTCTCCAAGCTCGCTTCTTCGTTACTCCGGGTTCTGATCTTCTCGCCTCTCTCTCCGCCGGCACAGATTTGTCCGCCGCTGATGGAAGTTTGAACGATCCGGCCCAACAGGGCGGAGCCAGCGTCTCCACTCCGGTCGCCGGCGGCCTCTCGGTCAGCTTGGCTTCCACGACTCCGGCTGCCGCGACGATTGCCGATGGCGCTTCCCAAGTTCGCTTCATGGATTTCAACTTGATGGCCAACGGCGGCGATGCTTCCGTGACGTCCGTTACGGTTGCCATGGCCGGACTCGGCGTGACCGGTAACATTGCCTCACTCTACCTCTTCGATGGTAATACCCGCCTGACCAATGCGCGCACTGTCAACTCGACGACACGCAATGCGACCTTTGGCGGTATGACCCTTTCGGTGAAGAGCGGCGAAACCCGCAAGATCACGGTCGTTGGCGATATGACCAACGGTGTGACCGGCGGTGACACGATTCAGTTCCAGCTGGCCGGTGTTTCTTCGATCGCTTCGAACGCAACCGTTTCCGGTTCGTTCCCGGTTTCGAGCAACACCATGACGACTTCCGCCACGGATGTCGGTTTGGTTACGGTTGATGATACTGGAGCCCTCTCCAACCCATCGGTTGGCGAAATGGCAAAGATCGCCAACTTCCGCTTGACGGCCAACTCCACAGAAGGATTCAAACTGAATCGTCTTCGCTTTGAAGTCGATCGCGCATCCGATCACAAGAACTACGAACTCCGCCAGAACAACGTGAAGCTCGGCGACGGTGTCGTCAGCGGTTCTTACGTTGACTTCAATCTTGCTACGCCTTTCGAAGTCGCTCAAGGAAACAACCGCGAGTTCGACCTCTGGGCCAAGGTTGGAGGTGAAAATGCGGATATCGTTAAAGTACGTATCGAAGAAACGACAGACCTCTATGCTGTCGGTCTCAAGTACGGCTTTGGTATTCGCGTGACCAACAACTTCGGTGCCGCGATGGCTACCACCTGTACGGGTGACGGTACGAACTACGACTGTACCACCGTTCAGGCCGGTCAATTGACCTTCGCCTTCAACGGTCCGACCACGGGTGACATTGCCGAAAACCAAACCGGCGTTGTTGTCTGGGAAGGAACCATGACGGCCGAGAATCTTGTCGAAATCCGCGCGCTTGAGTTCGATGTCAACCCCACTTCGGCTACGACGTCCGACCTCTGTACGGGTGCTTGTGGAACGGTTTCTTCTACCCACAACTATCAGAACTGGCGCTTGGTCGATAAGGCCACCGGTTCTACGATCAGCGGTCCTTACGACATGACGATCGATACGACGGAAGCTAGTGCCGCAACGAACGGTATCGGACACATTGCCATGACAGACGACTTTACACTGACCGCCGGTCAGTCACTCGAAGTCCAAGTTCTGATGGATGTGCAAGATGACGCCACCTTTACGGAAATCACAGCAGGTGATGTTGTCATTGTTCGTCTTGACTCTGACCAAACATCGGCTCGTGATGCCAACAACGACACCATGACTGTAGGTACGGATATCATCCCAAGCTCTGACTTGACGGGTAACAGCATGACAATCCGCACGGCTTCTCTGTCCGTGAGCATTGCTAGCAACCCAGCTTCCGCAACTTACGTTCGTGGAATCAGTAACGTTGACATCGCAGGATTTGCCTTTGCAGCCGGAACGGCTTCCGATGTAACCGTAAGCGCTGTCACCATCAAGGGTGCCATGGATGCTGATGGTGGTCCTTCCGTTGCCGGAGACTTGACGGTGCAAAACAGCGTTTCCAGCTGTTCGATCCACGACGGTTCAACCGGAGCTCTCATTGATGGTCCAGAATCGTTCGGAACAGGTACGGCTGCGGATATCACTTTCAGTGGCTTCACTTGGGAGATTCCAGCTGCCTCCACCTACCGAATGGTGGTTCGTTGTAACCTTGCCAATTTGGCGGTTACCGGCGCTTCCGATTCCCTCTATCTCGATATCAATGAAGACGATGACATCACATCGGTGGATGGAGACGGTAACTCGATAGTGGAAACTACGTTTGGTGCAACGATCAGCGCCACCAACGTGGTGAACGAGAATGACGGTGATACTTCGGTGGATGCTGCTGGTGCTTCGATCTTCCAGCTCATTGCTGACGCCGGCACGATTACGACGGCTGTTGATGGTGACTCTCCAAATTCGACCATCGTTCTGTCAAACTCGACAGGTGTAACGGTGTCGAAGTTCAAGTTCACGTCCTCCAACGAAGCCTTCACGGTTGATCGTTTGGCTGTGAGCAATACCAGTGGTTCTGATGTGGCTGTTTCAAGCGTTGAACTCCATTACAAGAACCAAGCAGGTGAGGATAAAGTTGCCACAGGCTTCTTGACCTCAAATGTCTACACCTTCGAAGGACTTACGTTCTACGTCCCGAAGGATGACGATGCTCTGTTGACCGTTAAGATCAACACAGGCGATGTAACGTCAGCCAACACGGCTTCCGGAGACGTGGTCGGTATCGACCTCGACATTGATGCCACCAATGATGATCAATTCCGTGCCGTTGGTTCGGGATCTGGTTCAACCTTGAATGACGACAATGCGGGTGCTGACCGTGCCGGAAACGACATGGAAATCCGCAAGACCAAACCGACGATTAGCCTCGCAAGTGGTTCTCCGTCTGGTGCGGCCATTGTAGGTCTCATCGAAGTTCTCCGCTTCAACGTAACCGCGGACTCCCGTGGTGATGTGACCGTCAACGAGTTCACATTCGAAGTCAATGCCACAGATAATGCTGGCACGGGCTGGGATGAATGTGACACCGGTGACATTGAAGCAGCCGATATCTATCTCTACGACTCCTCGGATTTGGCAGCAGATATCGCCATTAGTGGTGATCTCACACTTGCTCAGACGAGTGGAGCGGCCTGTGGTGCAGGTTCCGACCTGCGATGGATCAACATCGACTTCACCACAGCGGAAGAAGTATCTGCCGGAACGACAAAGACTTACATTCTTAAGATCAATGTCAACAACACGACATCCCCGAACGCTGTTCAGGATGACTCCCTCCGTGTTGACTTCCCAGATGAAGACGCTCACGACGCAGCGTCCACAACGGACTACGACGTGATCGCTTGGTCTGACTCCAACGCGAGTGGTACTGACGCCGATGCCGATGGTGGAAGCATTGACGGTGAATACGTCAAGAACCTCCCAGTCATCGGTGGATCGCTCATCTTCTAACCATTGGGAACGTAGAAACGTAGAATCGCTTCGCTCGTAGAAACGAGTATAACGTTGAAACGTGGAGACGACGGGAGTTGGGAAGGGAGTTGCTCCCAGACTCGGCTTTGGCTGAATCTCGGGAAACTATTCTCCCCCTCCCCCCTTCCGGAACCTCCTGCCTTGATAGATTAAGAAGAACCAAACACCCCTGCGGTATGTCCCGCAGGGGGTTTGGTTTATGGGGGAAACGTAGAAGGCGTAGAATCGTAGCGTCCTCCGTTTCTACGATTTCTACGCTTCTACGTTTTCTATGTCTTTGCTATACTTTCCACACTATGACATCCAACCATCACCACGGTCTCACAGCCGCCATCGTCGTTATTCTTGTCGTTGTTGCGGCAGTTTTGATTTTCCGTCCTGAAGCAAACCATGAATCCGGCGTTGAACTTCGGACATTTATTGACAAGGGGTTGACGCCTGAAGCTCAAGCAGAGTTTGATCTTCGCATCGCGACTCTTAAGGCCTCCATCGAGGCGAGCGAGGAGTTCAACGGCCACGACCACCTTCTCTTGGGGAACCTTTACTATCAGGTGGGCGAGCTTGAACTCGCGAAAGACGCTTACGAGGCGATTCTCGCGCAGTCGCCGGAGGATGTCGGGGCGCTTGAAAATCTTGGCGTGGCGCTCGAACTTATGCGTGATTACGAGGGCGCGGCGCGAGCGTGGACGAAGGCACTCTCGCTTTCGGGCTCGGTGACGACGGTGATTCGGCTCGTTGACATCATCGAGAACTCTTTGCCCGAACAGTATGATCGCGTGGACGACGTGCTTGAGCTTGCGATCAAAAGTCTCGGACAGGATGAACAATTGAACGGCCGGCTGGCGAAGTGGTATTTCGGAAACGGCGAGTACGCAGAGGCGCAGTCGCATTACGAAGTTGCGGAGACATTGTCCGGCGGGACGGGAAAGTATGCGGAGAGAATCGCCGAGGCTCGGAGGTTATCCATTGAAAGACAGCCGTAACGTATGAAGCATCTCTCGCTTGTTCTTTTTCTGGCCTTGTTGTTTCAGGCTTTCCCCGTCTTCGCTCAAACTCCAAACGATCCTCTCTTGGATCGTTTGTGGTATCTCGATCGGATCCATGCGTCCGACGCATGGGAGACGACGACGGGGCATGACGGCGTTGTCGTGGCCGTCCTCGATTCCGGGGTTGATCTTGGGCATCCCGACATCGAAGCCAATGTGTGGCTGAATGAAGACGAGATTTCCGGCAATGGACTCGACGACGACGGGAACGGTCGCAAAGACGACGTTCATGGTTGGGATTTTGTTGACGGCGACGCGGATCCTAATCCGGAGGACGCCATCCCGTTTGATCCTTCGGCCGTTTCACATGGGACGCTCGTGGCGGGCATCATCGGAGCGGTGGGGAACAACGCCGAGGGCATCGCGGGCATTAATTGGGACGTGCGCATCATGCCGCTTCGGATTCTGAACCGCCAAGGAGTCGGAGGCGAACAGGCGGCGATTGACGCGATCAATTATGCGCTCGACAACGGAGCCGACGTCATCAACATGAGCTTCACCGGCCGCAATATTTCCACGCCGTTTTCCCACGCCGTAAAGAAGGCTTACGACCGCGGCGTTGTGTTCGTGGCGGCGGTTGGGAACGACGGCGAGAACGGACAGGCAAATCTTAATCGCGATCCGATCTATCCGGCGTGCCTCAAGGGCGCACTTGATGACGACTGGGT
>DNYJ01000038.1:0-105603 GCA_003505155.1 Candidatus Uhrbacteria bacterium | reverse complement strand
CTCGAGTTCGCGGCCGCTTATGCGCCGCCGATTGTGCGCGGCGTGACAAAGACGCCGATTGCCTTTGCCGCAGGCCCGGGGCATCTTCCGGAGGTGAATCTCTTCACATCCAATGGAGAACATCTGGCAAGCTATCTTGTGTATGAGGATGTTGTTGCGGGCGGCATCTCCGTGCTGGTGGACGATTTTGACCAGGATGGAGAGGCGGAATTTGCCGTCGTGCCACGTTCGGGAGGCGAGGCGCGCGTGAAATGGTTTGAGATGGATGGGACGCTCGGCGCGGAGTTCATCGCCTTCCCAGGCGTTACGGGCGGTTTCGCGCTTGCGTCGGGCGATCTCGATGCCGATGGGAAGATCGAGTTTGTCGTAAGTTCTCGCGATGGCGAGGCGCGTCTCGAAGTGTTTACGATCAAAGGAGAAAAGAAATTCGACATAGCTCTTGAGTCTAATCGTGGGTTGACGGTGGATGTCGGCGATGTGGACGGCACACTTGGCGACGAGATCGTTCTTGCTCCCATTCACGGCGCGCCTGTGGTGCGTGTTCTCAAAGGCGACGGCACCCCGTTTAACACAATGACGGTTGGAAATCCCGCTCAAACCGACGGTATCTATACGGCGCTTGCGGACCTTTCCAATAATGGCCGCAAACAAATCGTCGTCGGAGCCCGTCGCGGAGGAGATCAGTGGGTGCGGGCGTTTAACTTCCAGGGCGCGCTCACGGATGCGTTTCTTGCGGGCGCGGAAGGTTTGGCGGACGGTATGCAGGTCGTGGCTGGCGACGTCAATGCCGACGGGCGCGACGACGTCATTGTGATGTCAGATCGAAATCCGACGGCTATCAAAGCGTACCAGCGCGGAGCGGAGATTCTTTCCTGGGGTCTTGGAAANNAGAGAAAGAGGAGAAAAAAATTACAACGTTCTTGTAACCGGCGGAGCTGGATTCATCGGCTCATTTCTGTGCGAGGCTCTTCTGCGCAAGGGCGCCAACGTCATTTGTGTTGACAACTTTGCCACGGGGCACGTCCGTAACATCGAGCCGCTTCTCCAAAACCCGAAGTTTCAATTTCTGCGGCTCGACGTCAACCAGCCGTTCAACCTTGAAGAATATCGCGAGCTGGCCGCTTTCCGCGTTCCCTACGACGGCATTGCCGAAATTTACCATTTAGCCTGCCCGACTTCCATCAAACAGTTCGACCAGTTCAAAATCCAAACGCTTCTCTCAAACTCACTCGGCAACTATCATGTGCTTGAAATGGCGGTAAAGTACCGATCGAAGATTCTTCTCGCGTCAAGCTCGGTGGTCTACGGCGCGCGAGAGGATCAGAGCGCAAACTACATTCCGGAATCTTCGAAAGGCATCGTGGACCACCTTTCTCCGCGTGCGTGTTACGATGAAGGCCGGCGGTTTTCGGAGACCATGTTTGAGACGTACAGACAGGTGCACGGCATTGACGTTCGCATCGCCCGCATTTTTCGCACATACGGTCCACGTATGCCGCTCTTTGACGGCCATCTCATCCCGGATTTCATTTTAAACGCGATTGACGGCAAGCCGCTTGAGATTTACGGGGGTGAGGGTTTCCGAACATCGCTCGTGTATGTGGAAGACGTGGTGGATGGGCTCATGCGGTTGATGGCGGCTCCCGACCGGACGAACCCGGTGAATATCGGCTCCGATCAGGATCTGCTTCTCAAGGACGTGGCGCAAAAGATTATCGAGATGCTCCATTCGAACTCGCCGATTGCGTACAAGCCGTCTCTGCCGTTCCTCTCCGAACTCGGTCTTCCCGATATTCGTGCGGCCAAGGAACTCGGTTGGCTACCTTTGATGCGGCTTGAGGACGGACTCAAGAAAACGATTGATTACATCCAGGCGAACAAAATTATCCTGACGACGCTATGAAAGTCATTGCGATTATTCCCGCCTACCATGAGGCCTCTGTGATTGCGGGTGTCGTCCGAAAGACGGTGTCTTTTGTTGATGAAGTGGTGGTGGTTGACGATGGATCAGAGGATCGGACAGGGGAGACGGCAAGAGCGGCCGGTGCCCGCGTCTATACGCATGTCTTAAATCGCGGACTCGGAGCGGCGCTCTCGACCGGCATGGCGGCCGCTTTGAAGCGCGGAGCCGACGTGATCATCACGCTGGACGCCGACGGTCAGCACGACCCCGTCGAGATTCCGAATTTCGTTCGCGCGATCAATGAGAAAAAGGTTGATGCCGTGATCGGTTCTCGGTTTCTTGGAAAAACNNTATCTTCTCTTCGGCATCCGGACGACGGACTCGCAGAGCGGATTTCGCGCTTTTACGCGGCGGGGCGCACAGCGGCTCGAACTCAAAACGAACCGCATGGAAGTCAGCTCCGAGTTTTTGAAAGAGATTCACGACAAGCAGATTTCCTTTTGCGAGATTCCTTGCTCGGTCAAGTATACGGACTACTCGATGTCGAAGGGGCAGAGTTTTGGAGTCGGGATATCGACGGCATTCAAGCTTGTCTTGCGAAGATTGATGTAGCTATGCTCGGCATCCAAATTCTCATCACGCTCTTTGCTCTTTTCGCGGTCGTAAGAACCGTTCGCCAATTTCGTGCAGGACATGTTTCGGCATTATGGGGCGCGGTATGGACGCTTTTTTGGGTTGNNAGCACGCTCGTTCGAAAAATCGCTTTGGATGAAAAGAACAATGAGTAACTATGCCGCGCGTCGCGATCGTTTACCTGACCTACTATGATGAACCGCATTATCTGGATGCGGCTTCTTTGTCGGTGGCGGAACAATCGTACCCACGAAACGATCTTGCCTTTGTTGTCGTTGACAATTCCTGTCATGGCCCATCGGCCAAGTATGTGCGCGAACACATTTTGTCGCGTTCGGGGCGCGATCTGCCCGAGACGATTCTCATTGAAAACGACGAGAACGTCGGATTTGCCGAAGGGAACAATCAAGGNNGCGGTTCAGTCCTTTCTCTTGTTGTGGCAGAAACCGGAACTCGTCAACTCAAGCGGGAACGATCTGCATTTTCTCGGTTTCGGAATCACGCGTGATTACGGTCGGCCGCGCAAGGAGATCACGCGTCAGGACGGAGAAGAAATCGCATTTGCGTCCGGTGCCGCCGTTCTCTACCGTGTTAACACGTTGCGACACGTCGGACTCTTGGAGAGTTTCTATTGGATGTACCATGAGGATGTGGAGCTTGGCTGGAGGCTCAAGCTCGCCGGTTACAAAAGCGTTTTCGCCGCAAGATCAATCGTGTATCATGACTACAGTTTTTCTCGCAGTACGCAGAAAATGTTTTGGATGGAACGCAACCGTCTCCTCACGCACCTTGCGCTTCTTCGTCCGCGCTCGATTCTTGTTCTTGCTCCCTCCGCGCTGTTTATGGAGCTTGCCGTTCTCACGGGAGCATTGAGAGGCGGATGGTTCGGAAAAAAGCTTGCAAGTTACGGCGCGCTTCTGCGGCCTTCGACGCTTCGGTGGCTCCGGCGCAAACGAGAGGAGATCAATGATCTTCGACGGATCGGGGATGGGGAAGCGACGAGCGTCTTCGTCCCGCGCATTGATCATCAGGAGGTGAACAATCCACTTCTCCGTTTTTTTCTCAACCCGATTCTCCATTTGTATTGGAAGCTGGCAAAATGCCTTTTGCAGGATCCCCTTTTATGAAAATCGCCCAAATCACTCCCGTCTATCCGCCCTATGCCGGCGGAATCGGATCCATCGCCTACGAATATACGGAGCGTCTGCGCGCGAGAGGTTTTGACGTTCATGTGACGACGCCCGCGTATCGCGCCGGCGGAAAAGTAAATGACCCGGAGTATGTGCATCGCATGGCGCCCGTGGTCGAGTGGGGGAACGCGGCGTTTATTCCCCGCCTGCGAAAAGTACTTTCCGATTATGACGTGATTCATCTGCACTATCCTTTCTTCGGCGGTGCGGAGGTTGTGGCCTTCGATCAAATCGTTTCAGGCAAGACGCCCTTTGTGGTTACCTACCACATGGACGTGGTGGCCTCGGGTCTTAAAGCCGCCTTTTTTGCCGCTCACCGCCGAGCCATCATGCCAGCCATTATGAAGCGCGCAGACCGCATTCTGGTGAGTTCGCTCGACTACGCGACACATTCCGACATCAAGCTTTTGCTGGACGATACGCGAGTTATTGAGCTTCCCTTCGGCGTTGATCTTGATCGTTTCCATCCAGGGCATGCTCCAAACGTGCGTGCGCGCCATGGCATTCCCAACACGGAGCCGGTGATTATCTTTGTCGGCGGCCTCGATCGAGCTCATTACTTCAAAGGCATTTCGGTTCTGCTTGACGCTCTCGAACTGCTCAACGACTATTCGTGGCACGCGCTGATCGTCGGCGACGGGGACATGCGAGAGAGCTACGAGGCTATGACGCGTGTTACGCCCGTGGCGAAACGCATTCACTTCGTCGGGAAGATGTCGTGGGATCATCTGCCGGAGTATTACCGCGCGGGTACGATCCATGTGCTTCCTTCCATTGATCGTTCGGAAGCGTTTGGAATGGTAAACCTCGAAGCCTCGGCAAGCGGCCTGCCTTCGGTGGTGAGTGCACTGCCGGGCGTGCGCACGACGGTAGTGCACGGGCAGACGGGACTACATGTCGAACCGCGCAATGCGAAGAATCTTGCGGACGCTTTGCGTGAGCTCCTGACGAATCCTACGATTGCCGAGCGCATGGGAGAACAGGCGCGCCGCCGCGCGGAGGAGGAGTACGTTTGGGATGGGATTATGGATCGGCTTGTCGGAGTTTACAACGATGTGGTGAAATAACGGCATGAAACTGCTTCTTCTCACCAACCTTTTTATCCCGTTTACGCGAGGGGGAGCGGAACGGATCGTCGAATTGCAGGCGAATCTTTTGGCCGAGGCCGGGCACGAAGTGTTGATCGTCACGCCAACGCCGGATCCGCGATTTTTAGAATCCGTGCTTGAGTCGGGTGCTCGAGTGATTCGGTTTCGACCGCGCAATCTCTACTTCATCCTCAACGATTTTGTCCAGCCATTTTTGAAGCGGGCGCTGTGGCATCTCATTGATCTCTATCATCCGTATCCGAAGCGTCTTGTGCGCCGCGTGATCACGTCGGAAAAACCCGATCTTGTCATCACGCACAATATGAAGGGCTTCGGTCTGCGTGCGTTTGAAGCGATTCGCGAAACCGGCGTGCCACATGTCCACGTCTTGCATGACCTCCAGCTTGTCATTCCGAGCGGACTCAAAATCTATGGCGAGGAAAACGACTGGCGGACATCGAGTCATTTGCAGAGGCTCTACGCTCGGACAACCGCTCGACGTTTAGGTTCGCCTGATCTCGTCGTCTCCCCATCACAGTATCTGCTTGAAGAATATCGGCAAGCCGGATTTTTCCTCGGGAGCACAACTCATGTCTTGCCAAATCCCGCCCCTTGGGCGAAATTGGGGTCAGGTCGGGATACGGGANNTCCCGTATCCCGACCTGACCCCATAGTTCTCTACGTCGGCCAGCTTGAGGAGCATAAGGGACTGCGTGTGCTCATGGAGGCCTGGCACGCTGTAGATGCCAATCTTGGAATTGTCGGAAGTGGTGAGCTCGAGAGCGAGGTTGAGACATTTACAAAGGAACGTTCGGGCATAACATTCTATGGGCGCAGATCCCCGATTGAGGTGCGATCTCTCATGGCTCGAGCTCGGCTCCTCGTCGTCCCGTCGCTCTGCTACGAAAACGCACCAACGGTGATTATGGAGGCACTCTCGTTGGGAACTCCCGTTGTTGCGTCCAACATCGGCGGCATCCCGGAACTCATTCGTGAAGGAGAGGGTGTCCTCGTCGAGCCCGGCAACGCGGAAGCTCTTCGTGAGGCCATCACGGCCGAATTGAAAAAACCACTCGATCGCGAGAAGATCAAACAATCCGCCACGCGCTTTTCGCTCGAGGTGTACAAGCGACAACTCGAAGATATCATAGGAATGGTTCGTACGAACGATGTCAAAAAATAAGAGACACCAAAAGGTGTTTCTTAGAGCCTGTGCAAGATAATGGAGCCGTTATACAGTCAAGTCCACTAGCCGACAGGCAAGTTCCGGGACCAACAAACCCGCCGGAGACGGCGGGTTTTGGTTAGCGAAGATTGATGTAATTGTACCGGAACACGTGGACTTTTCCGTTGTCAATAGCGAGCCAGTCGTCGGCTTCGAGCTTTGCCGTTTCGATCAGGCGTTCGGATTGCCACCAGTAATCGTTGACGACGTAGTAGGCCGTGTTGACTTGGGCGAGTTTCATCGCTTCCTGCATGATTTCTCGCGAAGGCCGCTCGTTCATTTGAAGAAAGAATTGATAGAGAGCGCTTCCAGTTGGAATGGGGTAGTAGAACACGTCGCCATAGTAGCGTTTGAAGCCGTTCGCGTAAACGGCGGCGGCGGAGACTTGTTGATTAGCGAGGACGATATAGTCGTCTGGGGCGTGCTCCTCGATGTAATCCACGGCGAGAAAGTCGGCGGCTCCGGTATTAAATCCTCGACTCGTATCATAGTTGTCACGTCGAGGATAGGTCAGGTAGAGCTGGCTTGTGAGAAGACCCACAAGAATCATCAGCGTGAAGGTTCGGGAGATCGTGTCTCGCGCCCGCACGGCATGCCAGACACGCATGAGAAAGAGTGCGACGTAGGGAGTGAGGAAGAAGAAAATGAGCGTGATCAAGCGGTCGGCATAGTTGGAGCGTTCGTAGTTGATGAGGAAGGTGAAATCAAGCGCGGATTTCATTAGCGCATAGTTGACGAAGAGGATCATGGCCATGAGAGCGGGGAGAAACAAATCGCGTGGCATCGTTTTTTCTCTGACAAGAATGTAGATGGTGATGAGGACGAAGGCGAGAAGCGCGGCTCCACTCCAGATATAGACGAAGTCGAGAAACGTATTGAAGCCGCTTTGGAAAATGAGATCCATGTGCAGGCTCTCGATCAATCGTGTAGGGGTAAGGGCGACAAAAGAAAAGTTTAACTCGAGGCCGGAGAAAAGAGCGTTGAGAATGAAGACGGTGGGGAGGCTCACACTTCCGAGAAGGGCGACGAGCCAGAAGAAGACCGTATTTCGGGTCGCTTTGGATCTGGGGGCGATTGCCGCTCGTGTCATCCCACCTGCCCTGAGCGAAGTCGAAGGGAGCAACGCCGAGGGATCTTTGGTTGCTGTGGGGAATTGGCGACGAAATTTTGAACCGCAGGCTCTCAAAATTTGTCTCCAATTCCGCAAGCCTCTGGAGGCGGGTTGTGTTCGGTTCGGTTGATTGGGAGGGTTTGTTGTGCGAAGCGTCATGAGGACGAGGTAGAGCAGGGCTGGGATGCCGGCAAGTGGGTGGATGGCGAAGGTAGCGAGGCCGATCAGCCAAAGAGAACCGAGGCTCGGGCATTCGCGTGAGGAGAGGTAGGGGAGGGAGAGGAGAACGAGAAGGATGGTAAAGAGGTTAGCGAGTCCTTGCGGCGTCGTCACGATGAAGGCGGAAAGCGGGAGGAGAAAGACGCCGAGCGTGGAGAACATAGCTGCACGCTTGTCGCTTCCGAGCGATGCGGAAGCAAAGTACCAAGCGAGGGGGAGGAGAACGGCCGCGAGGACGGGGAGAAGGAATCGGTCTACGAGAACAAGAGGAAGGGTGAACGCCTCGCTTGTAAAGAGCACGACGACGTATTGTCCGATGTAGTAGAAAGGCTTTGGGTCAATTGTCCCAAACTGTGCAATATGAGACTCCGTCGCTTGGTGGAGGAAACTGTCGAAACCGAAGCCAAGCGGATAAACGAGAGCCGCGATGCCGACGGCAAGGAAGAGAGTGAGCATGACAAGCGGGAGAGTGAAACTGCGTTCATGTCCCTTCATCGCCAGAGCTCCCAGCGCGCTCAAGAGGAGGAAAAAGAGCCACAGGACGGCGTGCGGAATGCGTTCCCACGTCGAACGCACGGCGTCGAAAATCTCGACGTTGCCGATAAGTTGAAAGAGAGCCACAAGAAGGAGAATGGAGAGGATGACAAGAATGAGATCGGCTCGGTTCAACCGGTGCCGCCTCGCGTGGAAAAGATCTCTGTTTGGGAAATGGAACCGCGTCTTGTGTCCGGGAGTTAGGAGCCAGACGCCGACGGGAGCGAGGAGGACGAAGAGCGTCCACAACTCGCTTGGGAGGAAAGCAAGATAATAGATGAAGGTGCCAAGAATGAGGATGGCGCTTGAAAGGACGAGCGCTCCGATCCCCGTTTGAAATATCGGTTCGTGGCGCGCCAGAATTCGCTTGCCCAGGCGTTGTCCATAGAAGCCAAAAAAGAAAACAAGGAGCGCGGTTCCCATGATCGGCTCCTGCCAAGCGTAGCGGTTCAGAAGGAAAACCGCTAGGAAGACCATCGTTGCGGTGGTATAGTTGAGCATAGGCTTTGATTATTCTATCACGTATGAAAGATCGTCATCCGGAAGACTGGTATCCGCATGATTATGTGTTGCGGTATTTGACGGATCTCTTTCCGAAGTGGCTACGTCCCAACCACATCACCTTGTTTCGCATCGTCATGACGCCGGTGGTGGTTTGGCTGTTGTTCTTTGAAAATTACCGCGTCGGCGTTCCGCTCTTTTTTCTCGTCGCGTTTACGGACGCGCTTGACGGCACGCTCGCGCGCACGCGCAAACAAATTACCGCATGGGGCGCGTTTTGGGATCCGGTGGCCGATAAAATTCTCATCAGTCTCACGGTGCTTCTCATCGTCGTTCAGCACATCAACATCTATCTTGGGCTTCTGGTGATTTTTATCGAACTCGTCATCATCACGGGCGCGTTGGTTCGCAAGCGTCAAGGAGCTGTTCAACACGCCAACGTGTGGGGGAAGATTAAGATGAGTTTGCAGGTGGTCGGAGTCTTGGCGCTTCTCATCTCGCTCTGGCTTGGCGTCGATCTCTTCATTGATATTTCCACGGGCACGTTCTCGCTTGCCATCGTCTTTGCCATCATCAGTCTTTTCACGTATGGCATTTAAGGTTACTCCCAGTGATAGGATGCTCGGGCTCCTCTTGGCGCTCTTTTTCGTTTCCTCTCTGATCCTCTCGGCTGGAGTGCCTGACATGTACAATTCGCCTGACGAGCGCGCGGCCGCCGTTTCCATTGAGGCTTTTATTCGGGATAACCATTTTTCCGTCTCCGAGCCTTTGAATCCGGAGTTCGGCGGTGTTCTTGCTCCACGTTCGATGGTCTCTGCCCCTCGACAAGGATCGGGACAAGTCGGAGACTCTCTCGTTCCGATCACATTTCCCGGCCTTCCGCTTTTCTACGGCATCGTGGGTAAGGCGATGTCATTTCCACTCACAAAATTTCTCACACCACTCTTGGCCGTTCTCGCCGTCTTGGCTTGGAGGAAAACACTCGAGAGCTTTCTCTCTCGTCGAGCTTCGCTCATCGCGTCCATTCTTCTCCTCACCCTCGCCGGCTTTTGGTTCTACAGCGCACGTGCGTTCATGCACAACGTTCCGTTCCTTGCCTTTCTCATTTTCGGTTTCTTTTTTCTTTCAAGAAAAGGCTTTCGGCCGCGCGACGCTATTCTCGCCGGTCTCATGTTTGGACTTGCGCTTCTCTTCCGCACTTCCGAAATCGTGTGGATGAGTCTCGTCGGTCTCGTCTTTCTCGTTGCCTTTGTCCGCAAGATTCGATTCAAACCGCTCGCGCTCTTTCTCGCCGCGCTTGTGATCGGTCTCTCCCCGCTCTTTTTTTGGAACCAAGCTCACTTTGGGAGTTCTTGGCAATTTGGCTATACCGTCTCGGCTCCCGTTTTTTCTCCGCCGAAACTTTCCGAACCGCTCCCCGCCAAGATCGTAGCTTCTCCTCCGTCTCGGGCCATGCTTTCCCAAATGCTCTTTCCCTTTGGTTTTCATCCGCGTACGGCATGGAAAAACTTCGTGGACTACCAGCTTGAGCTCACCTGGTGGATGACGGGACTTGCTGTTCTTGGGCTTGTCTTCCTCGTGATGGGGTCAGGTCTTGACTTTGGACATTCTCCGAAAAGTACAAAGTCAAGACCTGACCCCAAGATATGCACGTTCGCCAAGATATGCACGATGCCCAAGATGCTTCGGGCAATTTTGCTGGCTACCTTCTTTGCGGGAGGCTACCTCACGTTTCTCTATGGCTCATGGAACATCATCGACAATCCCGATCCTGGAGTGGTGACGCTTGCCAACTCCTATGTGCGCTATTGGTTGCCGATTTATCTTGTGAGTACGATTCCCGCTGCGCTCTTCATCGAGTGGCTGGCAGGGCGCGCTCGCACGCTTCTCTCTCAACGTCTCGTCATCGGTTCTGTTCTTCTCCTCGTCTCCGCGCTTTCCATCCGTCTCGTCTTTTTTCACCCCGACGATGGATTGGTGCGCACGCGCGCGGTGCTCTTCGAGAGTATCGAGATCCGCGACGAGCTTCTTGCGCGAACACAACCAGAGAGTGTCATCATTGTGGACTATGCCGACAAAATCCTTTTCCCACATCGCCGTGTCGTCGTGCCGCTCCGTTCACAAGCGACTTACGATGCCCTGCCATCCATCGTCGAGCGTCTCCCCACCTACTATTACGGTATCACGCTTCCGGAGAGTGATCTCGACCACCTCAACCAAGAAATCCTCTCACCCCGCGGCCTCACCGCCGAGCCAATCACAACGATCAATATCGAAACGCTGTATCGCATTCATACGTTATGAACCGCGTTGTCTTTCATCTGTTCCGCCTTCTCCTCCTCGCCGCCGCTGTGAGCCTCTTTGTCTTTCTCGGCTGGAAGGAGTTTGCGCCGACGGGAACACTCACGCTTCGAGCACAGACAGGCGAGCCATCGCCGTTTTTCAGCAGGTTTCTTCCTGACACGCGGACGGAGGAAATCTATCTTGATGTGAACGGCTCGTCGTTTGTGCCGATCGTCGGCGATCCGGCGTATCTCACGCTCACGCCGCCATCCGACTTTGATGAAGTTGAATTTGAACTCACATACAAAAATAAAAATCTTCCAATGGTCGAGCTTGGCATTCTCACCGATGAAGAAGCGGATGCGTATCGTCTCAAGCCTTTGGAAAATCAGCTTCTCGACGAGCTGGATTGGCCATCTCGGCGCGAGGGCGACGTTGTCCTCTACGACCGGCACGAGCGTTATGAGACGCTCGCCGACTTTCTCGTTGCTCCGCCGCCGCTTGAGGAAATCGCCGCCTATCACTACCGCTTTGATCGGCCGTTCTCGATCCTTCGCTACACTCCGCACGCCCCGCCCGAACGACCACCAGTCCGACAGAGTCATTCTGGCGGGACGTCGTCCGGTCGGGCGGGCGAACTCCGAACACTCGATCTGACTCTCCGAGGCGAGCACGAACTCTTGACGTATATCGAGCGTGAGCGTCTCAACTTCACCTTCGACTATATGGACATGAACCGGACGCTCGGCGAAGATCCCGTGACGATTCTCGTGTTTGATTCTGCTGGCGAGCTTGTCGCGGGGAAGACCAACGAGGACGACGGGAACACCGGCGCCGGCGGAGAAGGGAGTGACATGCGAAACCTGCACGTCGAGGCGGAGCTTCAGGACGGCGTCTATAAAATCATCCTCAAGGTCAACCGCGACATCTTCTTTCGTCGCATCACGACGTCGCAGAAGAAGCTGACGTTCTTGAACCAACTCTTTTTGGGAGATGAAGTTGGATATCAACCCGCGCCTCGACAAGTGAGTTTTATCACGGAGGCGAAGAACATGAGTTTTGAAACCCAGCATGCCGAGGGAGTGCAGGAGGCGGCGGTTGCCGGAGCTTCCGTTTCCGTTGAAGAGCCTTTCCTCGCCGTGCGCCATCGCGTGCGCGCTCCGGGAATCGTCTCCGCCACGGTGCCCAAAGGCGATCTCCTTATTCGCGGCGCCGGCCACTACGCGTTTTCGCGGGAAATGTATTTCAATCCAGATCCCGTGCGGCTTGAATGGAATACGGATCTTGACGCTCTGGGGATCAACTATGTGATCGCGACGTATATGCCGCCGGAGACGGAAGGAGATCTCGTGCGAGCTCGCGCCTCGTTTTTCACGGAAGGCGTTCCAAAGATCCGCGGCGCATGGAAATTTGCGCTCTCGCTCCCCGGCGTTTACGATGTGGGAGAGTCCATTGACGTCGTTTCGGTCAAAGCCGTTCTGCGTCGCGAGCCGATGTCACTGGGAGATCTCACCTCTCGCACGTGGAAAAAACTCTGCCGTACGCTCGGCCTCACCAGCTTCTAAGCCCTTTCCACTATGCTCCTCCGCTCCGCCTTTCTCATCACCCTCACGACTTATCTCCTTCTCATTCTCGCCGAGAGTCTGAAGCCCGGCTTCGTATCCAACTACTTCTCGGCGCACTGGCTTCTCCTCGTCTCGCTTGTGTTGTTCGCAGGAACGGTGCATCGAGGAAAATCACTCGAAATCAGCCCGTGGCTTGGCTGGGTACTCACAACGGTTGTTGCCATCGTCGCGGGCGTGGTAACGTGGAACCTCGGCGAACCTCTCGGCAGTCTCCGACCCATTCTTACCCTCCTCGCCCTCGCTCTCCCCTTCACCATCCATCGCATCCTCGATCCCTCTTAAACTTCTTAGACTTCTTCAACCTATTAGACCCGCTATGTTCTCCTGTATT
Organism: Candidatus Uhrbacteria bacterium; assembly: GCA_003505155.1. Lineage (GTDB taxonomy): Bacteria > Patescibacteriota > Patescibacteriia > UBA9934 > UBA10169 > UBA10169. Next base: position 92,960 of record DNYJ01000038.1, on the reverse strand, counting down.
TTCTGCCGAGTTGTTTCCGGCGAACTCCCGTCCTACAAACTCTACGAAGATGACCGCGTCATCGCTTTTCTTGATATCTTTCCTGCCGTGAAAGGCCATATCCTTGTCGTTCCGAAGACACATGCGGAAAACATGTTTGCATCCGATCCGGAAGATATCAAAGCAACCATGAAGGTCGTGCTTGATCTTGCTCCCAAGCTTGAGAAGGCTCTCGGAGCGGACGGCATCAACATCACCATCAACAAAGGCGAAGCCGCCGGGCAATCCGTCTTTCACACGCATGTTCACATCCTTCCGCGATTCAAAGACGACGGAAAGTCTCTTTGGGGGCCAATGGATTCCAAACCGGATTTGGCAGAATTGTATGAGGAGCTGAAGCAAAATTTATGAAACTTCTCATCACCGGCGGGGCTGGGTTTATCGGCTCCAACTTCGTTCACCTCACTCTCGCAACGCGTCCAGATGTTCACATCACCGTCGTCGACAAATTGACGTACGCCGGCAACAAGACGAATCTCGCCGACGTGATGGATCGCATTCGGTTCGTCGAAGGTGATGTGAGCAATCCGACCGTCATTGATTCGCTCATCGCGGATTGCGACATCGTCGTTCACTTTGCGGCGGAGTCGCACAACGACAATTCTCTGCGTGATCCGTGGCCGTTCGTGCAGTCGAATCTCATCGGCACGTATCAGGTACTCGAGGCGGTTCGTAGGCATGGCAAGCGTCTGCATCACATTTCAACCGACGAAGTGTTTGGAGACCTCGAGCTTGACACGACGGATAAGTTTACGAACGACACGCCGTACAACCCCTCGAGCCCTTACTCGGCAACAAAGGCGGGATCCGATTACCTGGTGCGCGCGTGGGTGCGTTCGTTCGGGATTCAGGCGACGATTTCCAACTGCGCCAACAACTACGGTCCGTACCAGCACATCGAAAAATTCATCCCACGACAAATTACAAACATCCTTTCCGGTCTTAAGCCGAAGCTGTATGGCACCGGTGCGGCGATTCGCGAGTGGACACATGTGGACGATCACAATCGCGCAATCTGGACAATTCTCGACAAGGGAAAAATCGGGGAGACGTATTTAATCGGCACGAACGACGAGCGAAGCGGAAAGAAAACGCTTGAGCTTATTTTGGAGCTCATGGGAAAGCCGAAGGATGATTACGATCTTGTCGCGGATCGCCCCGGGCATGACATGCGCTATTCGATTGACTCGACGAAGATTCGGCAGGAGCTCGGATGGAAGCCGGAGTTTCCAGATTTTCGCGCGGGACTCTTCGCGACAATCGGTTGGTATCGCGAACATGAAGACTGGTGGAAACCGCTTAAAGCGGAAGTCGAGGCTACGTACGCCGAAAAAGGGCAATGAGTATTATGAGTGTTCCCACGACACAAGTCACCGGTCACGCAACTGAGATTCCAGGGCTCATCGTTTTTGACGTGACGAAGGTAGGCGATGAACGCGGCTGGTTTCAGGAGAAGTATCAAAAAGAGAAGCTGGTGGCGGCTGGAATGCCAGCGGATTTCAACGTTGTACAGAATAGCCTTGTATACAATCGCAAAGGGGTCACGCGCGGATTTCATGCCGAGCCGTGGGACAAGTATGTTTCCGTCGCATCGGGTCGCGTGTTTGTGGCGTATGTGGATTTGAGAGCGGGGGAACGGTTCGGGCGAACGGTTACACTCGAGCTAGACGAGGAGAAAGCCGTCTTTGTCCCGCGTGGTGTGGGGAACTCCTATCAATGTCTCACCGATGACTGTTACTACCTCTACAGCGTGAATCAACATTGGAGCGAAGAGGCGTACAAAAACAGTCTTGCGGTCAACATGGCCGATCCGGAGATTGGGATCAACTGGCCGATCCCGCTTTCCGAAGCGATCTTGTCGGATCGCGATCGCGCACATCCGATGCTTTCGGAAATTTAATGGGTGGAAGACCTCATCTTCTCACCGTCTTCTCGAATTCCCTTTTGCGTGATAAAGTACTTATAGATGAGTTTTTCTATGTATCCGCAAACTCTCATTAAAAAAATCAACCGGCTGGAATCGGCTATTCAAGAACTTAAAACAGAGTTCTATTTTACGTCTTTACAAAAAAAGCCTTTGTCCAAATACGCCCAGTCGGCTCTCATGCGTGCAGCCAAGCAATTACGAGAAGACCTCTGGCAAAAACGCTATGCAAAAAAGATTAAGGATCTTTCTTGACACGAGCGCCATTCTTGCAGGGTTGAACTCGCCAACCGGAGCGGCAGGAGTCATCCTGTCTTTTTGTACTGCACGCAAGGCTGTCGCGATGATCTCTTCCCAAATCATTGAAGAGGCCGAGAGGATCATTCCCATCAAGTTTCCAAAACTGGATTTGGCATGGACATCTTTTCTTCTCATTCCTCCAGAGATCACGCAGAATCCGACGCTGGTCGATGTGAAAAAAGCCTATGCGCTTCTCCCAACCAATGATGCTCCGATTCTGGCAAGTGCAATCAAAACGAAACCCGATGTCCTTGTCACATGGAACACCATGGACTTTCAACGTCCGTCGGTTTTAAATGCTGTTCCATTCCCGATCCTGACTCCCGGAGAATGCCTGTACTGGATGAGAGCGCGCGGAGACTCGGTAATATAAATATAAACTCCCGCGTTATTGAGGGAGTTTATATTCGACACCCGAAGAAGGCACGTTGCCTCATCGACAAAAGTATTTCATCACACTTCGTCGAAAAAGTTAATGGCCGTTTGTGGAAAAGCGGTCAGTTCGTTATGATACGCTCGTTATGAAAACACTCATCTTGGGCGCAAAAGGCATGTTGGGGCAGGAGCTCGTGAAGACGTTTGCCGATCATGATCTGCGGGCTTGGGATCGGGAAGAGTGTGATGTGTTATCTTCAGATTGCGAGGGGAAGATCAAGACGTTTGCTCCGAAGCTGATCGTGAATGTCGCGTCGTACAATGATGTGGATGGCGCGGAAGGAGAAGGGAAGGAGATCGCTTTTGCGCTGAACGCGGAGGCGCCCGGCAGACTTGCTCGCATGGCGCGTGAGATTGATGCGACGTTCGTGCACTTTGGTACGGACTTTGTCTTTGATGGAGCGAAGGGTTCGTATTCGGAAGACGATGTGCCGAACCCGATCTCGGTTTACGGTACGAGCAAATTAAAGGGTGAACAAGCGGTTTTGGCATCCGGTGCGCGTGCGTACGTTATTCGTCTCGCGCGGTTGTTTGGCAAGCCGGCCGCGAGCGAGGGAGGAAAGAAAAGTTTCGTGGACATCATGCTCGATCTCGCAACGAAAAAAGATCACCTCGATTTGGTGGACGACGAAATAGCTTCACCCACCTACGCACCTGACCTTGCCGCCGCGACGCGCCGCATTATCGAAACGATGCCACCGGGTCTCTATCACGCGGCAAACGCGGGCAAGTGTAGTTGGTACGAATTCGCGAGCGAGATTTTTCGGTTGAGGAATATCTCAATTGACATTTCATTCGTCTCTGGCAAGATGTTTCCTCGTCCAGCCTCTCGCCCGCACGATGCCTCGCTTGTGAGCGTCAAACTCTCGTCTCAACGTTCGTGGCAAGATGCCCTCCGAGAATATCTTTCTACCCCCTACAACCTATAACCTAACTATGAAAGCCCTTATTGCCGCCGGAGGTCGTGCGACGCGGTTTCGCCCGATCACGTGGACCATCAATAAACATCTTATTCCGTTGGCTAACCGCCCGCTTATTTTTCATGCCATCGAAAAGGTGGCGGAGGCGGGCGTCAAGGAGATCGCGATCAATATCAATCCGGGCGATACGGAAATGGAACAAGCGGTTGGCGACGGTTCGCGTTGGGGCGTCCGCATCACATATCTCGAACAGCAGGGTGGCGCCAAGGGCATTGCTCATGCGGTCAATAATGCGCAGGCGTGGCTTGGCGATGAGCCGTTTATCTTTTACCTTGGCGACAATATCGTTCTCGGCTCGCTTAAACGTTTCGTTAAACGTTTTGAGAAGGAAGAGCTTCACTGTCTGCTCGCGCTCTCGCATGTTCCCAATCCCACGCACTTGGGCGTGGCGGAATTCGACGCGGCGGGTAACCTCGTGCGCGTCGTCGAAAAACCGAAAGTCCCGCCGAGCGAGATGGCGGTAACGGGCATCTACCTCTACAACAAGAGTTTCTTCGAGGCGTTTAAGAACATCGAGCCTTCCGGCCGCGGAGAGTATGAAATCTCCGACATCCATACCTGGTTTTTGCAGAACGGCTACAAGGTCGGTACGGAGGAAATCACCGGCTGGTGGAAGGACACGGGCATGCCGAGCGATTTTCTGGAAGGCAACCAACTCATCATGAATGAAAAACCTCGCGAGTTTTGGAGCGTGGATTCGTCGGCGGTGATCGAAGCGGATGCGGTGATCGAAGGGCCGGTGCGGATCGAAGCGGGCTCGCGCATTACCTCGGGTTCCATCGTGCGCGGTCCTGTTACGATCGGCAAGAACGTCATGATCACCGATGCTTATATTGGTCCCTATACATCTCTCGGAGACGGCGTGATCGTGCACGGCGGGGAAGTTGAGCATTCGATTGTGCTCGAAGGCGCCAAGATTACGTCGCCCAGCCGCATCGTCAACTCCATTCTTGGCCGCAACACCGTCGTTGTTTCTCCATCCGTTTCTCTGCCGAGATCGGGACACTGTCTCGTGATCGGGGAGAATTCGAAAGTGGAACTCTAGCGAATCGTCTGCTGATACAGGCCGTACACGCCATCCACGGTTCCGAGGAACAAGAGACGGCCGCCCGGGCTCTCAATGAAGACGCGCGAGATTTCCTGCGCGTCGTTTAATTTTGTTTGGATGAAGCCGGGTTCGTGAAGATCATAAGCGACCACACCGTCCTGATGAGCCAGCACGATGGCTGTTCCCGAAGGATGCCAGGCGACGGAAGCGACGGAGCGGCTCATGCGATCAATGAGGGTATCTCCGAGTGTCTGCGGATAAAAGAGATGCGTCTCAAATCCGTTCGTGTACAAAAGGCGCGTCTCGCCGTTTGGCGACCAGTGAGCTTCTAACGCCTCCGTCTGAAGGAGGATGGGCTGATCGTGATTATCGGCATCAATGAGCACGATACGGCCTCGGCCTTCCTCAAACAGGAGCAGGTAGGGGAGGCGGCTCTCGATGAATCGGTAGGAACCTGTCGGCAGAATGGCGATCACGTTTTCCTCGGCTCCGACGCGGCTGACCACGTGCGTGCGTTCCGCTCCTTCGCGCGTGAAGAACAGACGCCCCTCGCGGCCGAACAGCGTTTCGACGGGCGTGTTGAACAGCATCGAGACTTCGCCGGAAACCGGGTTCAGGCGTCGCGTCTCCGATCCGATCGTAACGATAAGATCCTCGGCTTCCCCCTCGTTCCACCACGCCGACTGAATGCTCGGGACGCGCTCGTTGAGACGGAGTTGTTCGGAACCGTCGCGCTTGGAGACGAGCGTATCCGACGCGCCGGAACTCATAAGAAGCCGCTCGCCGTTTGGTGCCCATGAGAGGCCGACCTTTTCAGGCTGTGATCCGGGGAAACGCGCAACGAGCGCCCGTGTATTTTTTTCAAGTTCTTCAATCCAGACTTCTGTCCATGCACCGGTTACCTCAAGGCTTGCAAGCGCCGTGCTCGCTTTATTCATGAGATGGATGTTCCCCTGATCAGTCACGAGAACGGGTTTGCGATTAGCCCACAGGACGATCGAGTCCAGAAAAACTGTTTTTCGTTCCACGGCTCTTACGGTCTTCTCCCAAGAATGAAATCCGTCTTTCGTCAGGCTCACGAGGTGGTCTCGCGGGCGCAACTGCTTCACGAGAGTGGGCGTTACGGAGCGGTGCGGCTTTCCGTTCACGCTCACGTTGGCTCCGCGCGGGATGGTGGAGACGGAAATGACGCCCGTGTGTTCCACGCGGCCGGTTTGGAAGTTATATCGAAACCCGAACGTGTAGAAGATCAAGAGGGGAGCGGCGACGAGAAATCCAGTAACGAAGGTCCAAAAGAGAAGAATACGGATGGATGTCGGCATAGCGGGATCAGTATATCAACAGGCGAGAAAATGAAGAACCACCCGTAGCTCCGAGGAGCGAAGGGTGGCACGGGAGAGCAGATGGGATGCTCTCAAGCGGCGAGGGAAGGACCGCGTGTGTAGAACGGCTGTTCGCGGCTCATTTTGTGAATGTAGCCCAGAGTGATGGCGCGCAACTTGAGCCTTGTGCTCTCTTTGCGTCCGCGAAGGCGGAGAGCGCGTGTCAGCTCTGACTCGAGGTGGTCGGATGAGTACGCCTGACCTTCGTGAAGCTCAAACAGGCCATGAACGGCGTGCTTGAGCTCTTCGTCGGTGATCTCATCGGCCGTGCGCTTTTGGCCGTCGCCGCTCTTGGCAAGGTCTCCGTCCGTGACGTCTTGCGCCAGCTTCTCAATCTTCTGGCGCGTGGAGCACCACTCTTGCCGCACCATCTGCGCGGTTGGGTGTCTCTCACTCAACGAGAGCTGATGTCTCGCGCAGAGCACGACCCGCGCCTGTGCGGCTTGATGGATGACCCAAACGATGCGGTGTGTGTTTCGGTCGGATCCAAAGGTCTGGAACANNTCGATGAGGAGCACGAGGTACTCCATATTCTCGAGATCAATCGGCGCCAGGCTTTCGAACGTCTCGCCATCCTTGACGGCGCGGTTGATGCCGGGGAGGAGCTGGCGCCAGTAGTCACGGATGAATGTCTGAAGCGCCCAGTACACGACCATGCCGACGACCTGGGTCGCGTGCCCATGTTCGCGGGCGAGCTTCATGCCTTCCGTGATGCGTCTGTGGAGCTCCTCAAGAGACAACGGTTTGCTCGTGAGGGGATTGGGAAGTTTGATGCAGAGAATGACGTTGTCCGGCGTGGACATGGCTTCTCCTGTTTTCCGAGCGCCGCTTCGCATGAAGCTCAAAACGCTGGACGTCCCACCCTAGCAGATTTCCAGATCAGGATCAAGGTATGGTATCCTTTGGCCTGTTATGGATGAGATTCTTGTCGAAAAACCCATTTTGTCGCAAGCGAAGGTGTCAAAACCGGTGATTGGGTTGTTTGTGATCGTTGTCGTCCTCACGACGTTCGTGATCGGGTTTTATTTGGGACGGCAAGCCGCGGCGAGAGAAAGTGTTCCCGAGGGTGAAGGAGCCGTCATGGGAGTGGGAGAGACGCCGGCTTATCTTTCCCGCGACGTGGATTTTAAGCTCTTTTGGGACACGTGGAACCACATCAAAGACAGTTATTATCGCCAGCCGGTGTCCGACGTTGAGCTGTTCTATGGCGCTCTGCAAGGGCTCGTCTCGGGTCTTGACGATCCCTATTCCGTTTTCTTCGATCCCGAGGAGACGGAAATTTTCAATGAGGAACTCGAGGGGAGTTTTGAAGGCGTGGGCATGGAAATCGGCATCCGAAACGACCAGTTGCAAGTGATCGCTCCTTTGCCGGGAACGCCTGCCGAGAAAGCAGGTTTGCGCTCCGGGGACAAGATTTTCGCGATTGACGGAGAGGATACGCTTGAGATGAGCGTGGAGGACGCCGTCCTGCGGATTCGCGGCGAGCGCGGCACGACGGTAACTCTCACGATCAGCTCCGACGGCTTGAGCGATCTGCGCGACGTGGACGTCGTGCGCGACACGATTCGCGTTGACAGCGTAACGTGGGAAATTAAAGACGGCATCGCGCGCGTTCGCATCAGTTTTTTCAACGGGGACACGGGGGCGCGTTGGCGCGAGGCGATTCAGGAAATGCTTACCTCCGGCGCGAAGGGACTTGTGGTGGATCTTCGCAACAATCCGGGCGGACTCCTTGACTCGGCGATTGAGGTGGCGGGCGAATGGGTAGACGGCCGGCCGGTGGTAATCGAGCGCATTCAAGGAGTTGATCAGCCGATGAGCGGATCCGGCCGTGCTCGCCTTGCCGATCTGCCTACCGTCGTTCTCGTGAACGGCGGCTCGGCAAGCGCGTCGGAAATCGTTGCGGGCGCTCTCAAGGACTATGATCTGGCGACGATCGTGGGCGAGACGACGTTTGGCAAAGGCTCCGTGCAGGACTATCAGGAACTTTCTGACGGGTCGAGCGTAAAGCTCACGATCGCCGAGTGGCTGACGCCCAACGGAAACTCCATCCATGAGACGGGGATCGAACCGGACGTCGCCGTCGAATTCTCTCTCGAGGACTTGGAGAATGGATTGGATCCTCAAATGGACGCCGCGCTCCAAATTATTAACGGAACCTATGACTTCTCACCAGAGACCCAGAACGATCCAGCGAGCTCCTAAAAGCGATCGGCACAAAAAGCCCGAGGGTGCGTTTGCGGAAGAAAAAACTCGCCGCGAAGTTTCGGCTGGCGGGATTGTGTTTAAGCGCACGAGGAAGGGGATTTTATTTGCCATGATCGTGGACTCCTATGGCAAGCTGGCGTTCCCGAAGGGCCATGTCCGCCGCGGAGAACAGCTTGGAGAAGCGGCCGCGCGCGAAGTGTGCGAGGAGCTGGGCTTGTGCTCCTTGACGCTCTTGCGGCGCCTCGGCACGAACGACATCTGGTTCCGCGACCGGTTCGTGTTCAAGGGTTACCTTGTTCACAAATTCATCCACTACTATCTCTTTGAAGTTCCCGGGAACGCCCGCATCCAAATTCAGCCGGCGAAGGACATGGGCGAACGCGTGCGCCGCGGACTGTGGGTGCCGATCGGAGACGTCTTGCGTCGTTCAAGTTACGACAACATGGATCCCATCGTCCGCCAGGCGATTAAGTTCATTGAACGAGGTGCTTCGTCGTAAATTCGCTTTTGTCCGGATTTTTGCTTATACTGATGGTTGTATGTTGAGACAACCCACGAGAGGTTCTATCACGCTCTCAAAGACGGAATATTCTCGGTTGAGAGATCAGGCACGAGCCTATCGATCTTTAGTTTCCAGGGTATTTGAGTTGCAGTTGCGAGATCCAATCGGCGAAGTTGCCGCAGATTTCAGGACGACGGGTCTCTACTCGGAAGATTTTCTCCTGGATTTGGAGAACGGTTTGCGCAAATCCACCTATGCCAAACGGCATTCCCGTTAAGCCTCTGCGGAAAGATCTTGAAGTATTTCTGTCGAAGCGCGGATTGAAACAGAAATGGGTCAAGGCAAAAAATATCTTTGAATCTGATTTGAGGCACCCGTCTCTTCACACAGAACTCTTGGAACCGCGTTGGCGAGGGATCTACTCTTTCCGCCTCGATAAAACCTATCGGGCGTTGTTTTTTATCACGGATGGCAAAGCGGAAGTGTTCCAAATTACGAACCATTACCGATAAGTTGATATGTCTTCGTTGCAGGCATCCGTACGTGAGCTTGAGCAGGCATGGAACTTCATGTGGGCGACGAGAAAGCGCCGTCTTCTTGTTTTGGCTCCTGTCTTTCTCAATCTGCTTCTGTGGGCTACGGTGATTCCCATGGCCTTCATTTTTGCGAAGTGGGCGATGTCTCTCTCTTTGCCGGACGCGTGGTGGGCGGCGATTCTCACGATCCTCGCCGGCTTCTTTGCCGTCGCGGCCGCGATCGTTCTTGCCCTTTTTGTTTTTGCCGCATTCACGACCGTCATTGGCGCGCCGTTTTATGGAGCCCTCGCCGAGGACGCAATGCGTGAAGTGGGGATGGTGATCAAAGAGATTTCCTGGCCGCGCGAGATGGCACGCGCTCTCGCCTACACGCTTAAGCTCGGCGCCCTCTTCATCGTTCTCCAGCTCGGGCTCATTCTCTTCAACGTGATTCCCGGCATCGGCACGGTCATGCACTTCATCGGCGCTTTTGTCGTCGCAATTCTCCTCCTCTCGATGGAGTTTTTCGGCGAGGCGTTTGCAAAAGACTCTCTTCCGTTTCGTTCTCGTCTCGCCTTTCTCGTTCGTCATCATCGCTCCATCATTGCCTTCGCCATCCCCGTCTTTTTCCTGCTATTGGTTCCGGTTTTGAATTTCGTTGTTCCACCACTGGCCGTTGTCGCGGCTTCGAGGATGTATGCGCAAGCGGTAGGGGGTAAAGAGTGACGAACCCCCTACTTCCTACTGGCTACTCCCTACCGCCTTTGTTATAATCCTCCTCGTATGAAGGTCATCCTCTTGAAAGATCACCAGCCGCTCGGAAGAAAAGGAGACGTGGTGCAAGTCTCCGACGGGCATGCGTTTAACTTCTTATTTCCGGGACACATCGCCGTTGAAGCCACGGATCGGGCGATCGAGGAGGCAACCGCGACGAAGGAGACGGCGAAGCGCCGCTCACAACGAACATCCGATCAGGCTCGCGATGCGGCCGGCAAACTCGACGGGTACGAACTGATTCTCACTGAAAAGGTGAGCGACACGGGCCATCTTTACGCCGCCGTGAACGCGAAGGAAGTGGCTAAAGCGCTCAAGCGCGAAGGCTACGACGTGAAGGCTGATCAGATCAAGATGAAGCCGATGAAGGAAACCGGCGAGGAGGATATTCTCGTCTCCTTCCCGGGCGGATTCGAGTCTCAAGTCAAGATCATTATCGAGGCCGCTTAGGCCTCTTTGTCTATGAAGCATAAGTATATTTTCATCATTGGTGGCGTCATGTCGGGCGTTGGAAAGGGCGTTACGACAGCCTCGATCGGGAAGATTCTCCAGTCGTGCGGGCTCTGTGTGACGGCGATCAAGATTGATCCGTACGTCAACGTGGATGCCGGAACGATGAATCCAGTGGAGCATGGAGAAGTGTTTGTCACCGACGACGGCGACGAGACCGATCAGGACATGGGCAACTATGAACGCTTCTTGGGAACCGATCTCACCTCCACGAATTACATGACGACAGGACGCGTGTATGAGAGCGTGATCCATCGCGAACGCAACTTGGAGTACAAGGGCAAGTGCGTGCAGGTCGTGCCGCATATTCCGCAGGAAGTCATCCATCGCATCAAAACGGCATCGGACCGTGCGAAGGCGGATGTGACGGTTGTCGAGATTGGAGGCACGGTGGGGGAATATGAGAACATTCTTTTTCTCGAAGCCGCCCGCATGATGCACCTCGAATCTCCCGGCGATGTGCTCTTTGTCTTGGTGAGCTATCTTCCTGTGCCGTCGCACTTGGGGGAGATGAAGACCAAGCCGACCCAGCACGCGACGCGTACGCTCAACTCCGCCGGCATCCATCCCGACTTCATCGTTTGCCGCGGCGAGCATTTCCTCGACCGTCCGCGCCGCGAGAAACTCTCCGTGTTTTGCAACGTGCACGCTGACGATGTGATTTCCGCTCCCGACGTGAAATCTATTTACGAGATCCCTGCGCTCTTTGAGAAACAAGGACTCTCGTCGCATATTCTCCGCAAGTTTGGTTTGAAGTCGAAGCAGCAGAATCTCTCCGCATGGAAGCGCATGGCGGGCGTGCAGTTTGACGCGAAGAAGACGGTGAAGATCGGCGTAGTTGGGAAGTATTTTTCCACCGGTGACTATACGCTTTCCGATTCCTACATCTCTGTCATCGAATCCCTGAAGCATGCCGCATGGGCGAACGGAGCCAAAATCGAGATGGATTGGATCAACTCGGAAGATTTCGAGGCCGATCCGAAAAAACTCCGCACGCTTTCGAAGCACGACGGCATTCTGGTTCCCGGCGGGTTCGGGACGCGGGGAATCGAAGGTGTAATTGCGACGGTGAGATGCTGTCGGGAAAAAAGAATCCCGTACCTCGGCATCTGCTACGGCATGCAACTCGCGACAGTGGAATTCGCCCGCAACATCTTGAAGCTCAAAGGTGCGCATACGGTCGAAGTGGACAAGGCGGCGAAGGATCCGATCATTCACATCAACCCGACGCAACTCAAGAACATCCGCGAGAACCGCTACGGCGGCACAATGCGTCTTGGAGCCTATGCTTGTGATCTCAAGCCGGGAACCAAAGTTCGCAAGGCTTACGGCAAGACGAACATCTCCGAACGCCACCGCCACCGCTATGAGTTCAACAATGACTATCGCTCTGCCCTCGAAGCAAAAGGCATGATCGTCTCGGGTGTTAACAAGGAAAACAATCTCGTCGAAATCGTGGAGCTGAAAGACCATCCGTGGTTTGTTGGCGTTCAGTTCCACCCTGAATTCAAATCTCGCCCCCTCGCTCCGCACCCTCTCTTCCGCGACTTCATCAAAGCGGCTCTCATGGCAAAGAAAAAGCAATCCGAAACCCATTGACAGATTTCCTCCGATCTCGTATATTCCTCCTCGCAACCTCTTTGACTTCTTCAACCTCTTCAACTTCTTAAGCCTCTTCCTATGGCCCATAAAAAAGCGGCAGGTTCGACACAGAACGGCCGAGACTCCGTTGCCAAACGCCTCGGCATCAAGACGGCCGACGGATCACTTGCTCGTCCCGGGCAGATCCTTGTTCGCCAGCGCGGAACGAAAGTTCATCCCGGTCTCAATGTGCGCCGCGGCAAGGACGACACGCTCTACGCTGTCGCTGAAGGCTTGGTCAGTTTCAAGAAGAAAATGGCCAAGGCGTTCACCGGCGTTCTCAAACATCGGACGTACGTCTCGGTTACGCCGCAGAATTAAATGGGATCTCTGCAAAAGTCGCGAGCTTGCGGCCTGCGGGCACCCAGACATCGTCTCAACGTACCATTCAGTACGTTTTCAACGACTGCCAGCCCACAATCCGCAATCTCATCGACTTTTGCAGGATCCCCAATCAGAAAGTCAGCTCGCCATCGGGCTGATTTTTTGGTACACTCATTCCCGCATGAGAGAACGCATTGAGGCTGTCTTGGAGGGCATTCGGCCGGCTCTTGCGCGGCATCGCGGAGATGTCGAACTGGTTTCTTTTGACGAGACGTCTGGAATCGTCTCCGTGCGTTTTAAGGGCACGTGCGTGAATTGTCCTCTCTCGGAGATGACGCTAAAAGCCGGGATCGAAAGTGTTCTTCGCGAAGCTATTCCTCAAATTCGAGAAGTCATCTCCGTTCCATAATCTATGTCTGTGTTCAACGCCGTTGGCCGCTCTCAAGAAGATTTTCGCTCATATTTTGCGTCTCACGCGCGGGCGAAATGGATCGCGCTTTTTTCCCTTACCCTCGTGATGTTGATGGTCGTTCTGCCGCTCTCGAGACTCTTGCCCATCGTCCGAGAAAATCCTTTCATCCCTCTGCACTACAATATCTATCTCGGCATTGACGGGTTCGGTCCATGGTACCGCATCTTCATTCTTCCCGTTCTTGGACTCGTCATGCTCGTCCTTAATCTCTCGCTCGCGTCGCGGTTTTCCGAAATCGAGAGACGGACTCCTTTACTCCCTTTGGGATTTCATCAGGGAGAGCCGATGCTTGCCCAACTCGTTCTTTGGTTGACGCCGATTCTCGAAGTTGTTTTGTTTGCCGGAGTCGTCTTCACACTCCTTCTCAATCTTTGAGGTATGTTGACAAATCTCGCGGTTACTAAACTTCTCGTCGTGGCCACGCTTGCCTTTGCGCTGGCTTTTATGTTTACGCCGGTCGTCATGCGCTTTTTGTTCAAGCACAAATTCGGCAAACGCCTGCGTGATGTCAAGGAGGCCCCTATTTTTCACCGCCTTCACGCCAAGAAGTTGGGTCTGCCGACGATGGGCGGACTTGTGGTGTGGATTCCCGTCTTGGCGCTCGCGCTTGGCCTTCACGCCCTCTCCATCTGGCTTCCGGAAACATGGGGCGTCACGCGTATTTTCGCGCGCGTTGATTTTCTCTCACGGTCTCAAACATGGCTTCCGCTCGGCGCGCTCGTCGCTTCGGCTTTGGTTGGCGTGGTTGACGATTATCTGAATGTGCGTGGCATCGGCGCTCACGGCGGAGGCTTGCGCGCGCGCCACCGTCTGGCCATCTACACGGCGATCGCTTTTGTCGGAGCCTGGTGGTTCACGTTTAAACTCGAGTGGCAGATTCTCCATGTGCCGTTTCTGGGAGATCTCTCTGTCGGGTTCTGGTCGCTCTTCATCTTTGCCGTCATCATCGTCGCCACGTCGTTTTCCACTAACCAGACGGACGGGTTGGACGGCCTGGCCGGCGGAGTTCTGCTCACGTCGTTCGGCGCTTACGGAGTGATCGCCCTTATCATCGGCCGCGAGGATTTGGCGGCGCTGTGCGCGGCGATTGTCGGAGCGCTTCTGGCGTTCCTCTGGTTCAACATCCCTCCGGCGCGGTTTATGATGGGGGACACCGGTTCCATGTCGCTTGGCGTAACGCTCGGCATNNTCCTCGCCTCTGCATCATCATCTTGAAGCGATCGGCTGGCCCGAACCGAAAATCGTCATGCGCGCATGGATCGTGTCCATGGTCATGGCGGCGCTTGGCGTTGCGCTCGCCGTTCTCGATGTCAATCTTGGCGTTGGACTTCTATGAGTTCCGGTCATCGCGGTTCGATAGATTATCCGTTTCTTCTCCTCTCGATTCTTCTGATCGCCGTGGGTCTTTTCATGATCGCTTCCGCCGGCGGTCCCTCCGGCTATGCCGAGTTCGGCGATGCGTATTACTCCTTGAAGCATCAGCTCATCTTCGGATTTCTCCCGGGCATTGCCGCCATTATATTTTTTTCTCGCCTGCCGTACCAATGGTGGCGCAAGTGGGCGTGGGAGCTTCTGCTCGTGAGCATCGTCCTTCTTGTGTTGGTTTTCATTCCCGGCATCGGATCGGAGTTTGGAACGTCAAGATCGTGGATTTCGATCGGAGGATCATTTTCCATCCAGCCGTCGGAGATCGTGAAGCTCACATTTCTTTTCTACTTGGCGGCATGGCTTGAACGTCGAGGTTCGGGCGTGAAGGATGTGTCTGCTGGTCTTGTTCCATTCGTCACCGTCTTGGGGGTCATCATGATGCTGATGATTCTCCAACCAGACGTAGGAACAATGATGGTGATCGCGCTCATGTCTTTGGCCGTGTACTTCGTCGCTGGCGCGCCGTGGTCGCATCTCTCCATGCTATGCTCCGGCGGGATGATTCTTCTGGCCGTTCTCATCGCGACAGCTTCGTATCGGCTGGAACGTTTTACGGCGTTTTTGAACCCCGAGCGCGATCCTCTCGGCATCGGCTATCACATCAATCAAGCGCTCATCGCCATCGGCTCCGGAGGCTTTTTCGGTCTTGGTTACGGACATTCGGTGCAGAAGTTTCAGTATCTGCCGGAAGCGGTGAGCGATTCCATCTTTGCGGTGATGGCCGAGGAGCTCGGATTCTTTTTCAGCGTGCCGCTTATCTTCCTCTTCGCCCTTCTCTTCTGGCGAGGCTTGAAAATTGCCGCGAGAACAAAGGACGGCTTCGGCCGGTACCTTGTCATTGGCATCGTTACATGGATTACGTTTCAAGCGTTCATCAACATCGGTTCCATGCTTGGTGTCATGCCGATGACGGGTGTGCCGCTTCCTCTTGTAAGTTATGGAGGAACGTCGCTTGCGATTACGATGGGAGCGATTGGGGTGGTGTTGAATGTTTCAAGATATGCCAAACTCTAGCCATATGTCGGAACACAGAAAAGGAGACTTACCTCCGGAGCTGTTAGGGGCGGATGGTCAGATGGTGACCACGCCGGACGCTCATGTTTCTGCTGGGGAACCACTGCGAGATTTTGTTGAGCAAATCCACGAAGAAGGCTTTGCGGTTTTGGGGAAGATCCCGGTAGAGTGGCATCCTGTAATTGCAAACAAGCTGATCGAGGCCGCATGCGGGCGGGAGCCCGTCACCCATGGCTTTCGGATGTCTGCTGTGGCAGAGAACCTATCCAGCTTCGAAGGACTCACTGCAGATATTGCATATAAACTCATTGATATCGGATTCGCGCGCAATGTGATGAATAGCCCGGGCAAGTTTGAGGGGCTTGAGTTTAACGACGCTTTCGCGAGAGAGATGTGGGATTATTGTCATTCTGATTATGATCGTAGCACAGCATTGGTTGAGGGTTTGTCAAAAGGGCTGTGGTCGGGATTGAGCGCCGAGGTTGCCATAAAGTTCATGTATGTGGATCCCAAGTTCAGTGACATGGTTGTCAAGCACATTGAAGCTTTCGCTCCGGAAGCTCACAAGGAAATTGCCTTGAATCTTATTCAGAGAGGCCACGCGGATCTGCTGACTCAACACGTTCAAGATTTTCAGGGGCTTGATCTTGATGTCGTAAAGGCATGTCTGGCTAAAGCTCAAGTGGCGAGGCTTGTTTTTGATCATCCGGAGATCTTTCAGGGGACAGAGGAGGATAGGAAGAACCCGGAATTTAGACCGCTCGTGTTTGATCGCTCTTTTGCAGAGAAAGCCATGAAGGCTGATGCGCTTGAAACGCTAAGGCACATGAGCCTGTTTCCGGAGATGAGCCAGGACGACTTCGCAGGGCTCTTCGTTTCTTTTAATCCGGAGGCGATTGCGGAGTGCATGAGAAATTTTAATAATTTGAGTTCGCAAGCCGCCACAGATCTTGCCCACAGGCTTGCGGATCGAAAACTCGGCGCGGTTGTGCTAGACGATCTTGAACGCTTTCCGGGTCTTGATCACAACAAACTTTGTTACGAAGAGGGCGTTCTCATGGATCATCTTAAACCTCGGCACGTTGCAGAAAATCTTTATAAACTCAAAGGGCTTGATTCAAGAGTGGCCGTTTGGCTTTTGAGCGCGGGTTTGTACGAGGAGATAAAAGATAAGATGGATCAGTTTACGGAAGTGGAGATGAGTGAACGGGATCAAGGTGTTTGGAAGTTCTTTACGGATGGTGCCGTGCCATTGAGAGTGAAGCAGTCTCAAGAAACGGTTGACTTGCTGGCGGGGCCACCGGAAGATTACAGCAAGCCTCTGAACGAATTTGCTCGATTCAAAATTGATCATCTCGAATTGTTGTTACGGGCACGGGTGGATTATAGGGTTTCGCCGGAGGTTCTGGCGACGATCTATGTTGAATATAAAATGACGCCCGAGGATCCAAGTTTTCCAGAAGCGCTCATGAACGAAGTCGGTGGCACCGCCCATGATCCGGACATAAGGTCGTTGTATGATGAGGCTCGAAAACTGTTCGGTGACGACCTCTTGCTTGACTACCTGAACCGACCGGATTTATCCGTGCACGATGCTCTCTATTATCTTCCGACACTTAAAAACCTTTTGGCGAGGAACAACATTGATCCGCAAGAATTTGCAAAGACCACCATGAGACACGTGGCGATGGATCACGCCTCTTATGAAGAAGGAACGGCTCACCACCTTTTTGGCGGGTTGATCGACGGAGCATTTTTTTACGCGATGGACGAGATGATAGCGGATGAGAATGAAGGTCGAGAATATCCCGAGGGTCGGCCTTTAGATCTTGTATCCTATGTATCCTACAAGGCTCAACAATATCCGAGCGTCAAGAAGTTGCAAGATCTTGTCAGGAGTTTTGAGGAAAAGGGAAGTTCACCATTTGAGTCGTGGAAAGCTTTCAAGAAGTTTGGCGAACTTACCTATCTCCTTGGCCGGGCCAATGTTTTGAGAGAACTCGAGAGGGGAAAGATAACACCGAAGCTTCGTGAGTTCGTGGAGAAGCTTGCTTTTCACCCAAACATCGTGATGGACAAGGTGGTTATGTTCTGGAAGCATCCGGCAGAATTTTTTGGTATTGACGACGAGCATACGAGCGAGCGTATCAATGCGGCGAAGAAGCCAAAGAACTACCTGTCTCTTCCCTATCTCGGCATGACGGCGGAAAATCTCCGTGATGCCTACGTTGAAGGTGCGCTTGATCGGCTTCAAGTTCTTCCGCCGATGGAGATGACACAGGATCCGGAGGATGCCGTAGCGTTGCATGAGTATCTGCGGCGCGCGCTCGGGCAACGGCGAGACGGCATTGAGCCGGAAGCTCAATCAGCTCGTAAGTCTTTTACGGCGGTGCAAGAATTTTGTAAAAAACATGGAGTCGTATTCAAAGATCTGTGGGAGTTGGCAACGGGGGTGCGGGTTCTGGAAGCACTCAATGAGGGAGTGCAGACCGAGCTTCGCGAGATTGTCTTTGACCGCGCGTTTGGCATGAAGATGCCGGAGGACATTTATCGGGTTCGTATCGGCCGCAAGAGCGATCCGGATATGACGGTGGCGGGAAACGATACGGCAAGTTGCATGCCGTTTGGCTCCGGAAAGAACAATGTTTATATGTTCAATCCTAACTGTGTACAGCTCGTGGTTGAAAGAAAGGGGAGTGATGGCAAGTGGCGAACGGCGGCGCAATCCGTGATGACGGTGGATTTGGAGACGGCACATTCGACGCCGACGTTGATTCGAGAGTATAAAAGTCGAGGCGGACACATGCGAGATGTGCTGACGGAGGGTGATACGAACGGCGCATACGTTTTGACAGCCGATAACATCGAGGTGGCGAAGAATGAGGAGGGTAAGCGGGTAGAGGTTATTCGGCGGGTGTATGAGGTGTTTATGAGGAAGTATTTGCTTGAACACGGCGGGGAGTTGGGTGTTGACTTGACGCGCGTCGCGGTCGGGAAAGGATATACGCCAAAATCTCTTGGGCTCGACTCCGTTCCGAACACCCTTGTCCCACTTGCGCCGATGGGATATTCGGACAATGTTCATGCGGATGTCTATGTGATGCACACGGATATTCAAGGTCCTCCGCCTCGACGGAGAGCGGGCATCGCTCCGCTTCGGACACCAGATACCATTGATGTGGCCATGCTGGAGGGGAAGGCGTATTCCGACAACGTGAGCTTGCTCGAGAACTTGCATGGCATGCAGAATAATCTCATCGGCATGCGGATTGCCAATGAGCATTTTGGCCGGCCGAATTTATCGTTCATGTATCGTGATCAAGGCGGCATAGCGAGAGGGTATTGTTTAGCTTATGAAGGTGTGAATGGCGGTTTGCCGGAGGTGTATATTTCAGACATTGCGGCGGATCCGGAGGCAAGAATGGCTGGCGGGAAGCTGATAACGGAATTTTTCAATGCCTATATGGCGCACTATGGCACAGAGGAGCGACCCTACTTGCCGATCATCACCAATGCGCGAGGAAAAACGAGCTTTCAGATTTTGCAACGGCAGTTGGAACGGTTGGCGAGGAAGGCCGATCTNNAATGTTCGTGTTCATCTTGGAAGAACGCCTGACGATGTTGCGCAGATGCGAGAGAAGTATGAAGCAATCAATATGGATGGCGGATTTGTTGCAGATCAATATGAAGACTGGAAAGAAGATGACGAATATGCCGGAGACTTGGAAGAAGACAACTGGTAAAAGCATCATGCTCACCGGAGGCGGGACACTGGGATCTGTGACGCCTCTTTTGAGCGTTTACGAGGCTTGGAGAAAGCTGGATCCCGAGCAGACATTTCTTTTTGTGGGAACGCCGAGAGGCCCCGAGCGCAAACTCATCGAGGAGACAGGTTTGCCGTTTCACCCCATTCTCGTTCCCAAAGCTTATCGGTATCTCACATGGCGATGGCTCTTTTCTCCGATACTTCTCGTCTGGTCGTTTCTCGCTTCCGCATGGCTCCTCGCTCAATTTCGCCCAAGTTGGATTCTCTCGGCGGGATCTTACGTCAGCGTGCCGCTCGCGCTTTTGGCTCCGCTCTTTCGAACACGCGTCGCCATTCATCAGCTTGATTACGAACTTGGTCTGGCGAATAGACTTATGGCGCCGGTGGCTTCGCTTGTAACCTCGACGTTTCCCTCCACCGCGCGTCAACTTCCTTGCAAGCATGTCGAAGTTGTCGGCGCGCTCGCCTATGGATCGCATGTCCTAAGCGTTTCTCGCGCGGAGGCTATTGAGCATTTCGATCTCGACGTTGGAAGGCCGACCATTCTTGTGTTGGGCGGCGGGATCGGTTCGCTCGTGTTGAACCAAGCGTTCGAGCGTGTGGCAGATCGGCTCGCGAGCGAGATGAACATTTTGCATTCGACTGGTGCGGGGAAGGGAATCTTCAAGGACCGCCGAGCTCCTGAAACTTACAAAACAGTCGAACTTTTCATAGACGACTTCGGCATGGCGCTTGATCTTGCCGACCTTGTCGTAACGCGAGCCGGAGTAGGGACACTCCTCGAGCTTGTGCGAAAAAAGAAAGCGGCGATTTTCGTTCCGCTTCCCGACTCGCCGCAGGTTGCCAATGCGAAATTCGTTGAAGAGGCGCGAGCCGGAGTGGTGCTTGCCCAAGATCATCTCGACACCGACCTTCTCAAAACCATCCACGAAACGCTCGAACCGCATCGCAAGAAACAGCTGGAAGAGCGCATCGGTGGCTTGTTTTCTTCTAATGGAGCGGAAGAGATCGTGTGGCTCATCCGACAAAAAAACACCCCGGGATAAACCCGAGGTGTTTTTGTTGCTTGCTTACCAATCGTTGCTATCGTCCCCGTCGCTGTTATCGTCGGAACCCGCGTCATCATCTGAATCCACGTCGGCGTCCATGTCCTTGGAGTCGGGAGACTCCATGTCCATGTCGTCGTCATTATTCATCGTGTCGTCGTCCATAAGAACGCTGGCAGATGCGCTTATGAATTAGCGAGGACATTTTCTCATGAGTTTGGAACAGGGCGCAAGGGGGTTGTCAAGAGTGGAGTTTTTTATGGTGCGCCGGGCGGGGATCGGACCCGCGACCNNCTGCTCTACCACTGAGCTACCGGCGCGTAAGGAGTATTTGGCGGAGAGAATAGCATTTTCATCAAGCGTTGTCTATCGTTCCGCAAGCGCCGGAGGTTTTCTGATGAGTCAAACCAAAACCCCCGAGGATGTTCTCGGAGGTTTTTTTGTTTCTTACACCAGCCACTCTTTCACTTGCTTTGGAAGTCCGATCATGTACAACAGCGCGAGCGGCGCGCCGATATTGGCGAATCGTTCAATAAAGTCCCAGACGGGATCTCCGGCGATCGGGCGGATGAGAGCGGTTACGAACGTCCAGAACACCGCCCAAAGAAGAACGAGGCGGACGGGGTGAATGAGAACGACGATCGCGACAAAAAGATCGAGGAGGCCGACGAGCGTCATGAGCGTTGTGGCCGCGGGTTCGCCGATGCCCACAGCCGAGTAGTAATCGAACCAGCCGGCCTTATGCTGGAGCGAAAAAACGCCGTGGCCGATGAACTCGCCGGCGACGGCAATGCGCAGGACCCATTCGGCCGCGCGTGTGGAAGAAACTTGTGCCATAGAAATGAGATAAGAATAATTGCTGTTATTCTCTCACAAACCCACGTCCGCTCCAAGTTCTGATACAATACAACAGCTATGCGCATTGCGATGATCGGACAAAAAGGGATTCAGACGGGAGAACGGGGAGGGGGAGTCGAGAAGCACGTTGAGGCAATCGGGAAGCGGCTCGTGAAGCATGGGACTCATGACGTGTTTGTGTATGCTCGCCGTAAAGCTATGCCGGGGAAGGGGACGAAGATCGAAGGCATGCACATCGTCTATCTCCCTGCAATCTATACAAAGAATCTCGAGACGATCACGCACACGTTTCTTTCGACGTTGCATGCGCTTTTCGGTTCCTACGATATCATCCATTATCACGGCGTCGGCCCCGCCACGCTCGCTTGGATCCCGCGCTTGCTGTTGCGACGAACCCACATCGTCGTTACATTCCATTCGCAGGATCGCTTTCATGCCAAGTGGAGTTTGCTGGCGCGCATCTATCTCTATTTCGGCGAGTGGGCGGCCGTGCATTTTCCCCATGTCTGTATTGCGGTCTCCCACACGCTCCAAGTTTTCTGCCGCGAGCGTTTCTTCCGAGAAGTCGTCTACATTCCCAACGGCGCCGAGGTTCACAAGGTCGCATCCCATGATCACTTGACGGAGTTCGGGCTTGAGACGGGAGGATACTTGTTGAACGTCGGCCGCATTGTTGCCCACAAAGGTTTGCACGATCTGATCTCCGCCTACGCACTCCTTTCGCGCACGATGGAAAAGAAGACGCTTCCCAAACTTGTCATTGTCGGCGCGCCAAGCTTCACCGACGCCTACTTCCGCGACCTCAAGCGCCAAGCCGCGGGCAATTCCGACATCCGCTTTCTCGGTTTTCAGAAAGGAGAAAAGCTTGCGCAGATTTTTGCTCATGCCAAGCTCTATGTGCATCCGTCGGAAGCGGAAGGTCTGCCACTCGTCGTGCTCGAAGCCATGAGTTACGGCCTCCCCGTTCTCGTTTCCGACATTCCGGAAAATCTCGAGGCGATTCATCATGCCGGATTCTCGTTTGAAAAAAGAAACGTGGACGATCTTGCCCGCCGACTCCAAGAACTTCTCTCCGACGAAGACGCGCTGGCGCTTGCCTCCGCTCGTTCGCTTGAAACCGTGATGGCGTACTTCAACTGGGATATGATTGCGCAACATACTATGGAGGTGTATCGCACGATTCGGCACTGACAAGGCGTATGACTTTTTACGATCTCACGATTGCCAGAGTGAAAGACGTTCTCAAAACGTCGGAACAAGGCCTTTCGAATGAAGAGGCTACGCTTCGTCTTCTGCGCGACGGCCGCAATGAACTGCCGAAGAATCCTCCGCCCGGCTGGCCCAGGATTCTCTTGCGGCAGTTTTGGAGTCCACTCATGCTCATTCTTCTCGCGGCCATGGCGGCGAGCGTGGCATTTGGAGACGATGCGGATGCGATCATGATCAGCTTGGCCGTTGCGGTTAACGTCGCCGTCGGATTTATTCAAGAGAACAAAGCCGGGCGCGCGCTCAACGAACTGCGGGCTTTCTCCGTGCCAAGCGCGGTCGTGCGGCGCGGGGGGAATGTTCGTGAACTTCCGGCCGCCGAACTTGTCGCGGGCGATGTGATCCTTCTTGAACCCGGCCGCATGATTCCCGCCGACGCCCGGCTGGTTCGCGCCGAGAGTTTCGAAACGGACGAAGCCGTTCTTACGGGAGAATCTCTGCCGGTTGGGAAAACAGTCGCGTCTCTCGCTCTTCAAACTCCTCTTGCCGAACGCACCAATATGGTGTTTGGCGGCACGCTCGTGACGCGCGGTCGGGCGGAGGCCATTGTGACGGCGACGGGGCATCGGAGCGAAATCGGAGCGATCGCGGAGATGGTGGTGGAAACCCAAGACGATCGCTCGCCTTTGCAGGAGCAGTTTATTCGCTTGAGCCGGTTTCTTGCGGGTCTCTACTCTTTGGCCGCCGTCAGCATCTTTGCCATAGGTCTCGCGCTGGGGAAAAGTCTTTTCGAGATGTTTCTTCTCTCCACCGCTCTTGCCGTCGCCGCCGTGCCGGAAGGTTTGCTCGTAGCCGTTACCGTCGTTCTGGCCATTGGTATGCAGAGGATGCTTAAGCGCAAGGCACTGGTGCGTCGCTTGGTAGCGACGGAAACGCTCGGGAGCGTGTCAGTGATCTGCACCGACAAAACAGGGACGATCACGCAAGCCTCCATGCAAGTCGTCTCCATTGTTACTCCCGACCACGAATTCGACTCCCTCAACTCCCAACCATGTTGGGTGGCTGATGGGGCTGAAAGGGCTGTTTTCATTGGAGTTCTTTGCAATGACGCCTCGATTTTTCATCAAGAAAATCCACTTTCTCCCAGTCGCTATACGGGTTCTCCTACGGAAATAGCTTTGCTGACGTTGGGTGAAGGCATCGGGCTTTTAAGACGCGAGCTTGACTCACGGACGCCGCGTACGGCGGTTCTGCCGTTCGATGCGAAGCATAAATTCATGCTCGTGCGCGTTTTGGGAGAAGCGGGCGAAGAGATCCTCATGAAAGGCGCTGCCGAAGTCGTGCTGGGAGCCTCGACGCAGGTTCTCGCCGCCGGTGGTGTGCGTGCTCTTAACGTGAAGACGCGCGAGGAATTGGCGCACCAAGCGGAAACGATGACGGAGCGAGGGCTTCGCGTGCTTGGATGCGCGTATCGTCCGGCAGATGGAACGGATGCTCACCTGAATCTCGACGATGCTCGCGATATGGTGTTCGTCGGGTTTATGGGCCTGCGCGATCCCGTCCGTCCTTCGGCGGCCTCGGCGATCAAGAAGGCGGCGTCCGCCGGCGTGCGTACGGTCGTGATCACGGGTGACCACCCGCGCACGGCTCGAGCGATCGCGCGCGAAGTCGGATTGGGGCACCTCGGCAGAGTCGGATCCGGCTTCGTTGGAGATCATCGGTTGGGAGTGATGACGGGAGCGGAACTCGATACGCTTTCCGATGAAAATTTGCGCGAGCGCGTCGTTGACATTGATGTGTATGCCCGCGTGGAGCCCGCGCACAAGGTACGTATCGTGCGGGCATGGCGCGCGCGCGGAGAGACGGTTGCGATGATAGGCGACGGGGTGAACGACGCGCCCGCGCTTAAGGCCGCCGACATTGGGGTCGCACAGGGTAATGGTACGGATGTGACGAAGCAGGTAGCGGACATGGTGCTTCTCGACAGTAATCTTGAAACGATTGTTTCGGCCATCGAGGAAGGCCGCGTCATCTTTGACAACATCAGGAAGACGACCATGTATCTTCTCCTGACGGGATTTTCTGAAATGAGTCTCATTTTTCTCGGCCTCCTGTTCGGACTTCCTCTGCCCCTCCTCACGGCTCAAATTCTCTACATCAACTTCGTAACTGACGGATTGCCGTCGGTGGCGCTCACTATGGATCCGGGAGAGCATGGAGTGATGCGCGAGTCTCCGCGCCGTCGAGGCACTCCGGTCTTAACGGGGAGAGTCAAGGGTCTCGTGTTCGGACTTGGCACACTTCTCTCGTTTCTTCCCTTTGGATTGTACGCGCTTTTTCTTGCGAGCGGGGCAAGTTATAGCTCTGCCCAGACCATCGCCTTTACGGCCATTTCGCTTCAGGCGCTGGCGTTTGTGTTTTCTATCCGTTCTGTGCGCCGTTTCCTCTGGGAGGCATCGGTTCTCAATAACCGCTTTCTTCTCTGGTCGCTGTTGGGAGGAACGCTTGCCACGCTCCTCGCGGTTTACTGGCGGCCTCTTCAATCGCTTCTCTCTCTCGCGCCTCTGCGTTTGTCGGATTGGGTGTGGTTGAGTATCATGATCCTCATAGAGTTGGTGTTGATTGAAGCNNAGAGACGATCGCGGGCGTTGTTGAAACGGCGATGCGTTCTCCGTTGGTGGACGAGGTGATTGTCGTCTCCGACGGTTCGACGGATTGCACGGCGGAGGCGGCTCGCCAAGCCGGCGCGCAAGTATTCGACTTACCCACGCAGTCCGGCAAAGGTTCAGCTCTCCGTCATGGGGTGACATGGACGGACGCTCCCATTGTGCTTTTTTTAGATGCGGATCTGCGCGGTTTGCGCGAAGAACATCTTGAGTCGCTTCTCTCGCCGGTCCTTTCGGGGTCGCGGCAGATGAACATCGGCCTGCGCGACCGCGGGAAATTCAGCCGATTCCTCGGTCCGCGCTTGCCTCTCGTTTCCGGTGAGCGGGCGCTTCTGCGAACAATCTTTGAAATGGTTCCCGACGAGCATCTCAAGGGTTACATGGTTGAGGCATCGCTCAACTTCGCCTGCCGATCGCATGGGCTCGTCTATGGCAGTGTGTTTATGTCGGGAGTGAAGATTCGCACCAAGTTTCAAAAAGTCGGGTGGAAAGCTTTCCCGCAATATGCGAGAATGTGGTGGCAAGTTTTGAAAGCGTTTTGGGTTGTGCGTCTCGCTTACGCTTCGGGAAAAGTTAATGAGTTAACATCCAAAGTTAAAAGGAAGGAATTATGAACATGAACGATATTCAAGACATGGTTGTTACTGTCATGGGGCTTGGGCGCCTCAAGAAGGGGTCTGGCGTCGGAGCTGTCAAGTGGCTCTTGCGGCACGGAGCGCAAGTGGTCATTACGGATTTTCGCGACGAGGCGGAACTCAATGAATCCATTGACGAAGTGAGCCGCTGGTTTGATGAAGAGAAGGCCAAAGATCCAAGCCGCGAGCTTTATCATCCAGTTTTCGTCTTGGGTGAACATCGTGAGGAAGATTTTACGCAAGCCCAGATGGTCGTGACGAACCCCGACATCCCGCACGATTCCCCCTATCTCAAGCTCGCGAAAGACGCCGGCGTTCCGGTGCGCTCCGATGTCAGCCTTTTCTTTGAGCTCTGTCCCTACTCGGTAACAGGGGTGACGGCGGCGCGCGGAAAAACGTTTATGACAGCTCTCGCGGGGGAGATGTGCAAAGCGGCGAATCCGGCAACGGTCGTGGCGGGAAATATGCGCGTGTCGCCACTTGAGTATCTCGACGAGATCATGGTTTCAAAAGAGCCGATGCCGATTGTGCTCGAACTTTCGTCGTGGCTCCTTGAGAGTCTCGACGACGGTGAAAAGGGACCGACGGTCGGGCTCTTCACGAACATCTACGCTGATCATCTGCATCGCTACAACTCGCTTGCGGACTATGCGGCATCGAAGAAAAACATTTTTGCGAAGGGTGGTGCGAACGGCGTTGCGGTGCTATCGAAGGATCAACTGGAACTTGCCGCGCTGGCGTCTGAAGCTCCCGGGCGCGTGATGTGGGTGTCGCTTTCACCTCTTGCGGATGGAGAGGAAGGCGTCTGGGTTGAAAACGGGGATGTTTTTGCCAACATAGGCGGGGCCACTGCGCCCCGCTCTCAACCAATCATGTCCGCTTCGGATGTGCGCATGACGGGTGATGACAATCTCCGCAATGTGTTGGGAGCGATTGTGGTTGCAAAACTGCATGGCGTGTCGAACGAGCGGATCCAACACGTCGTCTCGAATTTCTCGACCGACGACGACCGGCAGGAAATCGTGACGGACATTTCCGGCGTTCTCTACGTCAACGACGCGCTCGGCTCGACGCCCGAACTTACGCTCAACGTCCTGCGCCGATTTGGCGAACGCGGGCGCTCCATTCACCTCATCTCCGGCGGCGACGTGACGGAAGGGGATTTGAAGGAGCTAATCAAGGTCGTGGAGATGGTGTGCAAGAGTGTGATTCTTCTGCCCGGGGAAGGTTCGGTCAAGTTTGAAAATCAAATCGGCACAACGGAGGCGACACAGCTTCTCCACGCGAAAACAATGGAAGAAGCGGTGAAGATCGCGGCCGAGACCGCAACCTCCGGCGATGGCGTCATCTTCTCGCCCGCGCTCGGGTACAAAGATCCAACTGTGGCCACCAAACTCGGCGATACATTCGCCGCCGCGGCGAGGGGGTTGAAGTAAACGTATGTCAAAAGAACACGGCCCGGGGCTGTTTGGAAAGCGAGTGAATGTGGAAAGCGCTTTGGTAGGTCCTTTGTCAAAAGAAATCCATCAGCAAATTAAGGGAAGCGCACGGGAGCAGTTTTTAGAAGAGACTCGCGAAATGAATGACAGAGAGCGGAAGCTTGTTTTGCAAGCGGAGAAAATTATTGATGGCTTTCTTTTTCGGCTGTTCTCGGATCATTTGCTAAGGATTTCGGATGCGAAGGTTCGCATTGCTAATCATTCATGGGAATCTCGCAATGCGTTTCAATTGAATGAGTTCATTGAGCTGTCGCCTCTGCAAAATCGTTCAGAGAGAGCTAGACTTGACTTTTTAAATATCGCGGTTCATGAAATGCTCCATTATGCTTCTGCCAGACGGCATCATGTCGCGCGGACAATCGTTGTAGATCAAGTGGGCATTGCCGTTGCTTCTGTCGGAGGCACGACGTCTCAAAGATGGTTTGAAGGTCTCAATGAGGCGATGATTTCTTCGCTTCAGCATCGCCTGGTGACTGACTTTGCGCTTTCCAAAGATTCCGATGTTTCGGAGGACTTGAAGCGCCAGATGCATGAATGTCGTGAGCAAGCGCTTACTCACAACGACAATGATTCGGTCGTTCGGCTCAGGGATAAGGAAATTTATCCATCCTTTGAAAATTCGGGAAAAATAAATATCAGTGGGAGTTATTTTGACGTGCGAATGTTTCTTCGACTGTTGATCGAGAAGGTGGCGGAGTCGTCCGGCAGAACGGTTGAATTAGTTCAAGAGCAATTTGATCGCTTGGCGATGTATGGGTGGGATGATCAGGCGAAGCAAGATATCATCAAAGTTGTCGGCTCGGACGGGTGGAGAGCGTTGGCTTGGATGAAGCCGGAAGAATTTCTATTGATGGACAAGAGGAAAGATGGATATGCCGAGTTATTTTATCGGATCGTAGACAATGATCGTGAGGGAGCCAGACGAATCGCACGCGCGATCGTGAAAGAGAAACAACATCCGTCTCCTCCGGCATGGCATCGCGCGGCGGTTAAGTATTGGGAGTATGAGGATGTGTTTGGAGACGACGTTGATAACGAATAAGTGAATCTGTATGGATCAGCCAGTTATCAAAATCGGCGTGGGGGTGGTGATTGTTCAGGATGGGAAGACTCTGCTTGCGAAGCGGAAGGGGTCCCATGCGGCGGGGGCTTACGGCTCTTGCGGAGGACATGTGGAGTTTGGCGAGAGTCCGCTTGAGGCGGCAAAGCGCGAGGCGCGGGAGGAACTCGGAATCGAAATTGGGAATGTGGAGTTTGCTTCGTGTACGAGTCTCCACAAAGACGGCAAGCACTACATCGACATCTCCTTCACTGCGGAGATTGTTTCGGGCGAGCCGAAGATCTGCGAGCCGGATCGCGTCGAGAGTCTTGGTTGGTACGATCTCAACGATCTTCCAGAACCCCTCTTCGAACCCGTTGCTATCGTGCTTGAAGCCGTCCGTACCGGCAAGCGGTATTTCGAAATCCAAGCGTAAAATTTTCCACAGGCTGATCTTGACAAAATGAAAAAAACGTGATGGAATAAGATTTAGTTGGATGGTTCAAAGTTGGCTATCTCCAATGCTCCAAAAGTAACTCCCCCAAACAACATGAAGTAGAGTCATTCTCTCTTCATGTTCGTGGCGGAGTCGTTTTTGTTTCAACGAGCCTTTCACGACACCAAAACGTTTAATGAAATGTTTAATTGTTTCATCCAGATTTATGAACTCATTCATTGATCTCTGCCGGGCTCTTGGCAACGAGCGTCGGGTACGAATGTACATCTCTATTCACGAACGTGGTCAACTTGCTGTCTGCGATCTTGCCGATGAGATCGGGATTTCAGAGCCGGCGGCGAGCTTTCATCTGAAGAAGCTCCTTCGGGTCGGTCTGATTAAACAACGACGAGATGGAAAATTCACTCTTTCGTCATCAGGGGTAAAAAACATTTAATTGAATGTTTAATCGGAAATCGTGTAGACTTGGAGTCTATGGAAATGGGACTTGGAGATCTTGAAATCAAGCCATGGGGCGATCGTACGGATCTTCTTGCGGATCCTGTGGCGAAGATGTTGGCTCGGCTTGTGGGTGCAGATAACGTGGGCGTGACACAAATCGATCCGGAGGTATCCGACACAACGGCGTTTTGCGAACGATATGGGACGCGTCCGGATCAGGCGGCGAACTGTATTGTGTTGGAGGCGAAGCGCGGGGATCGCACATGGTTTGCGGCGTGCGTCGTCTTGGCTCACACGCAAGCGGATGTGAACGGACTGGTGCGTCGCACGCTTGATGCTCGACATGTTTCATTTGCTCCGATGGAGCAGGCTGTCTCCATCACGGGGATGGAATACGGCGCCATCACACCGGTCGGTCTTCCACAAGACTGGGTGATTCTGGTCGACAAGCGAGTTGTTGATACCCCCCACATTATTCTTGGCAGTGGCCTGCGAACATCAAAACTCGCCCTCCCCGGTTCCTTCCTTGCGTCTCTGCTGAATGTGCAGGTTGTGGAGGGGTTGGCAAAAGAGCGAACGTCATCGGGTTAGCTGGGTCAAGATGCGAGCTCGGCTAATTCGCGCGAATAAGCGAATAGTTCCTATGCCCAAAACACCAAATTACGACGCGAAGGTAAAATCCATTCTCAACGCGACCCAACCCGGCGAGCGGGTTTGTGAACTCACGGGAGAAAAGTGGGTGATGGATGAGGAGGAGATTGGATGGTACAAAAAATTCAACGTCCCTCCGTCGAAGCGATCTCCTTTGACGCGGATGAAAAATATCTGCGGGTTTTTTGTTATGTACCAGTTTTGGTATCAGACGCATCCCGAAACAGGAAAGAAATTTATCACTGTCGTTCATCCTGCTTCTGGGTTCAAAGCGCTTCCGGATCCGGAATGGTTCGGAAATGACTACTCGAGCGTGACGCGCGACATTGATCTTGAAGTTCCAGGTCTCGATATGATCTTGAGCCTGCAAAAGGAAATTCCGTTTCCGGGAACGAAATTTTTGAAAGAGCCTATCAACTCCATCTCGCTTGCCTCGCTTGGCGACGTCAATAGTTATTTTGTCATGGCCTGTCGTTCGCGCAATGCTTTCTACAGCGCCGACGCGCTCGACATTGAGGACGTGGCCGAAGTTTCCATGTCCACACAGGTGAAAGAGTCGTATCACGTTGTCCAGTCGCACCGCATCTACAAGAGCAACTTCATCCTTGAGAGTCGGGACTGTATCACATCAAGCTTTCTTTTCGACTGCCACAACTGCGAATTCTGCTTCGGGGCCACGAATAAACGCAATCGCAAATACCTTTGGTTCAACGAACAGCTCTCAAAGGAAGAGTGGGAGCGTCGTATGGCTGATGTGAATCTTTCTTCATCCTCAAAGCTCGAAGACTATCGGCGTCGTTTTCATGATCTTATGGTTGAGCAAGCAATCTGGCCGGACAACTTTGGCGAGAAGTGCACGAACGTCATCGGCAATCATGTGAATAACGCGACAGATTGTTCCTATGTTTTCAACGGTCTCGATGGCCCATTCCGCGATCTCCACTACTGCACCTATTGTTACGGCAACTCTTACGATTGCGTTTTCGTCGGAGCTCCCGTTTCGGCAAACACCTGTTACTACACGAATACGCCGGTGAACGCATCGCGGGTCAAGTTCTCGCATTTCACGCCGGACTGCCAGAATGTTGAGTACTCGAGTTACTGTTTCAACTGTGAAAACTGCTTCGGATGCGTTGGGTTGCGGTACAAGAAGTTCTACATCTTCAACAAGGAATATTCGGAGGAGGTGTATTGGAACAAGCTTGATGAGGTGAAGTGCGCGATGTTGGATCGTGGGGAGTACGGCGAGATGCTACCACTCTCATTTGCGCCAACGTATCTTCCCGACGGCGGCGGTCCGATGGTGTACATGATGAAGAACGAAGAACTTGAGAAGCTTGGCGGAACGATTTATCCACCGGACTCGGAAGGAGCGTCGGGTGTGATAGGAGATGTCGGCGAGATGAAAACAGTGGACGACGTTCCTGATCGCATCGATGACATGGGGGATGACTGGGCGGGGATCCCGATCTATGATCCCGAGTACAAGCGTCGGTTTGCCTATGTGAAACCCGAGCTGGGGTTCTATCGAAAGCTTCGTATCGCCGCGCCGCGAACGCATTTTGTGAAGCGTGTTCTCAATCTCATCATGGAACAAGGCTCGGCGATTTTCTTTGAAACAACCTGCGGGAAGTGCAAGACATCGGTTATAACCACGAAGCACAAAGACTATCCCAGCCGCACGATCTATTGCCGCACGTGCTATCTCCACTATCTCGAACAGCACGGATAGCACTCGGGATAGAGCTCGGCTAATTCGCGCGAATAGGCGAATAGTTTAGACAGGGCGGTTGGAAACGGCTATGATATGGGCATGTTAAAGAGAATCCTCAAGGCGTTGTTGCCCAAAGCTGCTATCGGCGCGTATCACTACGCGCTTGCTGTTTTTTCTGCATTCCTCTATCGCCAGCCGTCGGAGAAGATGATCGTCATCGGCGTGACGGGCACAAGCGGAAAGTCCACAACGTGCTATCTTCTCGCTCGCGCGCTCGAGGCTTGCGGAGCTCGCGTCGGGATGGCTTCGACGATTCTTTTCAAGGTTGGAGAGAAGGAGAAGCTCAATGACAAAAAGATGACGATGGTCGGTCGGTTCCAGCTCCAAAAACTTCTGCGCAATATGGTGGATGCGGGATGCACGTACGCGATCGTGGAGACGACGAGTGAAGGCATCGTCCAGCATCGTCATGCTGGGATTCATTACGACGTGTGCGTTTTCACGAATCTCTATCCGGAACACATCGAGTCGCACGGAAGTTTTGATGCTTACAAAGCGGCAAAGCTGAAGCTCTTTGCAAAGCTTGCGTGTGATCCGCATAAAGTGGTTGATGGCGAACGCGTCGAGAAGATTATCGTCGTCAATGCGGAAGATGCGCAGGCGCTCGCTTTCAGCTCTTTTGCCGTTGATGAGGTCGTCGGGGTCTTTCCGTCCAAGCAGATGCTTGCTCTCAAGATGCTTGGCGTCCACAACCAGTCCAACGCTCAACTTGCGCTAGCCGTCGGCGTCTCGCTCGGCTTTGATCCGCATAAACTCGAACAAGCGATCTGCGTCGTACCCGGCGTTCCCGGGCGTCTCGAGATGATTGACGAAGGGCAACACTTCACGGTGATCGTTGACTACGCCTTCGAGCCGGGTGCGCTTACGAAACTCTACGATACGGTTGAGTCTCTCAAGCACAAGCGCATCATCCATCTGACAGGCTCCGCGGGAGGTGGGCGCGATAAAGCTCGCCGGGCGAAGATTGGCGCGTTGGTGGCTGAACGGGCTGATGTCATGATCGTAACGAATGAAGATCCATACGACGAGGATCCGCAAGCGATCATGGACGAGGTCGCGGCGGGAGCGAAGCGCGTGCCAAGCGAGAAGCGGGCAGAGATTCGTCTCATGCTCGACCGAGGCGAGGCGATCCGCTCGGCGATCCGCGAGGCTCGCACAGGCGATCTCGTGCTCGTAACCGGCAAAGGCTCCGAGCAGGCGATAGCTGTGGCGGGCGGCAAGCTGGCTCCTTGGGACGATCGTGAGGAAGTGCGCAAAGCTCTCCGTCGTCTGTGATACACTTAGGCTATGAAACGCCGCGAAGAGCATCTCCTGTCGTATGTATTTCACCACCGATTGTTTCTCGTGTTCAATCTGGCGCTCTTTGTTTTTCTGGTGTTTTCCTTCGGTCGAGAATATCTGCGCAACGCCAACATCCAAGCCACCATCGCCGAGCTGGAAATTCAAGCCCGCGAGATCGAGGAGCGCAATGTGGAGATTGCGCGTATCAATGCGGAGCTTGAGTCAGAGTCGTTTCTTGAGCGCGAGGCGCGTCTTCGTCTCGGCCTCGTCAAGCCCGGCGAGCGGGTTGTCGTCGTTTCCGACACGCCCGCGAGCGATGTCGACATTGGTGGAGAGAAAGTTTCAAGTGTGATTCTCGAGCATCTGCCAAATAGGGCCATTCGCAGGTGGCAGGCCTATTTCTTCGATACGAAAACCTTCGACCGACTGAAGCTTCTTGAACGACCTCGCTTATGAGTCAGAAAACTTCGAAGGCGGTTTTGACGCTTCTTACGGCTGGCATTCTTTTAACGCTCATGGCTTACACACAGATGTTTGGGAAGGGGAATGCCGCTCGCGTCTCTGCGTTTTTGCCGTTTCCAGCGGCGTCGGTCAACGGCAGATGGGTCATGTACCGCACGGCTTTTCAGCGTTATGAAGGATTGAAAACGTTTTACGCTTCGGAAGGAAAAGAGATCGGAGAGGATCTTGAAGAACGGATGTTTGAATCGCTCTTGCGCGAACAGCTCATTCGCCAACTGATGGCCGAGCGCGGCGTGTTCGCTTCCGAGGAAGATCGATTGGAAGCCCTGCGTGCCGTGCAAGATCAATCTGGCAGTCGGGAAGCGTTTGCCAGCAAGGTTAAGGAGATGTACGGATGGAATCTGCGGCAGTTTGAGCGCCATGTGGTGCGTCCATTCGTCGAAGCCCGTTCTTTGGAGGAGGCGATCTTCAAGGATCGGGAACGGCAGTTGGAGAAACGGGTGCGTATGGATGAGGCGTTTGGAAAGCTCGAGGGCGGAGCCGCGTTCGACGGGCTGGTGCTTGAATACAGCGAGGATGCCACCAGCGTGTTTAACGGCGACGTTGGTTGGATGACGGAAACGGAAATGCCCGAAGCCTGGCGGGGTGCCGCGCTTCATCTCGACGCGGGAGAGACGAGTCCGGTGTTGGAAGAACGTGACAGGTTCGTGATTCTTCGGGTTGATGAGCGGGAGGAAGGGAGTGAAGAAGAAGGCAAAGAGCTTGACCGCCCGCTTCGCGTCAACCTCTCCGTCCTTATCATCAACAAAGTCTCCCTCTCCGAGGTCGTACGGGATTTTGCCGAGGAGTCAAATATGAAGGTCTGGGTGCGGTTATAAAATCAAAGAAAAACAACCGGATCATTCCGATTGTTTTTTCTGGAGCCGATGGGCGGATTTGAACCGCCGACCTCTGCTTTACGANNTTTACGAAAGCATTGCTCTACCAGCTGAGCTACATCGGCCTGGCCTGCCACCCGAAGCTAGGAAGAGCGAAGGATGGAGCGGGTAAGGGGAATCGAACCCCTGTCTCAAGCTTGGGAAGCTTACATTCTACCATTGAACTACACCCGCGTGGATGACGTTTGTCTTGCTCCCAACGCGAGCGATACGGTATCATAGGATCGAAATCGGCTCAACTTCTTTCTCGCATCTCTCGCCTGTGATCAAACTCAAAAACGTTCACAAAATCTACCCTCCCGACATCGTGGGTGTGCGGGGTATTAACTTGCATGTGGAACCGGGCGAGTTTATTTCCATTGTGGGGCAGTCCGGAACGGGGAAGTCCACGCTTGCGATCATAGAGAAAATTGTAAGTGCATTAGTGGGTTTCCACAAATGCGTTTTTGAAATAATATGCTTCAAACCATTTTCAAAAAATTAGAGGAGGTTTTGAAAAAAGACGAACGACTTGCTTCTGACGATGGTCGTCTGCTCAAAAATAAGGCAGTTGAACTTGCGAACAAACTGGACGAAGGTCTTGTAAAGATTATTTTTGATGACGCCAAACTCAAAGACACCTTCTTCAAAAAAGTCGCCGGCCTTACCCTCTTTGATAAAGATTTGTTCATTGAATTCGTCAGCAACAAGGAATTTTTGCCGGATTCATATACTGCATTCAAAAATAAAATCGGCCTCGCAATTGATAAGAATTATTTGAAGCAGGACAGGGAAGTGACGCTCGTATGGCCCTACAAGGACTGCGTACTTGAAGGCGGGCAGACGAAGGAGGAAGCGAAGCGCGGTGAGATTTTCTGGAACACGACGCTCGCGCCGGAGGAAATAAACCGCCTCTTAGAGCCGAAGGTGCTAACGAACTGGAAACGCTACGACAAGGAAAATTCAAAGAAAGAACACAAGGCGACCGAAATACGAGACAACGATAACCTGATTATCAAGGGTAATAATCTACTCGCGCTTCACTCGTTGAAAAAGCACTATGGCGGCCGCGTCAATCTCATTTACATTGATCCACCTTATAACACGGGGAATGACGGTTTTAATTATAATGATAACTTTAATCACTCGGCGTGGCTTACCTTCATGCGGAATCGACTTGAAGTTGCCAAGGAATTACTTGCCAATGATGGCTCAATTTATTTGCAGTTAGATTATAACGAAGTTCACTATGCCAAAATTCTGATGGACGAGATCTTTGGCCGAGAGAATTTTCAAAGAGAGATTATTTGGGATATCAGCGTATTGTCTGGTTATAAAACTTTAGCAAATAACTGGATCAGAGGACATGATTCAATTCTCTTTTATTCAAAAGATAAAACTAATTTTAAATTCAATAAAATTTATGTTGAACATACTCAAAAATACATCGATATGTTCAATAAAGAAGATAAAGGTGGCAAATATCTGATTGCCCATGGGAGTAAAAGATATTTGAAAGACGTTCTAGCAAAAGGCAAGCCAATAGGTGATGTATGGGGAGATATTATGTCTTTCCAGCAACAACCCACTTCTGGGGAAAGGATGGAATTTGCTGGCCAAAAACCTGAGACTCTACTAAAGAGAATTATTGCAAGTTCTACTAATGAGGGTGATCTTGTGCTTGATTATCACGCCGGAACCGGAACAACGGGTGCCGTTGCTCACAAAATGAATCGTCAGTATATCCTCATTGAGCAAATGGATTACATTCACGATTTGCCGGAATCGCGGTTGAAAGCCGTAATAGAGGGGGAACAGAGTGGGATTTCAAAAGCGGTAGGCTGGAAAGGAGGCGGTAGCTTCGTGTACGCGGAACTTATGCCACTCAATGAAAAGTTTGTGCGCGAAATTGAAGCTGCCAAGAGCGAGAAAGAAGTATTAAAGATTTGGGAAGCGATACAGAAAAGCGGGTTTGTGAGTTATCGCGTTGACTCGAAGAAGTTTGATGAAAATGCGAAAGAGTTTACCGATCTTGATTTGGCGAAGCAGAAAAAGTTTGTCCTTGAGTCGCTGGACGCGAACATGCTGTATGTAAACTACAGCGATATTGGCGATAAGGAATACGGCGTTGGCGAGGAAGATAAAAAACTCAATGGTGAATTTTATGACAATGCTTCACCAAGAGTTTGATAGCACGCTCAATGTCGTAGGCAAGGATTTTTTCAAAACAAAAGTTCCTGCTTTGCTCGTCGATAACCTCACCATGAGCGCGGAACTGCGCGAGTATCAGCGAGAGGGTATCGGTCGCTTGATTTACTACTTGACGGAATACCCGAACAAGAAAAAGCCATTTCATCTGCTTTTTCACATGGCGACCGGAAGCGGCAAGACGCTCATTATGGCGGCGTCTATTTTGTATTTGTACGAAAAGGGATACCGGAATTTCATTTTCTTTGTCAACAGCACGAACATCATCAGGAAAACGAAAGAAAACTTTACGAACCCGTCTTCCAGCAAGTATCTTTTTGCCGACAAAATAAAGTTTGGGAATGAGGAAGTGCAGATTATGGAAGTAGATAACTTTGAAGCGGCAGATCCGCGCGGAATCAACATTCTCTTTACGACGATACAAGGACTTCACTCCCGCATGAACAGTCCGCGCGAAGACAGCATTACCTATGAAGATTTTGCGGAGAAAAAGATAGTTCTGCTCTCCGACGAAGGGCATCATATCAACACTCTTACCAAGCTGAAGAAGAGCGACCAGCGAGCTCTTTTTGCCGAAGGTGGAGCGCCGGATATACAAGGCTTGAAAAAAGAGGAGGAGGAAGAACTACGCTCGTGGGAGGGTACAGTGATGCGAATACTGAACGCCAATAAAGATAATATCTTGCTTGAGTTTACCGCTACTATAGATCTCAACCATCAAGCTATCGCCGCCAAATACGCGGACAAAATTATTTTTGAATACGACCTCAAGCAGTATCGGCTTGATAGATTCTCAAAAGAGTTAGAAATCCTTGAAGCAGACCTGCCGCGCATGGATAGAGCTTTGGTCGCGGTGATACTCTCGCAGTACCGAATGAAAGTTGCCCAAAAGCACAAGATACCGCTCAAACCGATAGTGATGTTCAAGGCGAATCGCGTAAACCCGCCGAAGAAAGCACAGCAGGAAGTCGTGGTGTCGAGCGAATTCAAAAGTGCGTTTTTGGAGAAGATACAGCACCTGCAAGTGGAAGACCTGAAGCGATTGCAGGCAATCAATCATCCAATCCTTCAAAAAGCGTTTGCGTTTTTCAAGGAAAGTAAAATTGCTCCGGCATCTCTTCTCAAAGAGTTGCGAAACGATTTTTCAGAGGAAAAGTGCATCTCCATAGATTCAAAAGAGCAAAACGAGGAAAATCAACTGCTCGTAAACTCGCTTGAAAGTCAGAACAATGCGATACGGGCAGTATTTGCCGTTGACGCGCTCAACGAAGGCTGGGATGTACTAAACCTCTTTGACATCGTGCGGCTCTACAACACGCGCGACGCGAAAGCGAACAAGCCGGGCAACTACACGATTGCCGAAGCGCAACTCGTTGGGCGTGGCGCGCGGTATTGGCCATTTGCAACAAACGAGAACAGCGACAAGTATCGCCGCAAGTTTGACGAAGACACCGCAAACGAACTGCGTATTATTGAGCAGTTGCATTACCACAGCGCGCAAAATCACCGCTATATCGCGGAAATAACCTCTGCCTTGAAAAAGACCGGCATCATGCCGGATAGGAAAGTCAATCGTGAAATCAAGGTTAAAGATGCCTTCAAGGAGACGGCGCTGTGGAGGAACGGCGTCCTGTTCTTGAATGAGCAAGTGCCAGACATGAGAGAGGATGTGAAGAGTTTAGAGACGGCGGAGATTGTCAAAGAATACGCCTACAACTTCACAACCGGCTTTGTGGAAGAGCACGAAGTGCTAGGAACCAATCTCAAATTGCGTTCCGCTCCTGGTAACATCGCAACAAAGAAAATCAACCTCTCTGAAATCGGCGACAATGTTATTCGTGAAGCATTGAACCGGATAGAGTTCTACTACTTTGCAAATTTGAAGCAGTTTTTCCCCAACATTGATTCCGTTTCAGATTTCATAAACAAAAAAGAGTACCTAAACGGCGTCTCTGTCGTTGTACAGGGTGAGAAAGATCGCATTGAAGACCTATCGCAGAAAGAAAAGCTGGAACTCGCCTTGTTTGTCCTTGAACAGTTGGCGAAGGAGGCACAAAATCGCAAGCGCGAATATAAAGGTACTTACGAATTTCGTGCGCACAAAATCTCGGAGGCGTTTAGAGACAAACTCTTGCAGATTGACGGGGATAGCCCGCGAGCACAGGAGATGGAGGAATTGAATTTGTCCGATCGGCCGTGGTTTGCGCAGAATGAAATCTGGGGTACGAAAGAAGAAGAATTATTTCTGAAGTTTTTTGATGAGGTAGCTGAGAATCTGAAGCAAAGATACAATCAAATTGCCGTTCTCCGAAACGAACGACATTTTAAAATCTTCAACTTTGACGATGGACAGGCGTTTGAACCGGACTTCGTCATGTTCCTAAAAGAGAGGAAGACCAAGAAGGAAGTTTTGTATCAGATTTTCGTTGAACCGAAAGGCGATCAGTTTTTAGACGAGGATGGTCTGTTTGCGAAAGGTCGTGATGGGTGGAAAGAAAAGTTTTTGCTTCAAATCGTGGACAAATTCAAACTCAACTTTAACGATTTCAAAGTGCAAAACATGGAATTCAAACTTATCGGATTGCCGTTCTACAACGAGGGTCTGAAAGAACGATTTGAAGAGAGTTTTCACGAGTTGGTAAAGGCATAGGAATTGCCGGAGGCACCTCACTATCTCGCTTGGTTTGCTTTCGAGGCGGCGGGATGTGTGCACACTGGAGGAAGCTCCGAGTCCGCGAGGCACGGGCGGCGTCGAGTTGGCACGCGAGTGGAGCGCACGCAAAAATCTCAAGTCGCCTGTTTCTTCCGGTGGTTTTTTGATATGATGATCTCGAAGAAATCTCTCGCCTGTGATCAAACTCAAAAACGTTCACAAAATCTACCCTCCCGACATCGTGGGTGTGCGGGGTATTAACTTGCATGTGGAACCGGGCGAGTTTATTTCCATTGTGGGGCAGTCCGGAACGGGGAAGTCCACGCTTGCGAAGCTTCTCTTTGCGGAGGAGCGTCCGAGCAAAGGTCAGATCGTGATTGGCGGCTGGGATATTTCTAACATTCGTCCGCGAGAAGTGCCGCTCTTGCGCCGACAGATCGGAGTGGTCTTTCAAGACTTTAAACTTCTGCAGAAAAAAACCGTTTTTGAAAACACGGCGTTTGCTCTCGAAGTTGCCGGCGTGCGGCCGAGCCGGATCCGCGAAATTGTTCCGCAGGTTTTGCGCATCGTGGGTCTCGACGACAAACTCCATCGTTACCCGCTGCAGCTCTCCGGCGGCGAACGTCAGCGCGCGGCGATCGCCCGCTCGCTCGTCCATCGCCCAAAGATTCTCGTGGCCGACGAACCGACGGGCAATCTCGACGCCATCAACGCCCGCGAGATCATTGATCTTCTTAAAAAGATCAACTCGTTCGGCACAACCGTTGTTCTCGTTACGCACAACCGCGAGATCGTGAACGGTTTGCGTCAGCGCGTTGTGATGCTTTCAAACGGCGAGGTCGCTTCCGACGTGGAGCACGGCCGTTACAAGCTTGCCTAAATCGGAAGTTTCCTTATGACTTTGATCCGCATCATAAAATTCGCATTTCAGAATATCGCCCGCAACGTTTGGCTTTCTGTCATTACGGTGTCCATGCTCGTGATGACGCTTCTGACGGTCAATATCCTCCTTACGCTCAATGTCTTGGCGAATACGGCCGTGGAGTCGGTGGAGGAACGCATTGACGTGACGGTGTATTTCAAGGATGGAACAAATCCGGATCTCGTTGCCGGCGCGCAGGCGTCGCTCATCGGACTTTCGCAGGTGCGCGACGCGGTGCGCATCGCTCCGGAAGAAGCGCTCGCACGGTTTCGCGCACGCCATGAAGATGATGAAGCCATCCTTTCTGCTCTCGACGAGGTGGGAGAAAATCCGTTCAGTTACTCCCTTGTCGTCAGCGCGCGCGACGCGTCCGATTTTCCGACGATCCTTTCCGCGCTCGAGAATCCTTCCTTTGCAGAATTCATCGAACAGAAAGACTTTGAGGACTACGAGGAGGTCATCGGTTCCATCAGCCGTGTCACGCAGTCGGTTCGCTGGCTTGGCGCCGTGCTCGCCGCCGTCTTTCTTTTCATCTCCATTCTCATTGTCATCAACACCGTGCGCGTGGCCATCTATATTTATCGCGAGGAAATTTCCATTATGCGTCTTGTGGGAGCGTCGAGCGCGTTTATTCGCACGCCCTTCTGGCTCGAAGCCGTGATCTACAGCTTGGTGGCGACGTTTATCACCGCGGGCATCGCGTATCCCGTGCTCGTCTCTCTCGAACGTTATGCTGACACCTTCTTCTATCCAGCGAACGCCGGCGTCCTTGATTTCTACCTCGCAAACGGCCTTCTCATCTTCGGTCTTGAATTTCTTATCCTCGCCGTCGTCAACATCCTCTCCGCCTCGCTTGCCATGCGGCGGTATTTGAAGGTTTAGCATAATGGTGTCAGGCCGTGAATGGGGAATTTGAAATTCCCCATTCACGGCCTGACACAAATAATATGGTATGACCCACGGTAACAAAAAATCTTCCAGACAATCTGGAAGATTTTTTGGTTCCCGGACAGGGATTCGAACCCCGATACCCAGGACCAAAACCTGGTGTCCTGCCTTTAGACGATCCGGGATTATATTACGTTCCGAGCTTCGTTCTGATCTCCTTTCGAATGACTCCAGAACGTTTAATTTCTCGTTCCCGACGTACAGCCTCCGAACGAGTTTGAAAGGACTCCGTATAGACAACTTTATAAGGAATATACGGTTTCGATGATCGAACTCGACCGGCATTATGCGTTGCTAACCGAGATTCAACATCTTCTGTGCTTCCGATGTACCACCGGCCAGATAAGACACTTTCAAGTATGTAGATAAGATACATAGGTGGTGTCTCCGGCAAAGCCGGATCCGGCTCCGCCGGACTGCCTTTAGACGATCCGGGATCGCGGGCGTGAGAATAGCATGAGGGAAGGCTCTTTTCAAGAGAGATGGTATAATCTTGTCAAGAATTCTTTAACCTCTCCCTATGCGATCTCTCATCTCTTTTCTCCTGTTTGCGCTGATCTTCGCAATCGTTCCCGTTGCCAACGCTTCTTATCACGACACCGACGGCCCGACGGTGAGCGCCGTCTCTCCTTTGAGCGCGANNTGTACGCTTCTGGTCTCGAGCATCTACGAAACGCCGATGACGTACAACGCCGATCTCGGTCGATGGGAAGCGACGTACACGTTCACGACGATTCGTTCGGCAAATAGCATCCGTGCAGTTTGTCTTGATTCGCTCGGCAACGAGACGAAGGGGCCGTCGAAGATCATCGAGGTTGCTAATGCTCCGATTGAGGCTCCGCACAGTTATGGCGACGATGGCTTGCCCTTGCCTGCCGAAGTTGATGCCACCGCGTGGAGCGAGGCGGAGGTTGTGGCCGCTTCCCCCGTCCTCATCAAAACCGTTTGCCCGGGCGGGGAAGACTTCACGCATCCTTGTCGCACGGTGTATTTCCTCGACAATACCGGCAAGCGTCATGCGTTCCCGAACGAGAAAGCCTACTTCACTTGGTACGCCGCGTTCGAGAATATTCATCTCATTACGAACGCGATGATGGCGTCGTTCACGCTCGGCGGCAATGTGCGCTATCACCCGGGGATGAAGATGATCAAATTTCCGACCGTGAATAAAGTGTACGCGGTGGCGCGTTATGGCGTTTTACGTCCGATCGCAAGCGAAGAGGTTGCGCGGGGGCTCTACGGCGATAACTGGAATCAGCAGATTGACGACGTTTCGGAAGCGTTTTACAGCAACTACATTTTCGGCGACGAGCTGACCCATGCGATCGGGTTCGACGTCATTGCCCAGCGTGGTTCGGTGAGCTCGATCAACGATAATATCTTGCCGTAACTTGTGACTCACTACGAGCGCACACAAGAGGCGATTCGGTTGGCGGAGCACCATGCGCCGCTCCTCGAGGAAGCTCCTCTCGACAAGGCTCAAGGTCTTCGACGGGATATTCGGCGTGACTTTTTGTTGGTGGCCGATGTGCCGGATCACTGCGATCCTTCCGGCGTTGTGCATGTGGATGCCGCTCGAGCGGCGCTTGACTGGTTCTGCGCTCGCCACCCCGATCACCCCATTTGCCTCGCGTCCGCCTCTCGACAAAATACGCGTCGCGCGTGGGAAGCGTTCGGCTACATCCATCTGCAAAAGGAGTACCCGCGCCTGCGTCTTCTCGATCTCAATGTGGAGTCTCTGCCGCCGTTGAGCCTCATAATGCACCTGACGACACGGGATGCGTCGCCTTGGGAAACGCACCTCGCGTGTCCTCGAAAAATGTACACGCCGCGAGGCCATATTTGGCATCGTGAAGATCCATCGGCTAAGCTCGAGATGACATATTGTAAGCCACACCTCACCATTGTGGTAGAATAGGAACGTAACCTTTGACTTTTGAC
Source organism: Candidatus Uhrbacteria bacterium (assembly GCA_003505155.1). Classification (GTDB taxonomy): domain Bacteria; phylum Patescibacteriota; class Patescibacteriia; order UBA9934; family UBA10169; genus UBA10169. The sequence continues at coordinate 50,094 of DNYJ01000038.1, read as the reverse complement.
TTCTGACTTTTTATGACCGACTTCTCCAACAAAACCTGCCTCTTTCCCGGCCGTTTCCAGCCGTTCCACACCGGACAAATGATGGTGCTTGAAGGCATGGTCAAACTCTGCGGCAAGGTGGTTGTTGTCATCGGTTCTTCGGATCAGCGCGACACGAAGGAACATCCTTTCAGCTGGGATGAGCGGCGGGAGATGGTTCAGCGAGCCTTGCAAGAGAAGAATCTCATCGAGGCGAACGTTGTGATCGTAGGCGTGCCGGATGTGGCGGAGGATGCCAAGTGGCTGGATCACGTGCGGGAGAAGGTCGGAGCGTTCGACGCGGTGTGGACTGGAAATCCGGCGGTGGAGAAGCTCTGTGGATCTCACGGGATTGAGGTAAAGGAAATCAAAAAAGTGCCGGGATTCGACGGTGGAAAGATTTTGCAGATGATGTGCGACGACGACGCGTTCTGGGACGAGAAGGTTCCCAATGCGGTCGCGAAATACATCAAATTCATCGACGGCGCCAATCGCGTTCGCAATCTTGGGTGATTGAGCGAGGTTGCTTTTTTGCTTGGTGCACGCTAAAGTTCTCTTGATCCCCCTAGGAGTCTCTCCTCGGGCGTTTCGTTTTTATGGATTTTCAACTTAAGGCGAATTACCAACCCGCCGGCGATCAGCCTTCCGCGATCAAGGCTCTCACGAAAGGTCTCAAGGACGGTCTCAATAAGCAGACGCTTTTTGGCGTGACGGGATCAGGGAAGACGTTTACCATTGCGAACGTCATCCAAAACGTGCAGAAGCCCGTGCTGGTGTTGGCTCACAACAAAACGCTCGCCGCACAGCTGTGCAATGAGTTTCGCGAGTTTTTTCCTGGGAACGCCGTCGAGTACTTTGTCTCCTACTATGACTACTATCAGCCGGAGGCGTATTTGCCGCGTACGGACACGTACATCGAAAAGGATGCGCAGATCAACAAGGAGATTGACCGTCTTCGTCATGCCGCGACTCAAGCGCTTCTCTCTCGCCGCGACGTCATCATCGTGGCCTCGGTCTCGTGCATCTACGGCTTGGGATCGCCCGAAGCGTACAAGGAGTTTGTCATTCATGTGGAGCAGGGCTCGACGCGTCAGAATGTCATGCGCCAGTTGGTCGCGATGCAATTTGAACGCACGAACGCCGATCTTAAACTTGGCACGTACCGCGTGCGCGGGGACGTGATGGAGGTTATGCCGATGAGCGAGGAGACGATCTATCGCGTAACATTCAAGAACGAAGCGGCTGGCGAAATCGTCAAGCTTGATCCCGTCACCAGAAAGATGGAAGGTCGGCAAGCGGACGTGTGGATATTTCCGGCCAAACATTTTATGTCAACGCCCGTCACGCGCGAGCGCGCTCTTGCGGCGATTCGCGCCGAGCTGAAGGAGCGGCTCGCTCTGCTTGATCGAGAAAGCAAGACGCTCGAAGCGGAACGGTTGTCTCGCCGCACGCGATACGATCTCGAGATGATCCAAAACATCGGTTACTGTAGCGGGATAGAAAACTACTCACGGCATTTCGACGGCCGAGCTCCGGGGCAGGCGCCGTATACGCTCCTTGATTATTTTCCCGACGACTTTCTGCTCGTTGTGGATGAGTCGCACGTAACGCTTCCACAGGTGCGCGGGATGTACAACGGCGATCAGGCTCGCAAGCGCACGCTCGTCGAGCACGGCTTCCGTCTTCCGAGCGCGGTTGACAACCGTCCTCTGACGTTCGACGAGTTTGACGAGAAGATCGGCCAAGCGGTCTATGTGAGCGCGACGCCGGGACTGATCGAGAAGGAGACGTCGGAGCAAATCGTTGAACAGATCATCCGTCCGACCGGACTGGTGGATCCGGAAGTGACGATCCGTCCTGTTTCCGAAGGACGGATCGTCATCCCGAGCTACGTCGAGGGATCTTTGCTATCGGCTAAGAAATACCCCGGCCAGATCGAGGATCTGATTGCGGAGATCGAGAAGCGTGTTCCCAAGAGCGAGCGTACGCTGGTGACGACGCTGACGAAAAAGATGGCGGAGGATCTCACCGACTTTCTTGTCGAGAAAGGGATCAAGGTGCAGTATCTTCATTCGGATGTGAAGACGATTGACCGCATCGGGGTACTGACAGATTTGCGCAAGGGTGTGTATGACGTTGTGGTTGGTGTCAATCTTCTTCGCGAGGGGCTCGATCTTCCGGAGGTGACGCTGATGGGCATTCTCGATGCCGACAAGGAAGGCTTCTTGCGCTCCGAGTCGTCGCTTATTCAGACGATCGGGCGTGTGGCGCGCAATGTAGAGGGGAAGGTGATTTTATACGGGGACGAGATGACGGGTTCGATGAAGCGTGCGATTGATGAGACGAATCGTCGGCGCAAGAAGCAGATCACTTACAACAAGAAGCATGGGATTACGCCACAGACGATTAAAAAGGAGGTGGGGGATATTCGCGAGTTGCTCAGTCTCGGAGAAACTGACGTGAAGAATATTTTGAAGATCGAAATGACGGCCGAACCGCACGAGATCAGAGAAGTCATTGCGGAGAAGGAGGTGGAAATGAAAAAAGCCGCCGCCAACCTGCAATTCGAACTCGCCGCGATCCTGCGAGATGAGATTAAGGTGCTGGAGGGTGAGTTTAAAACGAAACAACTATGCAAAACAATATAACCATCAAAGGGGCGCGGGAGCATAATCTTAAGAACATCAGTCTTGAGATACCTCGCAACAAGCTGGTGTGCATTACCGGATTGTCGGGATCGGGGAAGTCTTCACTGGCTTTTGATACGATCTTTGCCGAAGGACAGCGTCGTTACGTCGAATCTCTCTCTGCTTACGCTCGTCAGTTTTTGGGGCAGATGCAGAAGCCGGATGTGGACGAGATCGAAGGGCTTTCTCCGGCGATCTCAATTGATCAGAAAGCGCACTCGGCGAACCCGCGCTCGACGGTCGCCACCATCACGGAGATCTACGATTATCTCCGCGTGCTCTTCGCGCGCATCGGCAAGCCGCATTGTGTGAATTGCAAAACGCCGATTGATAAGCTGACTGTTGAAGAAATGGTTGACTTTGTGTTGTCTCGGATGAATCCGGATCCAAAATTGGATCAATCCGGATCAATTTCTATTCTCGCTCCCATCGTGCGAGGGCGAAAGGGAGAGTATTACCAGTTGCTTTACGATCTCTACAACGACGGGTTTGCCCGCGTTCGTATTGACGGCAAGCCGCATAAGCTCTCGGAAAAGATCAGGTTGAGTCGCTATCAACAGCATGACATTGACGTCATTGTTGACGAGGTAACACTCGAGAATCTCAAGACGAAGGAGGGTAGGCAACGGCTTGCAGAGGCTGTGGAAATTGCGGTAGATCGCGGGATGGGAACGGCGACGTTTCTCTTTGCCGACGACGAGATTACGCTTTCGTCTAAATTTGCCTGCCCGGTCTGCGGTTTCTCATTTCCCGAAATCGAACCGCGTCTGTTCAGCTTCAACTCGCCCTATGGCGCGTGTCAGTCCTGTCACGGTCTTGGCACCGTCGAGCTTTTTTCCGAGGATGTTTGTGGTGTGTGCAACGGTGCGCGTCTTCGTCCGGAATCCCTGCACGTATGGATTGCGAACAAATCCATCATGGATGTAAGTGCGATGTCGATTGACCAGGCGGTGGAATTTTTTCTTGAGTCAAAACTTTCCGAGCGCGATCGGGCGATCGGCGAGATGGCTCTTCGCGAGGTGGTGAACCGTCTGCAGTTCATGCTCGACGTCGGCCTGCATTACCTCACGCTCAATCGTATGGCGGGAACTTTGTCGGGCGGAGAAGCCCAGCGCATTCGTTTGGCGAGCCAGGTTGGGACGCGGCTGGTCGGTGCGCTGTATGTGCTCGATGAGCCCACGATCGGTTTGCACCAGCGCGACAACGAACGGCTCGTGAAGACGCTTCAGGAGCTTCGCGATCTTGGCAACAGCGTCCTGGTCGTCGAGCACGACGAGGATACGATCCGCGCGTCGGACTTCATGGTAGAGCTGGGGCCGGGCGCAGGCGTGCATGGCGGGAATGTGGTTGCTCTGGGAGAGACGCCGAAGATTTTTGAGGACAAGAAATCGCTTACCGCCGCCTACTTGCGCGGAGATAAGACGATTCCCGTGCCGAAGGAACGCCGGAGCGTCGGCGGAGATTCGATTCGCGTCAAAGGAGCCAGCGAGAACAATCTGAAGAACATTGACGCGGAGTTTCCTCTGCGTCGGTTTATCTGTGTGACGGGGGTGTCGGGATCGGGCAAGTCAACGCTCGCGTATGACACGATGTACAAAGAGCTGGCGCGGCGGCTGTATGGATCGAAAGCAACGCCGGGCAAGCACAAAGCGGTGTTGGGAACCGAATATATTGACAAAGCAATTCTGATTGATCAATCGGCGATTGGCCGCACGCCGCGTTCCAATCCGGCGACGTATACGGGCGCGTGGGGACCCATTCGGGAATTGTTTGCGGCCACGCCGGAAGCGCGGTATCGCGGGTACAAAATCGGTCGGTTCAGCTTCAACGTTCCCGGAGGCCGATGTGAAAACTGCGAAGGACACGGGGTGATCGCCATTGAGATGCACTTCCTGCCAACGGTTTATGTTTCCTGCGACGTGTGCAAAGGAACNNCCGAACTTGCCAAACGCGCGACGGGGAAAACACTCTACCTCTTTGACGAGCCAACGACTGGGTTGCACTTCGCCGATGTGAAAAAGCTCATGGAGGTTCTGCACAAGCTTGTGGACAAAGGCAACACCATAGTTGTTATCGAACATAATCTCGACGTGATCAAACAAGCCGACTGGATTATTGACATGGGTCCCGACGGCGGAGACGGAGGAGGAGAAATCGTCGCGGTGGGAACCCCTGAAGACATCGTGCGGAAACCTCAAAGCTACACGGGGAGATATTTGAAGAGGCATCTTGATTAATATGCATGCTCTTGGTCCCATAAGTCTTATAGGTCTTATCACCCTTCTCGGTGTGGGATGTGTTTCTGAATCTGTGATGCAAACCGTTGAAACTACTGGTGGTTCGGAAGAGACTCGCATTGTCTTCCCCGTCGAGAATTATCGCGAGGGGCGATGGTTTAAGACATTCGGCGAGTACATCGACGATCGGTTCACGGGATATCATGTGGCCGATGATGTCGAGCCTGACTCACTTGAGCGTGAAACGCCGGTCGTTTCCATCACGAAAGGAACAGTTGCTCGTGTCGATTTCGTCGGCGGGTACGGAGGGCTTGTTGTCGTCGAGCATACGGTTGATAGGGAAGTGATCACCGCGCTCTATGGGCACCTCGATCTTGGTTCCGTCCGGTTCAAATCCGGGGACCTTGTAGAGGCGGGGGAGTTCATCGGCAATCTCGGCGACGACGCTTCGGAGGAAACGGATGGTGAGCGCAAACATCTGCACTTCGGGTTGCACGAGGGTCGAAGCGAGAAGATTAACGGATACGAAGCGAACGTATCGGCCGTGCGAGACTGGATCAATCCGACGGATTTTTTCATCGCGCACGGACTGGATGCAACCACATCGGGTCGTCGTGTTGATCCCAATATCGAACTTGGCGGTGGCATACTTAGCGTCTCGTTCGAGCTTCCCGAAGGCTGGGAAGTGGAGTGGATTCCCCAGATCGAAGCGTGGAACCTATTTACCCCTTCGGGCGAAGGGTCCGCCCGTGACCGATCGCAAATGCTCATTCGTTACTTTGACGCCAGTAATTTCGTGACGCTTTCGACGGTGACGATTCACTCGGCGGACGACATTATCATTGGGAAGACCGGGTATACGGCGCGTCGATATGACATCGAAAAAAAGCCGAGCGTTGCCGACTTTGCGTATCAGCCGAGTTGGAGAAACGAGCGTCACCTCGTGACGGATTTTCGCGGCGCGGAAGGACGGACGCGGTATTACGTCGTTGCGGCCAATCCGGAACTTGATCGGAGCGTCTATGAGGATGTTCTTGCGAGCACGGAAATTTTGTGATTCCGGAGAAGGTACAAGTCAAAAATAACGAGCTTCCCGATGAGCCGGGTGTGTATTTTTATTACGACAAGGATGGGCGGTTGCTCTACATCGGCAAGGCGACGAGTTTGAAGAAACGAGTAGGCTCTTATTTTACAAAAGCTCATGACGCTCGCATTACTCGTCTCGTCTCCTCGATCGCTCGCATTGATTACCTTGTCGTGCCGACTGCGATTGAGGCTCTCATTCTCGAAGCGAATCAAATCAAGGCTCATCTCCCGCCCTACAACATCGAGCAGAAAGACGATAAGAGTTTTATCTACCTTGTCATCACAGACGAGAAATATTCGAAGCCGCTTCTTGTGCGCGGACTCGAGCTGGAGCGGATGGGGATTGATCCGCTTGGAGGAAAGGTTTCAAAGGCATTGAAGTCTTTTTTGCATGTCTTCGGTCCCTATACGAGCGCGAANNCAGATTGGGAAGTGTCCGGGCGTTTGCGTCGAGAGGGTGTCTCCACGCGAGTACAAGAAGACGATCCGCGAGCTTGTTCTTTTCTTCTCCGGCAAGAAGACCCAACTCATTCGCAAACTCAAACACGAGATGGACGTCGCCTCAAAGGCTCACAAGTTCGAGCAGGCCGCAACACTGCGCAATCGTCTCTTTGCGCTTGAGCACATTCGCGACATCGCGCTTTTAACGCGCGAGGAGACGGCATTGAACCTCGCTCGATCCGACGAAAGCTACATCAATCTTAACGGTCGGATCGAAGCGTATGACATTTCCAACATCTCCGGCACGTCGGCAGTGGGTTCGATGGTTGTGTTTGAGAATGGAAAGCCGGTGAAGGATAAGTATCGGAAGTTCAAGATAAGAAGCGTCAAAGGATCTAACGATGTGGCGATGATGGAGGAAGTGTTGCGACGTCGGCTCATTCGCGCGAATAGTTCCACGAAAGCATGGCCTCTTCCAGAAGTGATGGTGATTGACGGAGGATTTCCGCAGGTGAATCGTGTTCGGGAGATTCTCGATGAGTTTCATGTGAGCGTCCCCATCGTTGGTCTAGCGAAAGGTCATGATCGCAAACAAGACCGCCTCATCTATGATCACTCCGACGTTGAAACTTATCGTGTCGTCTCTGCTGGCAAAGAACTTTTCCAAAAAGCCCGTGACGAAGCCCATCGTTTTGCTGTGCAGTATCATCGTAAGTTAAGAAGTCGCGCGTTCATCAAAAGAACGTAGGTTGGGAGGTCGTCGTTTTAAAGGTAGAGATGAGGCTTCGGTCTCATTTTTTGGATAACTAACCTTTCAATTGAAAGGTTAGTTATCCACATCTCATGTTTGAGACAAGGGGTGTGGTGGGGTATAGTGGGGAGCGAAGGGATAATGTGGTTGGAAGTGGGGAAGTGGGATTCTGTTGATCAGATCATCTCGCCCCGCTTTTTCTTTAAGAAAGATCCCCTCGGAAGTTTGGTGATGCGTCATGTGGTGTTACCGCCACCTCATATGTTTTTCGGCGAATACTCTCATAAAATTGATGAGAAAGGCCGGCTGGCGATTCCGATGAAGTTTCGGAAATCGCTCGGCAAAGGCGCTGTGGTGACGCGAGGACTCGATGCCTCGCTGTTCTTGTTCCCCAAGGAGGAGTGGGACAAATTGGCACAACGTCTTGCCCGTTTGCCCCTGGGGAAAGCCGGTTCGCGTGCCCTCTCGCGCTTAATGCTTGCGGGAGCCATGGAAGCGGAACTGGATAAACAAGGACGCCTCGTCTTACCAGACTATTTGCGAAATTACGCCTCCATCAAGAAGGAGGTCGTTGTGGCCGGTCTCTATGACCGAGTGGAAATCTGGGATACGAAGCATTGGAACGCCTACAAAAATACGACCGAGCGTGATGCCGGTAACATCGCAGAGCAATTAGGTGAACTGGGTCTATGAAACTTGTTCACCAGCCAGTTTTATTAAAAGAAGTTCTCGACGGGCTGAATCTTCATCCCGGAGATACGGTGATCGACGGTACCGTCGGGATCGGCGGGCATGCGGCGGCTGTCTGGCAGCGGATAGCTCCGGACGGCCGTCTGCTTGCCATCGATCGTGATGAACAGAACTTGAAACTGGCGCGCGAGCGCCTTTCGCCGTTTGGCGGGAGGATTGCGTTCGCGCAAGGAAGCTATGCAGACGTAAAGAAACTCGCGTATGAACATGCAATTTCTTCGGCTCGCGGCATTCTTCTGGACCTCGGGTACGCTTCATCTCATGTGGAAGACCCCGCTCGGGGATTCAGTTTCCAGAATGAAGGACCTCTTGACATGAGGTACGACGTTTCTCAAGAACTCACCGCGGACACGCTGGTGAACTTGGGGACACAGGACGAACTCGCAGACATCTTTCGCCGATATGGGGAAGAGCGTCAGGCACGCAAGATCGCGCAGGCGATTTACACCGCCCGGCGCAAAGAACAATTTAAGACAACCACACAACTTGCCGATTTCATTGCAGGATTAATGCCTCGTCGTGGTCGCATCCATCCGGCCACGAAAATCTTCCAAGCACTCCGGATTGTCGTCAACGACGAACTTGGGGAACTGGAGCGAGCCTTGCCGGAGCTTGTGGACATGCTCGAGGGTGGCGGGCGTCTCGCGGTCATCTCTTTCCACTCGCTGGAAGATCGACTGGTTAAACAATTTATCAAAAAACAGGCGGAGACAGGCGCAGGGGAGAATCTCACCAAGCGCGTGATTACGCCATCCAAGGAGGAGGTTCGGAGCAACCCGCGCGCTCGAAGCGCGAAGATCCGCATCTTCGAAAAATATGACGGAAACTCTGCACACAACCAAACACCGAGCGGTCGACATGGTGATGGATAAGTCGCCTTATCTGAATGCGTTTTTTCTCATCGGCATTGTGGCTCTCGCGTTCCTCTATATCGGACAGATTAATCAGGCGGCTGGGGCAGGCTTCAAACTCAATGAACTTCAGGCAAGCATGGAGACTCTGCGCATCGCTAACCAACAGCTTGAATATCGTGCGGCGGAAAATCGGGCGATGCACAACGTGTCTCGCCGCGTCTCGATTCTCGGAATGGTGCGGCCAAGCGAGGTCTCCTATGTTTCCGTAGAACCGCCTACAGTTGCGTTGAGCCAGTAATCAGCTCGCCCGAACGGCCGAACGTGTTCGGTCGGGCGGGTAATCAGGGCGAACGATCACATGCTCTCGAATGTCGAGATCATCGGATCGGCCGTCGTGGTCGGTACTTCACCGTGACCCGGGGCAACCTGGCTCATCGTGAAGGGAAAAACAAAAATCAAAAGCAAGAAAAAGTTCGGCAGGAGCCGAGCTTTTTCATTTATGGAGACTTTGCTATAGTCTCGGCGGATATGTTTGAACTCAAACGGCAGGAAGGTCATCGGCGATGGGGGACACTCACGACGGCTCACGGCAAGATCGAGACGCCATTTTTTATGCCGATCGCGACAAAGGGCGCCGTGAAGACGCTGTCGAGCGCCGATATGCGCGAACTCCGAGCGCAGATTCTTCTTTCCAACACGTATCATCTCTTACTCCGCCCTGGACTCGAGGAAATGAAGCGTCTCGGTGGCCTGCACAAGCTCATGGGATGGGACGGGCCGATTCTGACGGACTCGGGCGGCTACCAGGTGTTCAGTCTCTCGGGAGCAAAGCTCTCCGCCAGAGGTGGATCCGCCTTTGGCGGAAACAAAACGAGTGAAGACGGCGTTGAGTTTCAGTCGCACATTGACGGAGCGCGTCTCAAGTTGACTCCCGAACTTTCGATGGAGATGCAGTCTGCGATCGGTTCTGACATCATGATGCAGTTCGACGATGTCGCGGCGGGGGACTCGTCTTATGAACGCTATGAGGAGGCGATGGAGCGGAGTCTGCGGTGGGCGAAACGCTGCAAGGAAGGAAAGACGGGACAGTCCAAGTTGTTCGGGATCGTGCAGGGTGGGACGTATGAGGATTTGCGCGAGCGTTCGGCCTCGGGGCTCGTTGACATCGGTTTTGACGGCTATGCGATCGGCGGTCTCTCCGTCGGAGAATCTCGTGAAGACGCTTATCGCATCGTGAAGAATCTTGCGCCGAGCCTTCCCGGGGACAAGCCGCGCTACTTTATGGGTGGCGGGATGCCGGAGGAGATTGTTTACTACGTTCATCAGGGCGTGGACATGTTCGACTGCGTGCTCCCGACGCGTAACGCTCGCCACGGCACATTGTTCGTTTGGAGCGAAGATCCAAACTTGATCTCGTGGGACGAAAACAAGGCCGACTTTTACTCCAAACTTCACATCACGAACGAGACGCATGCGTTCGACTCTTCTCCCGTTGATGCGTTCTGCGACTGTATGACATGCAAAACGACAAGCCGAGCGTATCTCCGACATCTCTTTTCCGTTGGCGAGATGCTCGCTTTGCGTCTCGCCACGATTCACAACCTCTCGTTTTATCTCCGTCTTATGCTGGAGCTCCGAAAATAGAGTAGGATGAAAATATGTATTGGCATTGGATGCTCTTAAGTTTCTTTCTCTCGACCGCGCTTTCGCCGCTTGTTGCACGAATGGCGGCGGCGTTTGGAATTGTTGACGAGCCTGGGGTGCCTCGAAAAGTGCACAAGGAACCAGTTCCGCTCTTGGGCGGTCTGGCCATTTTTATCTCGCTTGGCGTTACACTGATCTTGGCTCTTGTTCTTACAAATCGTCTGACGGCGAGCGAGATTAACGCGAGCCACTACGTCGGCTTCCTTGTTGGCGGCGCGATGCTCATGCTCGGCGGTTTTCTTGACGACACCTTTACGCTCAAGCCTCGCCTCTCGATGCTCTTTCCGATCATGGCCGCGCTTGCGGCGATCGCCGGCGGCGTAGAAGTAACGAAGTTGACGAACCCGCTCGGCGGCGTGATCTTGCTCGAGCCGTGGCAGTCGAATGTCCTCGTCTTCGTCTGGCTCCTCGTGGTGATGTATGTAACGAAGCTCCTCGACGGACTCGACGGACTTTCCACAAGCGTCGTTTCGGTCGGCGCGCTCGCTATCGTTCTTCTCTCCCTCTCCGCCGCCTACTATCAACCCGACGTCGCACTCTTCGCCTCGATTGGTCTGGGAGTCTTGCTTGGTTTTCTTGTCTGGAACTGGTCGCCGGCAAAAATTTTTCTTGGCGAAGGCGGCTCGACGTTTGTCGGATACCTTCTCGGCGTTCTCGCGGTGGTCTCGGGAGGCAAACTCGCCACGGCGCTTCTTGTACTTGGCATCCCGATCCTCGATCTCATCTGGACGATCCTGCGCCGCGCTCGAGGCGGGGCAAAAGCTATCGTCTCGGCCGACCGTAAGCATCTGCACCACCGCTTGTTCGATCTCGGCTGGTCCCAGCCTCGTATCGTGTTCCTCTACGCATCTCTCGCTCTCGTCTTTGGGGTCGGCGCGCTTTTTCTGCAATCGGGGCAGAAGATCCTCGCTCTCGCCGCGCTGGTTGTATTGATGATCGCTGTGGCGGTGCTCTTGACTCGTCGGTCTTCTCGTGGGCGACTCCCTTGACCCTTTTGTCAATCTTGGGTAGGATGACGCGGAATTTATTTACCGAACCGTCGGCACGCAAGAGCCTCAAATGAGGACGCCGAAGGACGGATAACAAGAAACGTATGTTCGCCGTCATTGCAACTGGAGGAAAACAATATATTATCCACGAGGGTGAGGAACTCAAGGTCGAGAAGCTCGATCTTGAGGAAGGAGGAACGATTGAGTTCGGCGCCATGCTGATTGCCGACGAGGAAGGGACGGACGTGAAAGTCGGGACGCCAAATGTAGACGGTGCCAAAGTTTCCGCGACGGTTGTGGAACAGGGGCGCGGCAAAAAAATCACCGTCATCAAGTACAAACCGAAGGTGCGTTACCGCCGCAAGTACGGCCACCGCCAACCCTTCACCAAGTTGAAGATCAACAAAATCGTCGCATAAAAGATTGTTGGTCTGGAACGACTGATGCTGTGGGCAGTTGCCGCCGAAATTTCCAACCGTAAACTCTGAAAATTTGACGGCAACTGCAAAAGACATGGGTGATCCGTCATGTTGGATGTGATGATGGAGGTTGGTAACGAATCGAAAAACCGTCCTTCGCAAAGCTCAAGGCGGTTTTTGTTATGCAGGGCGGCGGCCGATCAAGGCATCTCCGAGCGTGATTTCGTCGGCGAACTCGAGGTCGGCGCCCATAGGGAGGCCGCGGGCGAGCCTCGTAACTTTTTTGCCGAGAGGTTTTAAGAGCATGGCGATATGGTTCATGGTCATGTCGCCGTAGACGTCGGGGGAGAGGGCGAGGATAACTTCCTTGATTTCCGTATCCGACATGAGGCGGTCTCGAAGCTCGGCCGCGCGGATCGTTTCCGTCGTCATGCCCTCGGGCGGATTCAGAACTCCGCCGAGAACGTGATAGAGGCCATGATATTGTTCCGTCGCTTCGATTGTTGCGATATCGCGCGACTCGGCGACGATGCACAGCGCTTCGCCGTTGCGGCTCGCGTCTTGGCAGAGATCGCAAACGTCGCGCTCGGTGTGAGCGAAACAACGGCGGCATTGCCGGATCTCATCCAAATGCAAAATCGCCCCGGCGAAATACCGCCGCTGTTCAGGGGTGAGGCCGAGCAGGCGGTAGACATGGCGCAGGGCGGTTTTGGGTCCCACGCCCGGCAAGCGTCCGAACTCGGTCATGAGTGTTTGGATGGGTTCGGGAAACTTCCTCACAATCCCAGCTTTTTGAGCGCATCTATGCCTCCCATCTCTTTCATCTTCGCCCCCATCTGTTTCTGAATTTTTTTGAGGCCGTTGTTGAAGGCATCTTTTACTGCGCGTTCGAGCTTCTCTTTATGCTCCAGCGCAAGCATTCCTTCCGGAATCTCCACGCGTTGAACTTCTTGGTTGCCGTCCATGGCGATCTGCACGCCACCCGACTCGCCGATCTCGATGATCTCCGCGAGAGCGTTTTGCATCTTCTTCGCTTGAGAACGCAGGTCTTTAATGGTTTTGATTTTGTTGAACATAAGGAGGGGAAGTTAGAGGTTAGAAGTTGGGGGTGAGGGGTGAGGGGTGAGGGGAGATTATAGCATGGAAAAATCAGAAACTCGAAGTACGAAATCCGAAACAAATCAGAAGCAGGAAATCAGAAAATCCACAAAGGCTCCATCACTTTCGAATTTCTCGCTTTTCATTTCGAATTTCTTTCGGATTTCGTACTTCGAGTTTCTGATTTAGTGGTTTTCCTCTTCCATGCTCTCAAGCGGAGGAGGCTCTACGAGGACGGGAGGCATTGACGGATGCAGAGGAACCGCCGCGGCGCGATACCGTTCAAGCGAACGGAAAGAAGCGCGCTGGGCGTCGAAGGAAAGCCGTACCATGCCCACCGGTCCGTTGCGATGCTTGGCGATGTAGATTTCGGCGGAATTCTTGTCTTCCGGCGACAATTCATCGCCTCGGAAATTTGGATCGGCGGCCTTGCGGTAGATGAAGAGCACCACGTCGGCGTCCTGTTCGATNNCAAGTGAGCCAAGCGCGGGATGGCGGGCTTGGTCATTTCCACCGCGCGGTTCAACTGGGAGACGACGAGGATAGGGACATCGAGTTCGCGCGCAAGCTGTTTCAAGCCGCGGCTGATTTGGGAGACCTCCTGCGTGCGGTTGCCGTCGCCGGGACGCGCGTTCGTGGGTCCCTCCATGAGCTGAAGATAATCGAGGACGATAAGTCCCAGTCCGCGTTCGCTTTTCAGCCGACGGCACTTGGTGCGGATTTCCATGAGGCTNNTCCTTGCTCATTTCAAGCGAAAAGACCGCCACGGGCACCTTCGTCTTGATGGCGATATTTTGGAGGATGTTCATGGCGAGGCTCGTCTTCCCGACGGAAGGCCGAGCGGCGAGGACGATCATGTCGGAGCGCTGGAGGCCGGCCAGCACGTTGTCGAGCTCGGGGTATCCGGTGGGCAGTCCGCGCAACTTGCCGCGCTCGTGGTGGAGCTCATCAATGCGTTCAAACGCCTGGCTTAAAATATCGGTCAGGGGGATGAAGTTTTGTTTGAGCATCTTTTGGGAAATGCCGAACAGACGTTGCTCCGCTTGATCGAGGAGCGCTTCAATGTCTTCCGTCTCTTCGTATCCGAGCGCGGAAATATCGTTCGCGGCCGAGATGAGCCGTCGCAGGGTCGCCTTCTTCGTTACGATGTCGGCGTAGTGCTTCACGTGGCTTGCGGTCGGAACGCTGTTGGAAAGTTCGGCAAGATAGGCTCGTCCCCCGATCTCCTGCAGGCTTCCCGCTTCGTCCAGCCGGTTGCCCACCGAGAGGATATCCAAAGGCTCATGACGATTGTAAAGGTGGAGCATCGCTTCATACACCTTCCCGTGGAGAGGGCGGTAGAAGTCGTCGGGGGCGATGCGGTCGGCCACTTTGTTGGCGGCCTCGCGGTCAATCAGCAGAGAACCCAAAAACGACTGTTCCGCTTCGATGCTGTGTGGAGGGATGCGCTCGGTTGCCATAGTCTTTGCATCTTACGGTTTGAGCTTGGCTCCCGCAAGAGGATCAAGAGGATAGGATGTGGAAGGAGAGGGGAAAGTGGTATACTGTGTTCATTATGACGGAGGCAAGGAAACGTTCTCTTCTTGCGACGAGCGTTTTTATCGGTTCCATTCTCGGAGCCGGCGTGTTCGGACTTCCATACGTCTTTGCCCAAGCCGGCTGGCTTGTGGGCTTTTTGTATCTGGTCGTTCTTGGCGGCTTTCTCTTGACGTTGCAACTCATGAACGCGGAGATAACGATTCAAACTCCCGGCCGAAAGCGCCTTGCCGGTCTTGCTGGAGCGTATCTTGGGCCGATTGGAAGATATGCGACAACGCTCTTGTTTTTTGGGATGAACTGGGGAGTGCTCATTGCGTATGTCATTTTGGCTTCGGGGTTTCTTGCGGAGATTTTCGGATGGCCCGCTTCCGGAAATTTGCTCATTTACGGATTGACGTTTATCGCCATCGAGGCGCTTCTACTCCTTTTTCCCATCAGGCGCGCGGCGCATTTTGAGCTTCTCATCGGAGGCGTTCTCTTGACGCTGTTTCTCGTGCTGATTCTCTCTGGCTTGCCGAGCCTCGAGCCCACCAACTGGATAACCTTTGCCGAAGCCCATCTATTTACTCCCTACGGCGTGGTGTTGTTTGCGCTCTCTGGGATTGGGGTCATGCCGGAAATGCACGATGTCTTCGGAGAAAAATACGAGTATCGGCTTCCGAAAGCGGTTCTCCACGGCTTCTTTATCCTTTTTGCGCTCTATGTTTTTTTTACGCTCGCGGTGATTGGCGTCAACGGCGCGGTGACGACGGAGAACGCTTTAGAAGCGTACGCGGTCGCGCTGGGTCCTGGGATGCGTGCGTTCGGAGCGATCGTGGGACTTCTCACAATCGGATCCATTTTTTTCATGGTAGCCGAACAGGTGAAGGACACGCTCACGTTTGATTTCTTTTTGCACAAGCGTGCGGCGTGGTTTCTTGCGCTCACGGTTCCCACCGCGCTTTTCGTCTTTGGCGTACGCGACTTCATTTCTGTCATCAGTTTTACCGGCTCCGTCTTTGTGGCGCTTCTGGCTTGTGTGATTCTCCTCATCTACGAGCGTATGCGCGCGGGCGTGTGTCGGCGCGTCAAGTGCTTTACGGTGCCCAAATGGGTGAGCGTGTGCATCGCTCTCGTCTTTCTTGCCGGCGCCGCGCGTGAAATTTTTCTCCGCTTCTTTGTATGAAAATCGTCGTGCGTCATCTCTTTCACTTTTCCCTTTGGTGGCTTTTCTTTTTCATCGCGGCGCACGCGGTAACAATCTTTGCCGTGTCCGCCACCATCCTTCTTGACCCTTCAAGTCGTCTGTATGGATGGGGAGCAACGATCGCTCTGCCGCTCTTGAGTCTCTTCTTCGCCTGGATCTTCTTCCGAAAAATACAAACGATCAGCCTGTCGGAGCTGATCGAACTCTCGCTTGCCTGGGGGATTTTTTACGCTCTCGCCTCCGCCTTCCTTGGCCCCTTCTTCTACGGCATCCCGTGGCAGGTGGAGTTTACCGACGCGGGCTCCATTGCCATTGACTTCCTCATTCTCGCCGCCTTTTTCCTTGTCGGCTATCGCCTGCGCGTCCGTGCCGGCTCCGCATCGGTCGAGGTTAATCTTCTTGAAACACAAGTTGAGAAGCTCCAAGATTCAAGAACCAAATAACAAACAAATTCTAAATCACAAGTTCCAATAGACCAACGCAAGAGACTCGAGCGCGTTTTTGTCTTGTCATTTGTGATTTAGAATTTGTTTGTTATTTGATGCTTGTAATTTGGATATTACTTAAGCTGATAAGCTTTGAGAACATTCACAAGCAGCATGGCAACCGTCATGGGGCCGACGCCGCCGGGAACGGGTGAGATCCACCCCGTTTTTTCTTTCTCAACTTCCGGACTCACGTCGCCGACAATCGCCTCTGCCACGCGCGTCGTGCCGACGTCAATCACGATGGCTCCATCCTTGACGATCTCCGGCGCGACAAGCCCCGGTTTTCCAACGACGGAGACGAGAATGTCATAGGTTCCGGCGGCATCGAGAGAGTCGTTCGGATCGAGTCGGTCCGTCGTAACGCCGCGCTCGGCAAGAAGAATGCGGACAGATTGCGTGAACAACTCGGAGCCGATGACGGCCGCGCGCAGGCCTTCGAGCTCCGCTCCCGTCGCGTCAATAAGCTTGGCAATCCCGAGAGCTGTTGCCGAAGCGAGACAGGGTTTACCTTGTGCGAGGAGCTCCTGATTTCGGGGATGGAAGCCGTCCACATCCTTGCGCGGATCAATGGCGGCAATCACCGCGTTCTCATCCTGCGAAGGGAGCGGGAGTTGGACGAGAATGCCGTGGATGTCGGGGCGTGCGTTGAGCTTCTCGATCGTCACAGCGAGCTCGCTCGTTGCAACGTCGGCAGGATATTCATATTTTTCAAAATGAATCCCCACATCCTCGCAGGCTTTCTGCTTGAGGTTTACATAGACATGGGACGCCGGATCGTTGCCGACAAGAAGAATGGCAAGCCCCGGAGTCGAGTGGAGCTTGGATACGCGATCTTTCACCCTCTCTCGAATTCGCGCCGCAATAGCTTTTCCGTCAATTCGTCGCATCATACATACGTCAATCCTTCGTAGAGAGGGAAGCGGTCGGTCAGATCTTTGACTTTGTGTGCGATCGTCTCAAGTTTGGTGTCGTCGCCTTTGGCATTGATCGCTTCTGAAATGAACGCTCCGATTGCCTCCATCTCCGCCTCTTTCATGCCTCGCGTCGTGAGCGCCGGAGTTCCAAGACGAATGCCGGATGGATCAAACGGCGAGCGCGGTTCAAATGGCACCGTGTTTTTATTCACCGTGATGCCGGCCTTGCCGAGCGCCGCTTCCGCATCCTTTCCGCTCACACCTTTGTTCGTGAGATTCACAACCATGAGATGATTGTCAGTGCCGCCGGTCACGAGCTCAAATCCGTGTTCCGTGAGACTCTTCGCGAGCGTCTTTGCATTCTTTACGATTTGGTGCCCGTACTCGATAAATGACGGTTCGGCGGCTTCCTTCAGGGCAACGGCGATCGCGGCCGTCTGATGATTATGCGGGCCTCCTTGGATGCCCGGGATGATGGCGCGGTCCACAAGCGTCGGGATATTTTCCTTCGCGACTTCCGCGGGCTTGAGCGGTTTGGAGGGATTGCCGTTTGCAAGGATCATCGCGCCGCGCGGACCTCGGAGCGTTTTGTGCGTCGTTGTGGTGATGACGTCGGCAATGCCCGCGGGCGAGGGGTGATCGCCCGAGATGATGAGTCCCGCGACGTGGGAGATGTCGGCCATGAGAAAGGCTCCGACCGAATCGGCAACCTTACGCGCCGCCTGCCAGTCAATTACGCGCGGATAAGCGGTGGCGCCCACGATGATGAGTTTGGGTTTGTGTTCTTCGGCGAGTTTTTGCATTTCGTCAAAATCGAGCCAACCGTCCGGAGTCGAGGTGTACTGGACCGAGTGGTAGTAGCGGCCGGAGAAGTTGACTGGCAGACCGTGGGTCATGTGCCCGCCGTAGAAGAGATTCATGCCCATGAGCGTGTCGCCCGGATTCAACAGGGCGAACATGACGGCGATGTTGGCGGCGCATCCGGANNGCCTTCGCGCGGTCGCGGGCGAGGTTCTCGATGGCGTCCACCCAAGCATTTCCGCCGTAGTAGCGAATGCCCGGGTAGCCTTCGGAGTATTTGTTGGTGCCGATGGAGCCCAGCGCTTCGAGAACAGCCGAGCTGACGAAGTTCTCCGAGGGAATCATCTCGAGTCCGTGTCGGGAGCGGTTGAGTTCGTTTTCGAGGTAGAGGGCGATTTCGGGATCGGTTTGGGGGAGGAGCATAGGGGTAGGGGATAGGGAGTAGGTTGTAGGGGTGAAACGAAGCAGAAACAAAACAAACATTCAATTGAATGTTTGGGGGACTGTGCAGAAGATTACAACATAGCTCTTGCAGTATAGCATACCCGTCACCAGGTGACGGGTAGATCAGTAGTCCAAAGGACGAAGGCGGGTGCTGGATTCGTCACATTGTGATTTGAGATTTAGAATTTGTTTGTTCTTTGGTACTTGTTTTTTGTATTTTACCCTCACGATATGACGAAGCCCCGAGAAGACGGAGAACTCGGGGTTCGTCACGTCTCGCTCGGGGCGAGCCATGTAGCAGAGCCTTCGGCACGCTACATGGTTGGGTGGCTAGTAGCAGTTCTGCCAGCTGGTGCCGTCATGGCGCTGGCGGCGGGTGAGGGCATGGTCGTCGTCGAGCTCGTAGGAGCGCAGGTAGCAGCCCTGCGCGTCCTGTGAGCTCACGTCCGTCGTCCAGTCCTCCTCGTTGCCGTCGGAGTTGAGGGCGATGATGAGTTTCGCCTGAATGTAGCTGATCCTCTCGGTTTCTTCCCCCACCTCTGAGAGATTGTGCACGAGGGTGGTGAAGAGCTCGGTGAGGGTGTTGAACGAGATGGTCGTCGAGCCGCCGCCGTCCCAAGCGATCGTGATCGGCGAGGTGACCTTGGCCTGCGTCCTCCAGGTCTCGAGATCGGCGATCTTGTTGTCGCGCTCCGAGAAGTCCGCATGGACGGCGTTCTTCGTCGGATGGACGAGGATCATCGCGATGACCATGGCGACGAGCGCGGCGGTCATCACCCACAACATGATCCGCGTGTTGCGCAGGCGGCGGAGGAGCGGGTTGATGACCTCGCGCTGGAGCCTATCCTCCAGCGTATCGTCGGCCTTCTTGAGCATGGCCGAGACGCCCTTGCAGACATCCTTGTCGAGCGCGTTGATGGCCGACTGCTCATCGTCGGTGAGGGTGGTGGGGGAGGGGTCGGTGGTGTTGGACATGACTGCCTCTTTGTGCCTCGAGCTTGAAAGCCGAGGTATGCCACGCGTTCGCGAACGACGTGGCGGGGTGGAAGGATCAGGCGGGATGGATTCCCCTTTTGCGCGCTTCCGCGGTTTCTTTTAGTCTTTCGTGGTTTCCGCGTACACGAAGTGTACAAAAGGGGAAGCGGGAACCGAAGAGCTCGGTTCCCGAGGGCTCGGAGTCTTGGAGACTCGACGAGCTGGAGGAGAGGAGGTCAGACGCCGCCCTGGGGACGGCAGACTCCCCAGGACTTCACGAGGGTGTAGTCCGTGGTGTCTCCGGAGAGCTGGATGCCGTCCGCGCCCATCGCCTCGCAGGCGATCAGGAACTCGATGCGGACGCCTCCGGGGGATCGCTCTCCCCGGAAGTATCCCACGAGCTGGCCGGCCTGGTAGCCGTAGCGTTGCGAGTCCTGCTGGAGCCAGATGTGATCTCCGGGAATCCGCAGATCCTGCTGCGCGTCCTTGCACCCGTCGAGATCCTCGTCGTTATCGGCTTGGATGTTGGGGCAGAGGTCGGCCGCGTCGGGGATGGCGTCGTTGTCGCTGTCGGGGCATCCGTAGAAGGTGGCCCCGATCTGCTCCACGAGGGAGTCGTCAGGGATCGGGATGTTCCCCACTGTGTGGAGGTCGTACGTGAGACCGTCCACGGCGGGGCACTTGTCGAGGGCGTCGGGGATGCCGTCGTCGTCCTGATCTACGACTGGGCACCCATTCGTCCACGTATGTCCGTCACCGAAACCATTGTCCTTGCCGCGATGGAGGGTGGGGCAGTAGTCGTCGGCATCCACGATGCCGTCGCCGTCGGTGTCGGTGAGTTGGGCGAGAACGATCATGTACCAGAGTCTCTGCGTCCATGTGTCGTTGATGCTGACGATCGCGGGATGCCGCTCGAGCTTGGCGAGCTTCTCCTTGAGGCTCGTGTTCTCGCTCTCGAGCGCGGCGAGCCGGTTCGTGACCGTGGTGTCCGACCGGAGATCGTGGATTGTCCTCCATGTTGCACGCTGGTCGGCACGGTTCTCGAGCCCCATCCAGATGCCGCTGATGGCGATGGTGGCGACCATGCACAGGCTGACGATGAGGAAGCCGTTCGGCCTGGAGGCGGGCGATGTCGGCTTCGGGCTCGATGTGCTCTTGTCGCTCCGCCGCCCGATGGCCTTCTCCTCGATGCGGTAGAAGAGAGCGGCGAGGCGGGCGAGGAGACCGAAGCGGCGGGCGAGGAGGAAGAAGATGACGGCGATGATCACACCCATCAGGATCGTGATGGGCAGGTCGAGGAACTTGGGGAGGAAGTCGGGCATGGTGCCTCCGTGCCATATCGTTGCGCGAACGACGTGGCGGGGTGAACGAACGAATTCAGAGGCTCGGAGGGACAAGACCCACCAAACATGAACGGGGGAAAATATCAGTTTTTAGGCAAAAAGTCAATAGCNNTGCACGGAGGATTATTTTCAGACGAGCTCGAGCGGATGGGAGCGTCTGTGTACCCTTCGCCCGCCCGCCCGCCAAAGCTTCAGCGGCGGAGGGAAGGGGTAAATGTCCCCAAGGACACCGATCTCGTTGTCTACTCTTCGGCAGTGCCGGAGTCGAATCCCGAGCGACAAGCGGCAAAGGATCGCGGCATCGATCAAGTGAGCTTTGCCGAGTTCTTGGGTGAGCTCGCAAAGGGGTACACAACGATCGCGGTAACGGGCACGCACGGCAAGTCCACGACGACGGCGATGATCGGGAAGGTGTTGGAGGACGCGGGACTGGATCCAACCGTCATCGTCGGAAGTCGCGTTCCCGGCTGGTCGCTCGGAAATCTCCGCGTCGGTTCGAGCAAGTATCTCGTCCTCGAAGCGTGCGAACACATGGCGAACCATCTCAAGATCCATCCAGATATCGGCGTTATCACGAACGTGGAGTTTGACCATCCGGATTTTTATCGAGATCTTGAACATGTGCGGGAGACGATGGAGGAGTGGGCTCGGGAGGTTGGAGAAGTGATTTGGGTGGAGAAGGAAGCCGATCCGAAGCTCAACCTCAAGGTTCCTGGGGGATACAATCAGAGAAATGCGGCTGGAGCTTTGGCCGTGGCTCGGCTTTTGAAGCTCGATGAAGCGAAAGCGTGCGCCTCGCTCGAAGCGTTTCCTGGCATCTGGCGGCGGTTTGAACATCTCGGCGTTTGGCAACCTGCCCGAATGAACGGCACGAATCGTTCAGGCGGGGGGGCAGATGTCTATTCCGACTACGGCCACCATCCGACGGCCATTCGCGAAACGCTCAAAGCCGCGCGCGAGCTCTTCCCAAATCGCCGTCTTGTCCACATCTTCCAGCCGCACCAGCACGCTCGCACGGCGGAGTTGTTCGACGAGTTTGTCTCTGTCTTGGGCAAAGCGGATATAAATATTTTGGTGGAGATCTACGGCGTGGCTGGCCGCACAGATGATCAATCTGTCTCGAGTAAAGCGCTCGCAGAAGCGGTGAGTAAAACTGCACGATCGGGTAGTTTTACTCACTACGCGGAAAGTCTCGACGCGGCGGAAAAACTCGTTCACGAGCTGGTTCAGCCCGGCGACGTCCTATTCTTCCAAGGCGCGGGGGATATTGATGACGTGGCTCGCAGGCTGATTTCGTCAATATGAAGCGACGACTCTTTGGGATGCTTGTGGGCGCGTTTCTGTTTGGTTTTTTTGCGGCGAGTTTTTTTGCGGCGTCTCCGTCGGAGCAGATGGAATTCCAGCCATCCGAAGAGGCTGTCGTATTTTCCGGACGAGTCTATTCTTCCGGCTTGGCGAACAGAATGTTTTTCGATACCGCTTATACGAAAGCGGCGTCTCATCCGCTGAAGGCGCCCGCGAACATTCGCGCCATCGTTTCGCCTCATCACCTGCTCGTGGCAGACCGCGTCGCCGCGCTGTTTTCCTCCGTCGCCTCCAAGCGTGTCCAAACGGTTATCGTCTTGAGCCCCAATCACTTCTCGCGAGGCCGTGCGCCGATCGTTCTCTCAGAGGGAGCTTGGGCTACACCTTATGGCCCGGTGCTTTCGGACGCTGGAACGGCTCGAGAGCTTGCGAAGTCGTTTTCCGATACGTCGTCTCGCGTGATCTCGATTGATGAGACGCCGTTTGCGGAGGAACACGGGATTGCCGCCTTGACGCCATTTATCGCGCGAAGTTTCCCGAACGCAAACATTGTGCCGATTCTCTTCGACGAGACGGCGATCGGTTATGGAGAAGTTTCCGATCTCATGCGGAAACTTGTCGCGCTTCGCCCCGACGCATTTCTCGTCGCGTCCGTTGACTTCTCGCACTATCTCCCATCGGCTCCGCAGAGCTTTCACGATGACGTGTCCATCGCGTGTCTCAAGCGAGGTTTGAATTGTCAGCCGCTTGACGGTTCCCCTGATCTTGAAGTTGATTCCAATGCGGCGCTCGGCGCGCTCAAAATTTGGAACGCCTTGATGGAAGCGGAACGATTTACGCTGGCGTTTCATACCAGCTCTCTCGGATTGATCCCCTCCGGCCGTGCGGACGAGAATACGAGCCACATCGGCGGATGGTTTTCTTCGGGGGATGCTTCCGCCGAACCGTTCGCTTCGTTTCAAGTGGTGGGCGACATCATGCTCGATCGAGGCGTGCGGCTCAAGATGGACGAGTATGGCGTTTCGTATCCGTGGGAGCAAGTGGAACGGTTTTTGCGCGGGACGCATTTCGTCGTCGGCAATCTTGAAGGTACGGTGAGCGAGCGTCCAAGTCGGTTTACCTACAATCCTCCGTTTCAGTTCGTGTTCGATCCTTCCGCCGTGGAAGAGATGAGAGCGTTGATTAATCTCGTGAGTCTCGCCAATAATCATTCGCGCGATGTCGGGATTGCCGGCGAGGAGGAGACGAGGGAATGGCTCGACGATCTCGGAGTTGCATGGTTCGGCTCGTTTGCCGACCCTACGCTTATTCGGATCGCGGGCGCCGGAGGATTCCAGATCGCGTTTGTAGGCTGGAATGTATTTGCTTCAAGCGAAGACACTCTTGTGAAGGCGATTGCCCAGGCTCGAGACGAAGCTGACTTCACGGTCGTGATGCCGCATTGGGGCACGGAGTATCAGTCTGTGCATTCCGCGGAGCAACGCCGTTTGGCGGAAAGAATCGTTGGCATGGGAGCCGATCTCATCGTCGGATCCCATTCGCACGTCGTGCAAGACACGGAGGTTATTCAAGGCGTTCCTGTGGTCTACTCGCTTGGCAATTTTGTTTTCGATCAGCCGATTCCGGAAACATGGACGGGTTTGTCGCTTGGAGTGACGGTTGAGCCTCAATTTGTTACACTCTACCTGTTGCCGGTTGGAACGAAGGACGGTCAACCCGTCCCGCTTTCCGACGCGGCCGCAGAGGAGACGTTCTCAATCCTCCCTGCTTCATCATCGTTCTATGACCTTCCCGCACGAGGAGTTCTCCGTGTCCCAAGACTTGCCCGCTAATCACGAGCCGCCCGCGCCGATGCCACCAGAATCTCGACCACGGTCCGCGTACCGTTCGGTCGTCATTGCGCTCGTTGTTTTTTTGGCTCTTGCGATCGGTGTCATAGCGGCTCTGTTGTGGCAGACGGCTCGCTCTTCTTCTCATGAGACGGTGGTTGTAAATGTAGGGGACGTCGAGTCAGCCGATGCCGAACCGTCGGCAGACGCGAGTGGTGCGCGTTTGGTTGCTTGGGAAAAAGAAATCTATCCAAACCCGTTTTGCATTCCTCCGCTTCAAAACCTGATTCGTCCTTCCGCCTCCGCCGGTGAATGGTCCATGTGCGAGACTCACACACTTGGAGTCGTTCAAGAAGGCGCCTATGCAGGATGGTCTCTTTTTCGCTACGTTCTGACGATGGAAAATGAAATGGGAGGACCGACGGAAGTTTCTTTTCTTATGCTCACAGAACCAAGCGACGTTCCGCGCATGGTCCGGTTAGTGGAGACGATAGATCAGCGTTCAAAGGGCTTTCATCCGATTGTATTTGGTTTTCCAGAGAATGATAATGATCAGGATCCAGGCATTTTTGCGCCCATCGAGTCGGCTCTTGTGGCCGCCAGCATTTTGACGGCGCGCGTTCCGCTTCCGGAGCTTGATCGTTTTGAAGATGATCGCGTCATGACGGTTTCCAACGCCCTTGACGGCGTGCACATGACACTTCATTCGCTCGGGGCGGGAGGCAACGGCAATATGGAATTTAGCGGCGACGCCTCCCGTTATTTCTTAGCGAACGCCGTGGGAACGTTTGCGGACGGGACGCTTGTGGCTCCGGCGCTCGACCAGCGTCTGACGGGCGCATTCATTGCGTTGCGTCCTGACGGGCGTCTGCATTATTATGACGCGCTCGCGCCCATCTTTCATCAGGATGAGCAATACGGTTATCTTGGCGTACAGGGGACGGTGGATGTGCGCTGGGACGACGGATCGGCTCTGGGCTTGTATACGAAGAGCCTGCGAACCGGTTGCGGCATTTCGGCGCCGGTGGATGTTGTCTCGCGAGTCGGAGCGCCTCCTTTGCGCCGGACAGGAACGACGCTGTCCGGGGACGCCGTCTATGAATATGAGACGTTGCCAGATCAGTACACGTGGATGCAGGAGTCGTGGGCGTATCAACAGCCTGAAGGAGCCGACACGAGTATCAATGCCTTTCTCTCCATTCACCCGTTCTTTTTCTGGGAAGATCAAATGGGACGTCTTCTGCGCTTCATGCGTTCGGACGTGGTTCCCATGGCGGAGTGCGGCAAGCCGGTCATCTATCTCTATCCAGAGACGACGATGGACGTGAACGTGCGGCTTGCACCAAAGGGCGGGTTCAGCAAGACCGAGCCCGAGTATGGGGAGGGTTGGAACGTAACGGCGTCTCCGGACGGAGTGCTTGTGAACAAAGCGGATGGCAAAACCTATCCCTATCTTTTCTGGGAAGGAACGGGCGGAGCGTACCAGTCTCCGATAAATTACGATGTGGTCGCGGGGGGCGATGTGGAAGTCTATCTTCGCGCCACGCTCGCGAAACTTGGTCTCAATAAAACAGAGTCGGCAGACTTCTTGGAGTTCTGGTTGCCGCGCATGCAAGACGCGCCGTATTACAAAATCGGGTGGCATGGAAAAAACGTGATGGACCAACTGGCGCCTCTGTCGCTCTCCGTCCGTCCGGATCGCATCGTCCGCATCTTGATGGACTTTGAAGAACTCGACACGCCGATCGCGGCCAAACCGCAAATCTTCCGCACGCCGGAACGCAAAGGCTTCACCGTCGTCGAGTGGGGAGGAGTCTTGCGATGAGTATGGGATTCTCGATGGATGATGTGACGTTACAGCTTCAAGCACGCTTCGGCGATCGCTTAAAGCAGGGCGAGCCGATGGCGAAGCATACCAACTTTCGCATCGGCGGTCCGGCGCGGTGGTTTTTGGAAGTAAAGACGGAAAAGGAATTGCGCGACGCCGTTATGATCGTGCGTGAGGGCGATGCGCGCATCGTCATCCATGGAGGAGGCTCAAATGTTCTCTACGACGACGGGCCGATCAACGCGCTCGTGCTCGTGCCGGCTTTTCGGGAGATCGAGATCGAATTCAATGCTCCGGAAGGTTTGGGTGGTTGCCGAAGAGTTGGAGACGGAGAGGTTGTTCAGGATGGATGGCGTACTCTCGTAACCGCCGGAGCGGGCGTGCTCTCGGCCATGCTCGCGAGAAAGACGGCGGAGGCGGGACTTGCTGGACTGACATGGATGATCTCCTTGCCGGGAACGGTTGGAGGAGCGGTGCGTGGGAATGCGGGGTGTTTTGGAGGAGAGACGAAGGACAGACTCGTATCGGTTCGCGTTTTGAAAAAAGAAACGGGAGAGATGGTCGAGATGACGAAGGAAGAACTCGGGATGTCCTATCGCCACTCGGTGTTGAAGGAAGAGAAGGGGAAGGATTGGATTGTTCTTTCGGCGACGTTTGAGCTGGAGGCGGGCGACAAGAATGCTCTCAAAGCCGAGCTTGAAGAGACGATGCGGAAGCGCAAGGCTTCTCAACCGCAGAACGCCGGATGTGCGGGATGCATTTTCAAAAACTATGAGATCGAATCGGACGATGAGCTCGCGCGACTCAAAACGAAGCTCGACATTCCTGATCCCATGCTCGCGGCTCGACGCCTCGGCGCGGGGTGGATCATCGAAGAGCTCGGCTTGAAAGGCTTTGCCGTTGGCGGAGCAAAGGTGAGCGAGATCCACGGCAATTTCCTCGTGAGCGATGGCGCCGAGGCTGATGAAATCATGCAACTGATTGCCGTCATCAAAACGCGGGCGCGGGATCAACTTGGCATTCAACTGCAGGAAGAGATACAATTCGTTCAGTGACTTGGTAAATTAAAACGTACTCTATGCGACTAGGAAACATCAAAGCCACGAACATCGAACTTACGCCGGCGATCCGAGAGTATGTGGAAGAGAAGCTGGCTTACCTTGACGAGCTTCTTCCAAGCGATCCGTCCATCATGGCGGATGTCGAAGTGGGGAAGACAACACACCATCACCAGAAGGGCGACGTGATGCGGTGCGAGGTGAACTTGCAAGTGCCCGGAGCTCTCTTGCGCGTCGAAAAGACGGAGAAGGATTTGTATAAAGCGATTGATAAAGTCAAAGATCATTTGGCGCGGCAGATCAAAGATTGGCGAGGACGCCAAATCGGCAAACATCGAGGTCCGCGTCCTGGAAAGGAATAGAAGCACCACCCCCGACCACCCCTAACCCCCCCTTTCCGGCAGAGCCGGATCGGGCTTCGCCGGACAAAAGGAGGGGGATTCGAAATACGTTCCACCCCTCCTTGTGGAGGAGGGGCCGGGGGTGGTGCTATCGAAAGAAGGGAGTTAGGGGTGGTCGGGGGTGGTTTGATCGAATCGGTACAATGCGCTAAGCTACGGCCGATTTATGCAAAAATTCTTGAAGAAAATTTTCCCCGATGAGAGCGTTAAAGAGTTTAAGCGGTTTGAAGCGAGCGTGGGGAAGGTAAATGCGTTTGAGCCGGAAATGGAGAAACTCTCCGGCGAAGAACTTAAGGCAAAGACGCCTGCATTGAAGGCTCGGCTCTCGGGTGGAGAAAAGCTGGACGACGTACTCTTTGAGGCGTTCGCCGTTGTGCGCGAAGCGGCCCAGCGCACGCTTGGCCAGCGGCATTATGATGTGCAAATGGTTGGAGGCATGGCGCTCCACTACGGCAACATCGCCGAGATGCGCACCGGCGAAGGAAAGACGCTCACCGCGACCGCTCCTCTTTATTTGAACGCCCTCGAAGGCAAAGGCGCGCATCTTGTTACCGTGAATGATTATCTCGCTCGCCGCGACGCCGTGTGGATGGGACAGGTTTTTTACGCGCTTGGACTCTCCGTCGGATGCATTCAGCACGACGCGAGTTTTTTGTATGATCCGGAGTATCGGCATGAAGAAGACGAGGAGAAAGTGGATGAAGCTCAAGACGCACTCAAATCGTTTAAAGTTGACATGGATTATCTTCGACCCTGCACGCGCCGGGAAGCGTATCGCGCCGACGTAACCTACGGCACGAATAACGAATTTGGATTCGACTATCTGCGCGACAACATGGTGATGACGCTTGAACAGATGACCCAGCGCGAACTTCACTACGCGATCGTAGACGAGGTGGACTCGATCTTGATTGACGAAGCGCGCACGCCCTTGATCATCTCCGCGCCTTCCGACACCCCAAGCTCGGCGTATCAAAATTGCGCGCGCATCGCCGCGATGCTCCTCGAAAACAAAGACTACAACCTCGACGAAAAACTCAAGGCCGCGACGCTGACGGAAGACGGCATCGGGAAAGTCGAGTCTGCGCTCGGCATCGAGAATCTCTACACGAGCGAGTCTGTCGAGATGGTGCATCACATGGAAGAAGCTCTGCGGGCGCAGGCGCTCTACAAGAAGGATCGAGACTACGTTGTCAAAGACGGCGAGATTATCATCGTTGATGAGTTCACGGGACGCCTCATGGAAGGTCGCCGCTACTCCGAAGGGCTCCATCAAGCGATTGAGGCGAAGGAGGGCGTGGAGATCAAGCGCGAGAGCCAGACACTCGCGACGATTACGTTTCAAAACTATTTCCGCCTGTATCACAAGCTCTCCGGCATGACGGGAACGGCGAAGACGGACGAAGAGGAGTTTCAGAAAACCTACGGCATGGATGTCATGGTTGTACCCACAAACAAGCCGTCGCAAAGAGCGGACGCGCCGGATCGCGTGTATAAAACGGAAGCGGGCAAGCTCGAAGCCGTGGTGCGCGAGGTGAAGGCTCTGCAGGAAAAAGGACAGCCGATTCTTTTGGGCACGGTTTCGATTCAGAAGAACGAAGTGTTGAGCGCGCTCTTGACTTCGGCGGGCATCGCGCACGAGGTGTTGAATGCGAAGAATCACGAGCGTGAAGGAGCGATCATCGCGCAGGCCGGACGCAAAGGTTCCGTGACGGTGGCGACCAACATGGCAGGACGCGGCGTGGACATCATCCTCGGCGGAAATCCTTCGACCCGGGAAGAGGCGGAAGAGGTGAAAGCGCTTGGCGGGCTTCATGTCATTGGCACTGAGCGGCACGAGTCGAGGCGAATTGACAACCAACTGCGCGGGCGCGGCGGCCGCCAAGGAGATCCCGGCTCGACGCAGTTTTATGTTTCGATGGAGGACGACTTGATGCGCATCTTCGGTGGCGACCGCACAAAAGGGCTCATGGATCGGCTTGGGATTCCCGACGACGTGCCGATTGAAAACAAGATGGTGTCGCATTCGATTGAGAAGGCGCAGGAGCGCGTTGAGGGCAATCACTACGACACGCGCAAGCACCTCCTCTCCTACGACGACGTNNGGCTCTGTCGGGGAGGGGGAAGACGCCGTAGCGTTGCGCGAGATCATTCTGGAACATTTCGACGAAGCGCTTGAAGAGGCGATTCGGTTCCACACGGGGGAGGCGGGTTCGGATGTGCCGGAGAAGTTCAAGGAAGTCAAAAGTGATAAGTCGGAACATGAGACGTCGGACGATGATCGTTATGAAATTGTCGAGACGATTACGGCGATGATGAAGCTGACCGGCGAGCAAAGGGGTGAGCTGGAAAGACTCGTGGGGCAGTCAGGCTCGAAGTCTGACATCGCGGTCGCGCGCTCGGAGATTTTGGAGAAACTCATGGAGATCGTGCGCGCAGAATACGACAAGGTGGAAGAAGCTTTCAAGTCGCGCAAGGAACTCAATGAGCTGGAGAAGGCGGTTCTGCTTCGCACGATTGACCGGTTGTGGATTGACCATCTCGACGTGATGACGGCTCTGCGTCAAAGCATCGGCCTGCGCGGCTACGGCCAGCGCGACCCCTTGATCGAATACCGTCGTGAATCCTTTGGACTCTTCAATCGTCTTCTGTCCGCGATCGGCATGGAAGTCTCTTCCAACTTCTTCAAATATGCACACCATGTTGTCGAAGCGCGGCAGATGGCCGATCTTGCGAAGTCGGTGTATGAAAAGCGAGGCGTGATGCTCTCAGGAGCTTCGGACTCGCCCCCTTCGACCCCGTCGGTTGCAAAAGAAAAAGTCGGTCGGAATGAACCCTGTCCCTGCGGGAGCGGAAAGAAATATAAGAAATGCCACGGAGCGTGACACAAGTAGTATGATCAAATTCATTACAGGTAATAACGGAAAGTTCAAAGAAGTTCAAACGATATTACCGAACGTTGAACAGTTGGATATTGATCTACCGGAGATTCAAGAGATAGACGCTCGCGAGATTATCAGAACAAAACTGAATGCCGCGTTTGAACATGCTGAAGGCGAGTTCATCGTCGAAGACACTTCATTGTATCTTGATTGTCTTCATGGATTGCCTGGGCCTTTAATCAAGTGGTTCTTGAAAACAATTGGAAACGAAGGGCTTGTAGAGCTGTCAGAGAAATTTGGTAATGATATTGCTGTTGCAAAGACGATTATCGGTTACGCTAAGGATCGCAATGAAATTCACTTTTTTGAAGGGTCGATTAATGGGAAAATTGTAAAATCAGAAGGTGGTTCCGGATTTGGGTGGGACCCGATTTTTCTTCCCGATGGACAATCAAAAACATTCGCTCAAATGTCAGGAAGTGAAAAGTCTCTCTTGAGTATGCGGACTACCGCAGCTAGGAAGTTGAAGGATTTCCTTTCGAGTTTATGAAGAGCGAGCATCGCAACTACGCCTTCATCGACAGCCAGAATCTAAATCTCGCGATTCGCGCGCAAGGATGGAAGTTGGATTTCAAACGGTTTCGGATCCACATGCGAGATAAGTATCATGTCGAGAAAGCGTATCTTTTCATCGGATACATTCCTGGAAATCAAAGTCTTTACACTGAGTTGCAGAATGCCGGATTCACCTGCGTCTTCAAGCCGACATTGCAATACAAAGATGGGACGACAAAAGGGAACTGTGATGCTGAACTTGTCCTCTGGGCCATGATTGATTTTTCTGAATACGAGAAGGCTGTGATTGTCAGTGGCGATGGCGACTTCTATTGCTTAATCGACCACCTCATCACGAAAAGTAAACTCGAGGCTGTATTGATACCGGATCAACGACGATTTTCTGGATTGCTGAAGTTCAAGCATTTTCGGCCTTATCTACGGTACATGAATGATCTACGTGAAAAACTCGCTAAAAAAGAAAGGGCCCCATAAGGACGGAACCTTATAGGGCTTGCTTTCCGTTGGTGATGAAGGAATAATACCAGCATATTTGATCCTTGTCAAACATTACGGCTCGCCTCCCGAGAAACTTCACGAAACTTCCAGGAAGCTACCAGGAAGAAGTGGATAAATGCGTTGACAAAAACCGAAAAGTGTGATGGAATAAATTTATCGCAACACAACTCCCCCCTTTTGTTGCGGGGAGGTTTTGTTTTTAATTCGAGTATAGGTCTTATGCGACCTATACGACTCATGTCTTATGTCAGATCAACTTATTCCGGCGCACGGCGGGTATCGCACGTTAAAATCTTTTCAAAATGCGACGATCGTCTACGATTTTACCGTTGAATTTTGCAAACATTTCGTGAAGGACTACCGCATGAGGGATCAAATGATCCAAGCGGCTCGTTCTGGTCGTCAGAATATCGCGGAAGGATGCCAGGCATCTGGAACATCAAAGAAGACAGAGATGAAGCTTGTAAATGTAGCTCGTGCAAGTTTGGAAGAGTTGTTATTGGACTATGAAGACTTTTTACGCCAGCGAGATTTGATGAAGTGGACAAAAGAAGACGAACGAGCAAAAGAAGTGCGCCAACTTGCCTATGCGAACCATAGGTCCTATACGACCTATATGATCTATATTTCGAACCATGAAATCGCGGCGAATGTTGCAACTTGCCTTATTCACCAGACAAACTTTCTCCTAGACCAACAGCTCAAGGTTTTGAGTGATGCCTTTGTTGCGAACGGGGGTTTTACAGAGCGTCTCTATCGTAGTCGTTCCATTCGTGTATAAGTCCTATGTGACCTCTATGTCCTATGTGTTAAACTGTCGTTCATGATTCGTAAATCTTTCGCTATGCAAACCCTCAATGAAGTGTACAAACGTCTCGATAAAGCCAAGAAGAAACGCAAGGAACTGAATAAGATGCTTAAAGACGAGTTGTCGGCCAATGTTCGATATCAGGAAATTCAGGAGGAGGCCAAAGCTCTGCGCGAAGAGAAAAAAGGGATCGAGATGGAGATTCGTTCCGGCTCGGGAGAGCTTTCAGAACTGGATGAACTCAAAATTGAAATCTCGACCGATCAGGAACTAATCTCCGACATCGCGCTCAACATGTACGTGAACAAGGAGACGGTGGAGATTGTGGATGAGAACGATGAGAAGTGGTATCCTCAATTCAAAGTGACGTTCAAGAAAGAATAGGTATGGCTCCAGACCTCATTCAACCCGGCGGGACGTATCAGCATTACAAAGGCAATGTGTACAAGGTGATTGGCGTTGGCAAGATGGAGGCAACACAGGAAGACGTTGTCGTGTATCAAGGCGCCGATCACGGAAGCCCGATTTGGGTTCGGTCGCTCGCCGAGTTTTTCTCCGACGTCGAATGGGAAGGGAAGACGGTACCGAGGTTCAAATCGTTGAGTCTTTAAAATAGGAAGACCCTGTAGTACATGGACTACAGGGCAGAGAGGGGTGGCTCGACTCACTTCTCGCGAGGAGCCGCGGTGCGTTCGCTCTCGACGACGACCGCCACGTCGCCCGACCTGCCCTTGTCCTTGGCGCGGTAGAGGCGTTTGTCGGCGTGCTCGATGAGCTCTGCGGCGTTGAGGCCGGGACCGGTGCGGGAGATGCCCGCGACGCTCGCGCCGACGCGGACGACCGCTCCGTCCTTGAGGTGGATCACGAGGCGCGAGATGGCTCGCTCAACGCGATGGGCGATTTCGCTCGTCTGCTTGGAGTCCGCGCCGTCGAGGATGACGGCGAATTCGTCTCCACCCACTCGTGCCGTCACGCCGTTTGTGGCGCGCGGGTCGAATCGGGCGACGGTGTCGTTCGGACGGACGGCGTCTTCGAGCACTTGAGCGACTCGGCGGAGAACCTCGTCGCCGGCGGGGTGGCCGTGGGTGTCGTTGATCGCCTTGAACCCGTCGAGGTCGAGGACGAGGAGACTCACGGTCTGATCTCGCGCGCCTGCTTGCGGGTTATTGGCCCGATCGATACGGCGGCCGATCTCCATCTCGAACCGCGCGCGGCTGGCGAGTCCGGTGAGGTGATCGAGATGAGCCATCCGTCGGAACGCGTTCACGCGTGCTTCGGCGTTGCGCCAGAGTGCGGCGAGGATGACGAGGACGAGGACGAGAGCGATGATGATCGTATAGGCCATCGAAAGCTGCGGTTCCATGAACGTACCTCCTTCCGCAGATGGCGCGACGGTAGCCCGAAATCGCCCTGTTGTCAACCGTTTCGGTTTGCCTTTGTTTGTTGTTTTGAGTACACTTGCGGACGTTATTTTCCTGTAAACATCTATGGCCAGATACAATCACCGCAAGCATTTGGAGCGTCAACGGCGTATGAACCAGAGTCGGGGCGGAGGATTTATGAGTCCTCGCAAACGCGCTTGGATCGGGTTCACCGCCGTCGTGCTCCTTTTTTTAATCTCGCTTGGATTTGCTCTACCGCAGGCTTGGCAGGCTGTCGGACTTCCGGGTTTGAGCCAAGGCGGATTTCGTCTTGGCCTCGATCTCCAGGGCGGCACGCACCTTGTGTACGAGGCCGACATGTCGCAGATCCCATCTGCCGAGCGCGATGAAGCGCTTGAAGGCGTGCGCGACGTGATCGAACGGCGCGTCAACGCGTTTGGCGTCTCGGAGCCGGTGGTGCAGACGATCCAAAGCGGTTCGACGCATCGTGTTGTTGTTGAGCTGGCCGGTGTGCTCGACGTGACGGAAGCGATTAATCAGATTGGAGAAACTCCGATCCTTGAATTCAAAGAACCAGGGTCCGATGCCGACGCTCTTTCGGACTCCCAGCGCGTCGAGCTCGATGCGAAGCAGGCGGCCGAACGCGCGGTTGTGGATGAGGCGCTTGCGCAGGCTCGCCGCACCGGTTCCTTTCCGGAAGGCGCGAATCCCGAGATGCTTTCAAATGTTTCTCCGACGCATCCGATCTACGGCCCGTTTATCTCGGTGATTGTGAACGACGGCATTCGTCCGGGACAATTTTTTACGGAAGAGAACGGCGAGGGCGGCGTGAGTCTTGTGCGATACGACTCCACACGGCAAGACGAACAATGGCTGGTTTCCCACATCATGATCTGTTTTGAAGGGAAGATTGGATGTGCTGGGGAAGATGCCATTCCCGCGATCGAGGCGAACATCCGCGCCGAGCAGGCGCTTGACGGTCTCACGCCGGAAAACTTTGCCGAGCGCGTCCTGCAATACTCGACGGACCCTACAGCCCCAGAGAATCAAGGAGATCTCTCTTGGGTTCAACCCGGCGTTCTGCCACCTGCGCTCGAGATCTCGATCCGCGAGCTTCCCGTCTCCGGCATTTCCGCAGGCGTCGTCGAGTCCGGTTTTGGTTACCACATTTTTTACAAGCGCGATCAAAAGCCAATCACGACCTATGAACTCTCCCGCGCGCGCTATCCGCTGACGCTCGCGAGCGATCTTGCGCCTTCGACCGCCGGCTGGGTGAACACATCGCTTTCCGGCAAACAGCTCAAGCGTGCTGGCGTCGAATTCGATCAGACGGGCGCAGGACAGCCCTACGTTTCCATCACCTTCGACAGCGAAGGCGACAAGCTTTTCGGCGATCTCACCGCTCGCCTGATTCGCCAGCCCATCGGCATCTTCCTCGACGGCGAACTCATCTCCGCCCCGATTGTCCAGCAGGCGATCTACGGCGGCCAAGCGCAGATTACGGGGAACTTCACCGTAGATGAAGCGAAAGTGCTTGCTCAACGTCTGAACGCCGGAGCCTTGCCGGTGCCCATCGAGCTTCTCTCTCAACAAACCGTGGGTCCGACGCTCGGCGCTAACTCGCTTTCGCGTTCCATGAACGCCGGCCTCATCGGCTTCCTTCTCGTCGCGCTCTTCATGATGCTGTACTACCGGCTTCCGGGCATCCTCTCCGTCGCCACGCTCGCCCTTTACGGAGTTCTGAACCTCGCCGCCTACAAGCTCTTCGGTGTAACAATGACGCTGGCGGGCATTGCCGGATTTATTCTCTCCGTCGGCATGGCGGTGGACGCAAACGTCCTCATCTTCGAACGTCTCAAGGAAGAACTGCGTGCCGGACGCGATTTGCCGCGTGCCATCGAGCAAGGTTTTGAGCGCGCGTGGACATCCATCCGCGACGGGAATGTGACGACGCTCATTGCCACCGCGATCCTCTTCTTCTTTGGAGCGAGCTTCATCAAGGGCTTTGCCGTAACGCTCACGATCGGCGTGCTCCTCTCGATGTTTAGCGCCATTATCGTGACACGTACGCTCCTGCGCTTGGTGAGTCTCTGGGGAATGTTTAAATCATCGTGGCTCTACGGAGTTCGTAAGAACAGCCAAGAAATATGACATTAGCCGTGATTCGCCTGCGCAAGGTGTGGTACGCCGTTTCCGGATTGCTGGTCGCCACGAGTCTTATGCTCGTTGCCGTCCTTGGCATTCCGTTCGGCATTGATTTTACCGGCGGGAGTCTTCTGGAGGTCCGTTTTGACGTGGCTCCGGAGACCGCCGCGCTTCGAAAGGAGCTCTCAAACATGGGATACGCGGAAGCGACGGTGCAATCGGCCGGCACAGATGAAGCCTTGATCCGCCTTTCGAACATGACGGAAGAGGACCACCAGCGGGTTCTGAATGCTCTCGAAGCTTCGTTTGGAAATATTGACGAACTCCGGTTCGATTCCATCGGCCCTACGATCGGTAAAGAATTGAAGCGCGATGCCATGCTGGCGCTTGCGATCGCCCTCATCCTCATCGTCGCCTACGTCGCTTGGGCGTTCCGCAAGGTTTCCGAACCCATCGCCTCGTGGAAGTACGGTCTTTTGACGATTGTCGCGGCTCTGCACGATCTCATCATTCCGCTTGGCGTCTTTGCCGTGCTCGGAGCTTCCCAGAACTTTCAAATTGATACGGCTTTTATTGCCGCGCTCCTTACTATCCTCGGATACTCCATCAACGACACCATCGTCGTGTTCGACCGCACGCGTGAAAATCTGGCTCGGTGGGGGGCACACGACTTCGAGATGGTCGTCGAGAAAAGCGTCCAACAAACGTTTGCCCGTTCCATCAACACGACGCTTACGACACTTCTCGCTCTCCTCGCCGTCTTTCTCTTCGGCGGAGAGACGACGCGCTCCTTCGCTCTCGCTCTCTTGATCGGCATCGGCGTCGGAGCCTATTCCTCGGTGTTCATCGCCTCGCCTTTGCTCGTAACGTGGTACAGGGTAAATCACAAATAACAAGTACCAAATGACAAACAAATTCTAAATCACAAATCCCAATGCAAAAACTCTCGAACTTTTCACGTTTGTGAATTGGAACTTGCAGCTTTGGATTTGTTTGTCATTTGGTACTTGTTATTTGGAGCTCCCGCTCCTTTATCCCTTTGCTGCTTATGCTATACTATCCCCATTATGCCCTTCATCGGAGGAGTGGATTTTTCCGCCTTTCTCAATCAGCCTCTTGACGAGATCGTCAATCAGCTGATTTGGATGTTCGGCTGGGTTCCGATCATCATCGCGCTCGCGATAGGACTCATGCAGACGTGGGTGGAAATCCAGCGCAAGCATTGGCGAAGCCAGCGTCGGTGTGTTCTTCTCGCCATTGATGTTCCTCGTCTGACTGAACAGTCTCCCAAGGCGGTGGAAAATATCTTTGCCATCACCGTCGCTCTCAAATCCTCTCCCGTCTGGCTCGAGAGCTATCTTCAAGGCAAGAACCAGTGGCGCCACAGTTTTGAAATCGCTTCCATCAACGGTTATATCCAGTTTTACATTTGGACGGAGGAACGTTACCGTGACGCGTATGAAGCGGCCGTCTACTCCCAGTATCCGGATGCCGAGATTGCGCTCGTCGAGGACTACACGAAAGCCGTTCCCCATCATTATCCGGATGAGCAGTACGACTTGTGGGGATCCGAATACGTGCTCGACCGTGAGAACTTTTACCCGATTCGCACGTGGGAAGATTTTGAACATTCCGCCTCGAAGGATGAATACCTAAAGGACCCGCTCGTCAATCTTTTCGAAGGCATGGCGCTTATGCGTCCGGGCGAACAGATGTGGTTTCAGGTGGTTACCGATTACGCCGATGAGAAATGGAAAAAGGAAGGGGACGTGTTTATCAACAAAACGTTCGGCGCGGATCTCGGGAAAAAGAAGGAGAGTTTTCTCGGTTCAGGTCTCAACATGATCGCCTCCATTCCCGGAACGATTGTCGGAGACATTTTAGGATCGGAGGCAAGCGCGGGTGAGGAGAAAAAAGACTTGAGCGAAATCTACAAGGCTTTCAAAGTAACGGAACAGGAGCGCGAAATCACGAAGGCGGTGGTTCGGAAAATCGCGAAGCCAGGATTGCGCTGCAAGATTCGCGTGATCTACGTCGCCCGCAAGGAAATCTTCTCGAAGGTAACGCGCAAGGACATCGTGAAGGGGACGCTGAAGCAGCTTCAGCACGGAGATCTCAACAAGTTCGGAGGCTTCGGTTCCCCGGAAGACGATTATTGGTGGCAGGTGTGGTGGTACTCGTACCACCAGAACCGGCTTATCGAAGGGTATGTCGGACGGAGTATGGAGATCGGCGGCAAGCCGTTCGTGTTGAACACCGAGGAACTGGCCACGCTTTGGCATTTCCCGAACATGTACGTCAAGGCGCCGCTTATCAAGAAGACGGTGGCGAAACGTGCCGAGCCGCCGGTTGAGACGCCGTTCGCTTCGGAGCATGATGAAATGCTGACGGCTCCCCGCATGCATTTGCCGGAGGGAGAAGGAGGCGACGCAGAGGCGGCGCACGAGGTGGATATCTTTACCGCTCCCATGTCCGTGCCGCCGATCGCTTCGGAGATCCCCGAAGAACTGGTTGAACCGGATGAGCAAACGCCTCACGGTGAGTCTTCCGTTTTGGAAACGGCAAAGCCGATTGACGATCGGCCGATGGTGACTTCGCCAACCGCGAATATCAGGACAGATTCTTTCGACCGCTCGGGCGTTGCAGGGCAGTTGTCGCCCAAGGGCGAGTCCGTAGCTCGACCGACGACGCACGATATCCCGGATGCGATTAAAGTGCTCATTCAACCGGGCGTCGAGCCGGAAGATGTCGGCATTCGTGATAAGATTGAAGACGACCTATGAGATACCCGCACGACCACGAACACGACGTGATCTTCTTCGCCCGCACGAACTTCCGCAATCGGTTGCGGAAGTTCGGCATTCGCACTGACGACCGTCGCCGGCACATGTATGTGATCGGAAAATCCGGCGTGGGAAAGACGACCATGCTCGAAAATATGATGCTGGCTGATCTCTACTACGGGCACGGCATGGGGCTTTTGGATCCGCACGGGGACTCCGCCGAAAAAATTATCAATAGCGTTCCAGAACACCGCATCAATGATATCGTGTATTTCAATCCCTCGGACACCGAACACTGCATCGGATTTAACGTGCTGGAATCCGTGGATGAAAATCAGCGCCACTTGATCGCTTCTGGTCTCATGGGCGTGTTCAAAAAAATCTGGCCGGATGTGTGGAGCGCTCGCATGGAACACATCATGAACAACACGATTCTCTCTCTTCTTGAAAATCAAGGGAATACATTGTTGGGCATCAACCGTGTGCTCGTTGACCGCGACTTCCGCCGCAAGATTATCTCGGGCGTGAAAGATCCGGTCGTCAAGGCATTTTGGATTACGGAGTTCGAGCAATGGGAGGACAAGTATCGGACGGAAGCGGTGGCTCCGATTCAAAACAAGGTCGGACAATTCCTCTCGACTTCGATCATTCGCAATATCTTGGCGCAGGAAAAATCCACGATTGACGTGCGCGACATCATGGACACGAACAAGATTCTTATCGTGAATCTTTCCAAAGGCCGCATCGGAGAAGACGCCAGCCGCCTTCTTGGAGGCCTCCTCGTGACAAAGATGCAACTCGCGGCGATGGAGCGCGTGGACATCCCGGAGGAAGAACGTCAGGACTTCTATCTCTATATTGACGAGTTTCAAAACTTTGCCACGGAGTCGTTTGCAAATATTCTCTCCGAGGCTCGCAAGTACCGCCTCTGCCTCATCATGGCGCACCAGTATATCGAACAGCTCGACGAAGCGGTACGCCCCGGCGTCTTCGGCAACGCGGGTACCATCATCACGTTCCGTATCGGCGCCATGGATGCGCCAACCTTCGCGCTTGAGTTTGCGCCGAAGTTCATCGAGGATGATCTTGTCAATCTTCCCAAGGCAAATATTTATTTGAAATTGTTGTGCAACGGCATTTCGACGGATCCGTTTTCCGCCACCACGCTTCCGCCGATTTGCGTGCCGATCAACAACGCGGACAAGGTTATCGAATCATCCCGCCGCCAGTGGACGATTGCGCGTTCCATCGTGGAGGAGCGCATTCTTCGCTGGAGCGAAACAAAACCCGTCATTGACGAAAAAGCTGTGCCGATCGAGATCCCGAAGGAAAAACCTAAAAAGCTGGCGCCGTGGATGCACGAGTATACGTGTTCGCGTTGTGAGAAAAAGATGCAGCTGCCGGTGGAGCTTGATACGAGCCGTCCGATTTACTGCGAGGATTGCATTGATATTGTGAAGGAGGAACGCAAAAAAGGAAAAGGGAAGACGGGAGACAACAAACCGTCAGTGCCGCTCAAACCCTCGGACGCCCAGCCGGTAGAGCGTCAGGCTCCGAAGGGAGAAATCTCGCTTTCGGCGCTGGGAAATCCTTCGCCTTCTGCGCCTACGGTCGGGAAGGTTGTGTCTCAACCTGTTGAAAGCGATGGAAGCGGCGGCGAGATGTCTAAGCGCAAGCGGCACAGAAAGAGGAAGTCGAGTATCGGGGACCATGGACAGGGAGGATCCGGAACAGGCACATCTCGGCCAGTGCAAGCTCACGCTCCGCAGGCGCAAGACGATAAAGAAGGAGACGATGGAGACAACATTCAAGTCGCGAAAGAATCAGATAGCATTTTCCCGTGGTAAGTATGTCCGATCAGCTCGAGACATTTGTTGCGCGGCGGCATGAACCGCCGGACACGCTTCCGACGAATCAGGATACGGCGCCGGAAGAGATTTCTTTGTTTGGAAAAACCAACTACAGTTCAGGGTATTCGTCCACGCGTTATATTTTTGGAGCGAAGAGGAAGGATCGCCGCCGCCATTTGTATGTGATTGGAAAATCCGGCGTGGGAAAGACGAAGCTTCTCGAGCTTCTCATTCGCGCCGACATTCACTTTGGCTATGCGGTGGGCATCGTGGATCCGCACGGCGACCTCATCAACTCCATCCTCGAATTTATTCCCGAAAAACGTTTGCAAGACGTGTGCGTGATTGATCCGTCTGACCGCGATTTCCCCGTTGCGTTTAATCCGATCGCGAACGTCGCGGACGAGGACAAGCACATGGTAACGGACTCCATCATCGAAATTTTCAAAAAGCAATTTGCGAGCGACTGGTCGCCGCGCATCGAGCACCTTCTGCGTTTCTCCTGCCTCGCGATGATTGATTATCCCGACGGGACATTGAACGGCATTGTTTCGCTTCTCTCTTCCGGTCCTTTCCGCGGGCAGGTGATCGAGTACATCAAAGACTCTGTTGTGCGGCGGTTCTGGGCGATCGAGTTTCCCGAGTGGTCCCAGCGCTACGACGCCGAAGCCGTTTCCCCGCTTCTCAACAAGTTTGGCCAGCTGTTGACGGATCCTCTCATGCGCAACATTTTCGGCCAGAAGACCTCGAAGGTGGATCTCTATGATCTCATGCAGAAGAAGCGCATCCTGCTTGTGAATCTCTCCAAGGGACTCGTTGGAGACGAAAAGTCCGCTTTCTTCGGCGCGGTTCTCATCACGAAACTCTATCAGGCGGCCATGCAGCGCATCCGTCTTCCGGAGAGTCAGCGCATCCCGTTTTACTTCTACGTTGACGAGTTTCAAAATATCGCCACGAAAACATTCGAGAATATTTTGGCCGAGTCGCGCAAGTTCGGGTTCGCGCTTACGGTCGCCAATCAAAACCTTTCCCAGCTCTCGCCGTCTCTGCGTTCCTCCTTGTTTGGAAACGTGGCGTCCATGATCGTGTTTCAAATTTCGGCGGAAGACGCCACGATCATGCAGGATGAAATGCAGCCGGTGTTCAATGTGGCCGACATGATCAATCTCTCCGAGCGCGAGATCTATGTCAAGATGACGATTGACGGTCGAAGATGGGATCCGTTCTCGGCCGAAGTGTTGTTCGTGGACAATCCCAAGCATCGAAATTTCCGCAAAGAAATCATGGAACAGTCCCGCGCAAAGTACGCCACGCCGCGCGTGGACGTTGAAAAGGAACTTGCGGCCGGAAGCTCCACGGCCAAAGAAGAAGAAGCGGAAGCGATCGAGATGGGGGAGATTATTGTATAGGTTCAGAGGAGGTCGGCTAATTCGCGCGAATGGTAGAATAGTGAGATATGTCCAAAACCCACAACTACGACGCCAAAGTCAAAACCATCCTTGAGAATCTCCAACCCGGCGAGCGGACGTGTGAACTCACGGGCGAGAAATGGATGATGGATGAAGAAGAGATCGGGTGGTACAAAAAGTTCAACGTGCCACCTTCGGCTTGGCATCCTCTCACGCGCGTAACCATCTGCACATGTTTTGCGACTGGGTTCGGATGGTGGCACAACAAACACGCCGAGACGGGCGAGAAGGTACTGTCCTATGTTCACCCCGCGACTGGTATCAAAGTTTTGCCTGATCCAGAATTTTTTGAGAGGGATTTTACGGATCGCGGGCGCGGGTACGATCCTGATAAAAACTTTTTCGACCAGATTCGTGAACTTCAATTGGCTACACCATTTACCGCATGGCGTTCGATCAAAATCCCCGTGAACTCCATCGCGCTTCTTTCTCAAGGCGATGAGAATAGCTATTTTGTGACAGCCTGCCGCAGTAAGAACTCCATGTATGGGTACTCTGTTCTTGATATGGAAGACTCTGCTGAAGTCTACGAATCCAACAACATTCATAAGAGCTTCAGTGTTTTGATCTCGGATCGCATTTATAACTGCCGGTTTGTCCGTCAGTGTTTTGATTGTCTCAACTGTGATTTTATTTTCGACTCCCGAAATTGTGAGGATTGCTTTGGCGCTTGGAATATGCGCAACAAAAAGTACATTTGGTGGGGTGAACAGCTTTCCAAAGAGGAGTGGGAGAAGCGGCGAGCGGAGGTGGATCTTGGCAGTCGGGAAACTCTGGAAAAGAACAGAGCCTTATTTCAAGAGAAACTTGGGAATATCGCCATCTGGCCCGAAAACTTCAACGAGCAATGTGAAGACTCGATTGGAGAGGGTTTGCGAAAATGCCGCGACTGCAAGTACATCTACGCTGGGTTTGATTCCAGCAATTGCTATTGGGGATGCGTGCATTTAGGCAGGAATGAGGACAACGCCTTTCTCGGAGGGGCGATTGGCACCACGCATTGTTTTTATTCCCATGCGCCCGTAGAGTCATCCAACTGCAAGTACGTTCACTCCTGTTATCGGTGTCAGAACTTGGAATATTGCATGCAGTGTTACAACTGCGAAAACTGCTTTGGCTGTGTCGGGTTGAACCGAAAGTCATTCTGCATCTTCAATACGCAATATACGGAAGAGGAATATTGGAAGAGGCTCGATGAGATCAAGTGCCGCCTGCTCGATCGCGGAGAATACGGTGAGTTTTTCCCGCTCAAGTTCTCTCCGAATTACTTTTACGCATCAGCCGCGTTGATCTATTTGCTTGACGAAGCAAAAGAAAAAGCGCTTGGGGCTCTCCATATTGATCCGGAGTCATACGGCGCGGTGGGAGAAGAACCGGAAGGTGTGGAGAAAATGACAACGGCAGACATTCCGGATCACATTCGCGACATGGATCCATCTGTATGGGCGAAGCGAATGGTTTTTGATGAAAAGGAGAGACGGCGATTCAGCTTCATCGCGCCGGAGATCCGTCTGTACAAACAGCTGAATATCGCGCCGTCCAACATTCATCCCATGACTCGCTTGAAGAACTTAGTCTTTGAGGCCAACTCGGCGATCTTTGTTGATGCCACTTGTAACAAGTGCGGGAAGGCGTTAACCGTTTCAAAAAACGCGACGTATCAAAACAGAAAGATTTATTGTCGGGAGGATTATCTAAAACACCTTGAGCAGTATGGTTAAAGGGAATGGAAACAATTACGCGTTTGTTGACAGTCAGAATTTGAACCTCGGGGTCCACTCCAAGTGGCCGAATTATGAAAAGGCCTTGATCGTTTCAGGTGATGGAGATTTTCATTGTTTAATCGAGCACTTGGATGCTTATGGCAAACTCTAAAACTCCCAACTACGACGCCAAAGTCAAAACCATCCTTGAGAATCTCCAGCCCGGCGAGCGAGTTTGCGAACTCACGGGCGAGAAATGGATGATGGATGAAGAAGAGATCGGGTGGTACAAAAAATTTAACGTGCCGCCTTCGACGGTTTCTCCCGTTCTGCGGCTTTGGCAGAACGCCGCTTTCTACACCTGCTATCAGTGGTGGTGGAATAAACATTTCGAGACGGGAGAACCGGTGCTGACCTATGTTCATCCAGGGACAGGATTGCGTGTGCTTCCCGACAAAGAGTGGTTTGCCCGTGACTTTACGGAGGTTTCGGCGGATGTTGATCTGGCTCTGCCGCTCTTTCCTCAACTGCGCGAACTTCAGCTTCGCATCCCGCTTAACGCCACGCGCAATACCGTCGAGCCGGAAAACGCTATTGCGACGGTTTCAATGGGGGACAAAGACAGTTACTTCGTCTCCAGCTCGAAATCAAAAAGCTGTCTCTATAATCTTGATTGTCAGGATGCCGAAGGGTGTGTTGATTGCAACGCCGGCATCTCCATCACGGACTGCTATCGCGTGAGCTACTCTTCACGCATCTATCGCTGTCTCTTCACGTTTCAGTGCTACGATTGTCTCGACAGCGCTTTTCTCTTCGACTGCCGCAACTGCGAATCCTGTTTCGGCGCCTCGAATAAGCGCAATCGGAAGTATCTGTGGTGGAACGAGCAGCTTTCAAAAGATGAGTGGGAGAAGCGTCGGAAGGAGGTTGACTTGGGAACTTTCGATGGACTGGAAGCTCTACGGAAGGAGTTTATGGAGATGATCGAGCAAAGCGTCTGGCCGGAAAACTTCAACGTGGGGACGACGGGTTCCATCGGCGAGTATCTCATCGAGTGCTCCGATTGCCGATTTTCCTCCTTCGGCCGCGACGGACATCACAATTACTATTGCTTCGGAATCTGGAGCGGAAAGGACAACGCATTCTCAACGGCGATTCCGGGAGAACACAACTATCACGCATGGGCGGCTTCAAGCTCGCATTGTAAATTCTCCACCTCGCTCGTCCGTTGCGACGACTGCGAGTACAGCCTCAACTGCTACGATTGTTCGCATTGCTTTGGGTGCATCGGCCTGCGCCATAAGTCGTATCACATCTTCAACAAACCGTACGCTGAGGAGGAGTACTGGCGGCGCGTTGACGAGCTAAAGTGTGTGATGCTCGAGCGTGGCGAGTACGGACGGATGCTTCCGCCGATGTTCTCCTTTGGATACTTTCCGGAGAGCGGAGCCGTGTTTTATCTCGGAGCTGGGCTTGAGGATTGGGACAAGGTGGGGATGTCGAAATTTTCCATCGATGCCGAAGGAGCGTTTGGAGCTCTGCGAATGGAAGGCAAGACGGTTCTACGGCCCGACGAAGTGCCGAATCACGTTGATCAACTCGACGAATCGTGGGCG
Source organism: Candidatus Uhrbacteria bacterium (assembly GCA_003505155.1). Taxonomy (GTDB): domain Bacteria; phylum Patescibacteriota; class Patescibacteriia; order UBA9934; family UBA10169; genus UBA10169. The sequence continues at coordinate 5,237 of DNYJ01000038.1, read as the reverse complement.
GGGCGCGCAATCCTCGACACGGAAATCAAACGGCCGTTTGCATTTCTAAAACCCGAGATCACATTCTACAAAAAGCACCGCATCGCTCCTCCGCGCCAGCACTTCACGGCGCGCATTCGTGATTTAATTTGGGCGTCGAACTCGGGGTTGATGGAGAAAAATACCTGTTCCAACTGTCATAAAGAAATCTACGTTGCGACCAACCGCACCTTTACGAATCGTAAAATCTATTGCCAATCGTGTTATGTGCAGTATCTTGAAACAAACAGTTGAGCTCGGCTAATTCTCGGCAGAGCCTGGCAGGTGCACCGATATAGGGGTATATTGTCACGACGTGACAATATACCCCTATAAACATTGACGATATTGTCACGTCGTGACAATTATCCACAGTATGAATAAAACACCCAACTACGACGCGAAAGTAAGAAATCTTCTTGATACGGTCAAGTCCGGCGAGGAACGCACCTGTTCTCGCACGGGAGAGAAGTGGACGGTGACGGAACGTGAGATTGACTGGTGTCGAAAGTTTAACGTGCCGGTGTCGAGCATGAGTCCGCTTGCGAGATGGAAGACGCTTGGCGGACATCTCTTTGGTTACGAGTGGTGGTGGAATAAGCACGCGGAAACAGGCACGCCGATTTTGACGTATGTTCATCCCGCGTCGGGTGTGAACGTCTTGCCGGATGCTGAGTGGCTCGAGAAAGATTTTCGGAGTCACGCGCGCGACTTTGATATGAGTCAGTCTTTTGCCGACCAGTTGCTTGCGCTTCGCAAGGAAATTCCAGCCAAAGCATTTTTTAATGTGAAGGATCCAAAGAATTCGATCGCGCTGATTTCCGACGGCGACGTGAACAGCTACTTCATGATCGCTTGCAAGGCGAAGAACAGTTTCTACTCGTCGGATTTGTTCGAAGGAGAGCTTTGCACGGAGATCTATGCTGGCAAGCACATCACAAGTTCCGTCAACGTCGTGCATGCCGAGCGGATTCACAACTCACGTTACATTCGCGAGAGCTACGATTGTTCCAACAGTGCGTTTCTCTTCGACTGTCGGAATTGCGAGTATTGCTTCGGCGCGACGAACAAGCGCAATAAGAAATATGTTTGGTTCAACGAACAGCTCACGGAAGACGAATACAAAGTTCGGATGAAGGATGTTGATCTCGGCAAGCGTTCCGAGTGGCAGAAGTGGGAGCGGAAGTTTTTGGAGCTGATGGAACGCGACGGAGCATGGCCGGAGAACTTCAGCGAGAAAATTGCAAATTGCACCGGAGAATATCTTACGAACTGTACGAACTGCGAGTATTGCTTCATGGGTTGGAACGGATCCAAGGATAACGAGCATTGCTTTTACCTTTTTGCTTCCGAAGGCAATTACTTCGTCGTCGGCTCGTTCTACCCAACGCGCTCGTATCAATGCTCTTCGACGTCGGAGAGCGACGGATGTAAGTTCTGCGTGAATGTTCTGCGTTGTCAAAAGCTTGAATACGCTCTCAACTGTCAAAACTGCGAGGATTGTTTCGGGTGTGTCGGGCTCAATCGGCAGAAATTTTGCATCTTCAACAAGCAATATATGGAAGAGGAATATTGGAAGAAGCTCGACGAGATCAAATGCGCGATGCTGGAGCGCGGCGAGTATGGAGACGTTCTCTCCGGCGCGTTCTCGACTTCGCATTTTCTTGAGACAGGCGCGCAGGAAAGTCTCGGTGTGGTTGAGGCTGATGCGGAGCCACTCGGATTTAAGATGTTCGATCGAGAGTCGGCTGGGGCGATTGGGGAGCTTGGCGATGTTTCTGAGTTGACGAACAGTTCGGAGGTGCCGGACTCGATTGACGATCTCGACGTTGACGCATGGGCGGGGAAGCCGATGTTTGACGAGGCGACGGGTCGGAAGTTTGCTTTTCTTAAGCCCGAACTCAACTACTACAAACAGCACCGCGTAGCGCCTCCGACGAAGCACTTCATGCGCCGCGTGGACGAGCTCTACTGGGCCGCGAATGACTTTCATCTCGTTGATGCCGCATGTCACAAATGCTCAAAATCCATTCAAGTCGCTCCAAACCGTACCTACAAAAATAGAAGACACCTCTGCCGATCATGCTATTTGGCATTCTTAGAAAAGAACGGATAGAGGAGATGCTCGGCTAATTCCCACCAGAGGCGGGCAGGCGCGCTAGTCCGGCTCTGCCGTAAATAGGCGAACAGTTTATGTCTAAAACTCCAAACTACGATGCCAAGATCAAGACTCTTCTCGACGAGACAAAACTCGGCGAGCGAACCTGTCCTCTCACGGGAGAGAAATGGAACTTTGACGAGCGGGAGATGGGGTGGTGCCGGAAATTTAATGCTCCGCGAATGGATTATTCTCCGCGCACGCTGATGCAGATCTTTCTTTCATTTCGGACAGCCTACGAAATCTTCTGGAACCGTCATGCCAATTCAGGCGAGCCGATTTTGAGCTATCTGCATCCAGACGTTCCAGTGCCGGTGGTCAACGACAACGAGTGGCACAACATGGATGTGGATGCTCATCCTGAATATCAAGTGGACTACGACCTCTCCCAGCCACTCCTGCCGCAGATGACAAATCTTGTAAAGAAGGTGCCGATTGGTGCTCGGCGTGAGACGAAGAATGTCATTAACACCATCGGCGTCGGCATGTGGGATGTTGAGGATTGCTACATGGTGTTTTCGACCGTCGGCGTCAAACGTTGTCTTTACACATACTACTGCCTCGAAGGATCGGAAGACGTGATGCAGAGCGTGTTTGTCCAATCATCGCAAAATTGCTTTGGGGCGACACGCGTGGAGCGTTCCCATTCCTGCAAGGTCGCGCTTGAGAGCCGTGATTGTCTCCACTGCAACTTCGTATTCGATTGCCGTAACTGCGAGGATTGCTTTGGCGCGACAAATCTGCGCAACGCCAAGTACGTCTTTTTCAACGAACAGCTTTCCAAAGACGCGTACGAGAAGCGTGTTGCCGAGATCGATCTCTGCTGTCGTTCAACATTTGAAGAATACTATCGGCGATTTGTCGAACTCGTTGAGTCCTCTCCGTTTCCAGAGACATTCAACATCAATTCTCCGGACTGCCGTGGAGAGTATCTCTTTGATTGTGTACGCACGACAGATTCGTACTACATGCTGAAATGTACGGACTGCAGTTACAACTATGGATCGAAGAATTCCGAGAATTGTGTGTATGTAGCAACAACTTATCCGGGAACGAATATTTGGATGAGCGCGCAAATATGGCATTGCAACGATATCAAGTATTCTATGAACTGCGGGTGGTCTCAAAATCTTGAATACTGCTACAACTGTCACGATTGTGAAAACTGCTTCGGCTGTTCCAGTTTGCGGCAGAAGAAATTTCACATCTTCAACAAACCATATACGGAGGAAGAATATTGGCGGAGGGTTGACGAGATCAAGTGTGCGATGCTCAATCACGGTGAGTACGGTGAGTTTTTCCCGCTCGAAGTTTCTCCAAACGGAACACAGTTCTCCATGGCGGCTGTGCTGTATGACTTGGGTGATGAGGAGATGGAGAAGATCGGCGCGCCTATGTATGATCCCGATCGCGGCGCGGTATTGGCTCCAAAGAAAGGGCAAGAGACGCCGCCGCTTAACATCGCCGACGTGCCGGATTGTGTTGGAGACGTGGAGTCGAGCGCGTGGTTGGGCAAGCCGTTTATAGATGCGAGCGTCAATCGGCGTTGGGCGGTGGTGCCGCAGGAACTTGCGTATCTCAAAGCGCACAAGCTCCCATTTCCGCGCGAGCATTATTCATCTCGCCTACGCCGACAGGTCCAGATGTTGAATCTGATTGATACGGAAGATACGGTGTGTGCATCCTGTCAGAAGCAACTCAAGGTGCATAAAAACAAAACGTTCAAAAACCGCAAAATCTACTGCCAGCCGTGCTACCTCAAGTATCTCGAAACGCGCTGAAGTCAGCTCGGCTAATTCCCACCAGAGGCGGGCAGGCGCGCTAGTCCGGCTCTGCCGGAAATAGGCGAATAGTTATGATACAGTGATACTCCTATGGTGAAGCTCGAGAGGGTCATCAAAGCTTTGGCGAATCGTCGGCGTCTTGCGATTGTCGCTTACTTAAAGACGAAGAAGGAAGCACCCGTGTGGGAGATTGCCGATCATATTGGTTTATCCTTCAAGGCGACGTCAAAACATTTGGGAGTTCTGGCCGCGGTTGATATCGTGGAGAGGGAACAGCGGAGTCTTGAGAAGATGTTCTATCATCTGGAAAAACCTCAACCGGAAGGAGCGAAGCAGATTCTTCCCCTTCTCTAATTCGCGCGCNNAATAAGCGAATAGTTTATGTCAGATCAATTTAAACTCGTTGTGACGGTTCCGGGATCTCATGCCGATGTTGTACGCGCGGCGATGGCAGAAGCTGGTGCTGGGAAGGTGGGTCGGTATGCTTCTTGTAGTTTTTCTTTGAAGGGAATGGGACGATTTGTTCCGCTTGATGGAGCTGTTCCAACTATTGGGAAGATTGGGCAAAGAGAAGAGGTGGATGAAGAACGCATCGAAGTGAATGTGGGGAGTGATGAACTCAATCGTGTGATTGAAGCGCTCCGATCCATGCATCCGTACGAAGAACCGGTGGTTGATGTCTATCTTCTTGCGGGTGCGGCAGACCGTGTGAGGGCGATCGAAGCCAGGAATCTGCGCGTGGAAGATGATAAAGCTTGGGAAACGAGTTATACACGTCGAGGACTTCTCATCATATTTACGTATGTGGCGATCAGTTTGTATCTCGTGTCGATTCATGTGGAACGGCCATGGATGAATGCCATTGTTCCATCAGTTGGTTTCCTTCTCTCTACNNCTCTAATTCCCGGCAGAGCCGGGCAGGCGCGCTAGTCTGGCTCCGCCGGAAATAGGCGAACAGTTTATGTCCCATACTCCCAACTACGATGCGAAGGTGAAGATGATTCTTGATGCCACAACTCTCGGCGAGCGGGTTTGTCCTATTTCCGGCGAGACATGGAAGTGTACGCAAGAGGAGATTGACTGGTGGAGGAAGTTTAATGTGCCACCGACGGATGTCTCTCCCATGGCGCGTCGGAGATGGCTTACCGGGTTCAATCTCGGACTTGAGATGTGGTGGAATAAGGATATGCTCTCCGGTGAGAAGATTCTTTCCTATGTGCACCCGGACAATAAGATTCAAGTTGTCGAAGACACACGTTGGTATGCTGAGGATTGGA
>DNYJ01000005.1 GCA_003505155.1 Candidatus Uhrbacteria bacterium | reverse complement strand
AGAATGAGCTTGTGCTTTTTGGTACCAACGAGAACACCAACGGACTCATTCGCCAATATTTTCCTAAAGGAACAGAGTTTGATAAAGTGTCTGTGCAAGAGATCAAACGAGTGCAAAGATAACTCAACGATCGCCCACGAGCGGCTCGCGACTTTTGCAGAGATCCCAAATATAAATATGTCCAAATCTTTCATACTAGGGAGTATTGCTTCTTTAATTATTGTAACAGGTGGAGTGTATTGGTTTTATACTGCACAAAATGCGCCACAGCAAAAGATTAACACCGGTGAGTGCATAAATAAATGTTTGGACACGCGGGATAGTTGTCTTAGTCGAAATGACATTCAGTTTATGGATTGCACCACAGCTTGTAACAAGAAAATTACCAACGCGTGGGGATTTGATTACGATTCTTGTGTGCGGGAAGCCGATTTTCAGATGCAAGAATGTAAATTTTTATCCGCTGATGAGTGTGCCAAAATATCAAAAGAGAAATTGCAATACTGCAAAGACAAAAAAACGGAAATTGACAGTTGTCTGAATCCTTGCGCTGACGCAAAACAGAAGGAATATAGTAGATGTATGGAGGCTTTTGACCAATGCGCCAATAAATGCCCGAGCGAATGCGAAACAAACGAAGATTGTGACACAAGAGCTGGAAATAGTTGCGCCATAAGTACGTGCGCCGAGGTTGATATGGGACGCGCCAGCGGACTCAAAAGGAAACTTTGTTCATATAGCTATCAATCACATGGGACCTGTTGTCCAGGTTCTTCTGGTCCTAATACTTGTCAGATGGCCGGTCTTTCAGAGACAACGTGTACCGGCGGACCATGTGGAGACAGAGATAATGATGGAGTTCCTGATGGTGAAGACAATTGTCCTGATTCTCCAGGAACCTACAAAGAGGGATGTGAACAAAAAACAGATGAAATAGAAAAAGAACCAATAAAGATTGATGTGTCAAAATCGCCGACCATTGACAGTATGTACAAGAAAATATGCGACGAACAACATCATCAATTCAGTATTGAAATAGTACCGAGCGACCTTGCCGGAAGAACTGTTACGGGCATTGAAGTGGATCTTGCCGCTCGCGGATTTTCGATTCCGCCAGTAAACACGGGCGATATCAATCTTAATGATACTGGCTTTGGAAAAGCTGATTGGAAATGTACTACGACCTCTTCCGTCTTTCGATGTTTTGGGGAGAAGAAGTTGATTGAAGGGAAACGAAGTACCATCATGCTGAATTTTTCGTCAGCATCCGCTATTGCAAACCCGCCGGATTATTTAAGTATAAAATTATTAGGATCCGACGGAACATCAGTGGTGGGAATTGGCACCGAGTTCAAACCAAACGAATAACTTTCTTAGGTTCCTCTGTCACACTCTCATGTGATAGAATTCTCTCAATCTCATTCATCACCTCATTTGTATGCGCTACTGCAAATTCCACTGGCCGATGGTGCTTGGGGTCATCGGTGCCCTTGCGTTCGTCGGTGAATACCTTTGGCATTTTATTCTCTCGTCGGAGGAACTTCAGGCGTTCCACTTTCTGCTTCTGCAAACCTACGTGCTCGGATTCTCCGGCATGAATTTCGTGAGTTTCATTCTGGGCATCGTGCAATGGTTCATCTGCGGCGCTGTTCTTGGCGGACTCATCGCCTGGCTCTCTGCCTCCTGCAAGTGCCGGAAGGGTAGCGAAGGAGGTTGTTGCGGAGCTGGGCATTGCGGGAAGTAAGTGTCTCCTATGCCATCATGGACACTGCAAGCTTTGGTCGTCATCGCGCTCGCGCTTTTCGTGTACGCCTCTTGGCGTTATCAGAAAGATAAGAAAGGAAATTCTCTGTCCTCCGGAGGATTTTCCGGCCACCTTGCGGAAGTGACGCGCGACCTGACAGCCGCCGCCCGCGCGGGCAAAATTGATCCAGTAACAGGACGCGAGGATGAACTCGACCGCATCGTCCATATTCTCATGCGCCGCACGAAAAACAATCCACTTCTCTTGGGCGAGGCGGGCGTGGGAAAGACGGCGGTGGTGGAAGGACTCGCGCTTCGCATCGCACATGATAACGTCCCGGGAGCTCTTAAAAACAAGTCAGTGCTCGCACTGGACATCAACGCTCTGGTGTCCGAAACGAAATATCGCGGAGATCTCGAACAGCGTCTGCAGAGAATTACNNAGCGACGTGTTGAAGCCGTCGCTTGCCCGCGGCGACGTTCAGGTGATCGGCGCGACGACGTGGCGCGAATTCGATCACTACATCAAACCCGACGAAGCGTTCGCGCGCCGTCTTCAGCCGGTTCTGATTGACGAGCCGACGCCGGCGCGCGCGCTGGAAATTCTCCGCTCGCTTCGAAGCGTGTATGAGAATTTTCATGGTGTGAAGATCACGGATGACGCGCTTGAGGCGGCCGTGAAGGAAGCGGACGAGAAAATTGACTACCGCTATCTGCCTGATTCGGCCATTGATCTTATTGACGAGGCATCCGCGAAGGTGGCTATTGAAGGCGAGCACAAACACCATATAGCTCTTGGCGCTGTGCACGCGGCCGCCAAGGCTGGAAAGGGAAAAGTAACGCGGGAGGACATCCGTACCGTGATTGATCAGTGGGTTTTACATGGATCGGAAGACAAGAAACGCGATGCGCGCCGGTAAGTTCAAAAGGCAATGCGAAGTAAGCTTGCCCATTTGGGGTCTTGCGTTTGCTCTTCTTTTTGGCGCGACGACGCTCGTTCCTTCTCCTCTTCGCTTTGTCGTTTTCGTCTTTTGGCTCGCCGCAGGAAGCTGGATGTTGGGCGGATGGATTGATGCGCGTTCGCAAGCGCGGCGCCTGTTGTTCGGAGCGTTTGCCGCCATTTCGTGTTTCGGGCTGGCGCTCACGGCTCTTGCTCTTGCGGGAAATCTGACCGTCGTGTCGGTATCGGTTGCGGTGATAGCGCTCTCCACTCTGTCAACCTGTGCGTTCGACGGAGTGCTTCCGAGGTTCGTTTCTTTTACGGATGGCTTTGCTCACGCGCCAAGCTTTCCTTATCTCCTCATCGCGTTGTTTGGCGACACCTGGATTTTTATCAATCTTTACAACGCGTGGACGGCGGAGCCTCTCGTCAGTCCGTGGCAGATGTTCAACGCCGCGTTCTTTCTTGTCTTTGCGGCGGCGACGTTAGCCGTCATTCTTTTTGCGGCAACACGCCGCGATCACGCTAGCCTACTTCTCTCGACTCTGCATCTGTTTGTATCGCTTTCCGCGGCTGTCATGGTGTATGGGATCGGGTTTGGATTCGATCCGTTCATTCATCGGGCGGCGGAGATGGCGCTCGTTCATGACGGCGTGATCGAACCACGCCGACTTTTGTATCTCGGTCAGTACGCGCTCATCGGCGGCGCGAATCTGCTCACAGGCGTGCGGGTGATCCTGCTCGACAAATGGCTCGTGCCCGTGTTGGCGAGTTTGAGCATTCCCGCAGTAGCGTTTTTCGGATTGCGCGACGGATTTGGGCTATCCGACCAGTCAAGCCGCGTGTTCCTCCACCTCGCGCTCTTTTTCCCCGCGATGTACTTCGTCTTTACGGTTCCGTTCAACCTCACGCTTCTCATCCTTCTTCTCATCGCTTTCGTTTTACCGCTTGCCGATTCGTGGAGGGCACGAAGCACGCTTCTGTTATTGGGGCTGTTCGCTTTGTCTATTCATCCGTTGGGCGGCGTCCCCATTCTTCTTCTGTTGGGGTTGAGTCTGTTGGCATTGATGCGACGAGTACGATGGCGCCAAGCGGGGTTGTGTGTCGGTTCCGTCATGGCGCTTCTGGCTCTTCCGGCGCTCTTTGTTCTCTATAATCTCGCTTCCGGTCAGTCTCCCGTTTCTCCACAGTCGCAGATGCTCTCTCGTTTTTTTACTCTGTTTACGGATCCGTATCTTCCAGGCGCACTTCCCATTCCTTTTTTCGTGGAGTTATTTTATGACGCCATGCGGTGGGTTCCGCGCTTCGTCGTCGTCCTCGCTCTTTTCTTTGCTTGGAGACGGCGGCAGACGCTCACGGTTTCACCTGTCCCGATGCTTATTTTGACGGGATCCTTGCTCGGATCTCTCTTTCTCCTTTCCGGTTTTTTCACCTTTGCCGACGTGATTCATTATGAGCAAATGGAGTTTGCATGGAGACTCTTGCAGACGATGTTTCTTTTGACGACGCCGTGGGCGCTCGTCTTTCTTGCAAGGCTTTGGAAACAATATGGGGGGTTCTCGTTTGAGAGAATGTCGCTCCTCTCCCTTCTCATGGTGATTTTTATCACGGCGACGTGGTACTTGAGCTACCCCCAACTCAATCTCAAAGTGCGCAATGCCGGCGCGAGCGTTTCTGCCACGGACGTAGAGGTCGCGCGATTTTTAGAGAGTCGGTACGATGGAGAATCTTTTCTCGTGTTGAGCCATCAGATGACGAGTGCGGCCGCCATTCAGGAATCGGGGTTTCGGCATTATTTGAAAACGGATGACGGGCTTGCCTTGTGGTATGCCATTCCGACGGGCGGCAAACTGTACGGGTACTTTTTACGCATGTCTATGGACGGACCGACGCCGGAATTGTTGAACGAGATTCGGGAGTTCGCAAACGTGCGCCATGTGTATTTCGTGACCTACGACTCTTGGCCGAACGCCGGGTTTATACGTTCTCGCGCCGCCTCGTTCGCGGACGCGTCCTATGGCGTGCAGGGAACAAAGCTGGTAATCTATGAGTACGAATAATTCTTTAATCATTTTGTTATGCCAACACTTATTGGCACCAAGACAAAAATCAGCACCAAGACGGCGGTCGCGCTTGCCGCCGGAGCGGTCATTCTCGCCGCCGCAGCCGCCGGAGGTTTTAGTGTCAGAAATAAATCAGGGAATGGATTCTTTGCTACGCAGGGATACGGACCCGGTAATGCCTATCTTGACGTTCGGTTTAGCACACGTCCGGGATTTGGAAAGGCTACGCCGGGTGATACGGGAGTCAAGTTTGCAGACTACCGCGTGAAGGCTGTTGGTACGGATATTACGATATTCGATTTTAATCCCATGCTGTTAGTTCAAGATACGCTTTCATCAAGCCCGTTTACGATCGGTACGGATGGAGCGCTTGTAGCCGAGGAACACTTGACCAACTGTGTCTTGAAGGATCGCTCTACGGGGAATGTCATGTCGGGACCTCTCTTTTCCGGTTCGGGGATCGCTCCGGCATTTTTACTTTTCACGGACGATTTCACGCTTTCAGCCGGTCAGACTATGAATCTCACCCTTGAGTGCGATTTCACAGCCGTGCCGGTGAGCGGATCGTCGGACGCGCTGGCGGTGAACTTCGCAACACCAAACGATATTGTTGCGAAAGAAGCCTATCCTTCTTTGGTGCCCGTTCCGGTTCAGATGACTTCCACCAATGGCAATCCTCCTGCTTATTACATCTTAGAGCAATAATCAAGAGAAAAGGAGAGAAACAAAACCCCAGCTCTACGCAGGGGTTTTGTTTTTGTCCACGATCACAATCACGGCAACCAAAAGCCANNTATAAGCCCCATAAGACCTATAATCCCGAGTTCGACCCACACATTCAAAAAAATGTTATGCGGGTATTGGAAGATTTCGTATTGCGTCGCTGCGTGGTATGGCACGATGGCGCTCGGGTATCCCGAAAGGCCTGCTCCCAGAATCCAGTGATTGTCGTCTTTGAGGTAGCTCCACGTCTCTTGCCCTTGGGAGAGGCGAACTTGGAGGGAGGTGGTAGAGGTAATGGAAGTGATGGAAGTGGTAGAGGTTGCGAAGAGAAAAATGGCAAGAAGAGCGGTGAGGCCGAGGGTGAGTCGGCGGGATTTTTTGGAGGCGGGGGTGAGGGTTGTGAGGAAAATCGCGACGGGAACGGCGATCCATGCGGCGTGGGTTTCCGAGAAGATGATGGCGATCACGCCGAGCGTGAAGACAAGAATCCAAAATGTTTTTCTGAATGTGGAAATGCTGTATCTAACGAGGCAACCCACGACGAAATTTGGAACCGCAGGCTCTCCAAATTTGTCCTGGGTTGCAGACATACTCTGGAGCCTCGTGACGGGTTCCAACGCGTGCACATGGGTTTCGTTTCTCGCCCCCTCCCCTAATCTAGGGGAGGTGCCCGAAGGGTGGAGGGGTATTCTTGAAAAAAGAGGGAAGTTCAAAACAAACGGCACCGTCGCGATGATTGGCGCAAGGAAAAGACCGAGGGCGTTGGGATATGCAAAGACACTTGTCACACGCCGCGCCGTGTCCCAGGGTTCTGGGATGCCAAAGCCGGTGAGTTTTTGGAAGATGGCATAGAGGCTCAAAACGAGAGCGGCGGCTCCGAGCGCCGTGAAGAGTTTGGAGACATCGTCGCGCTCGAAGAGGCTCACAACAAGAACGAACACGAGAAGCGGCTCCACGAAATAAGCTTTAAGAATTCCGAGCGCGGCGGTTGTATCAGATGCTGTGAAGGTTGAGATGACAGCCGCGATGAGGAGAATCGTGATCGGCACTCGCAATCTCTTAAATCCTAAATCCTGAATCCTGAATCTCCCCATCTTCCATTGATGCTCCCTCCACCCCCTTACCACCCACACGACCACCAACACCCACACCAAAACCTCGAGCATGGTTGATGGCACGCCGAGGAAGTCGAGGCGGAGGAGGTAGATCGGCAATACGCCGACGAGGACGAGCGTGGCGAGCTTCAAGTCACGCCAGGCGAGTATGGCGAAGAGGATGGCGAGAACGAGTGCAAAGATGCTCATAGAATGAATCTTGGTTGCTGTGGGTTCTGGTTTGAATCTGGTCGGTGTTTTGAGATGGCTTTATCGTCGCTCCAACAGGTCTTGTACCAATTTTAATTTTATTCCTCCAAGCGCGACGATTGCCGCAGAGTAGAAGACGGCGGCGAGGAGGATCGTGATGAGGACGTGAAGGGATGGGAGAGCGAGGAGGACAAGAGTCATGAGGACGCTCGCAATGAGGGCTTTGGCGGGTATCGTGAGGCGCGGGCGCCAGCCGGAAGTGCGCATCACAACGAAGGCCGTGAGCGTGTTGATGAGGATTTCACTTGCGACCGTCATCCATGCCGCGCCCGTGATGCCAAAGAGAGGGATGAAGATGAAGTAGCCGGCGAGAGCGACGGCGGCCGTGAAAGCGTAGCCCCAGAGCATCACGCGCTGTTTGTTGAGAGCGACGATCGCGTGCCCCGTCATGGCGCCGGTGAAGATCGGGAGCATGGCGAGCATGAGAATGGGAAGAACCGCGCCCGAGCGTTCGAACTCGCCGCCGGCCACGAGAATCATCAAAGGGACGGCCACTAGCGGGGTGCCAAAGAGAATAGGCAGGACGGCGACGGAGAAAAAGTCGAAGGTCTGCTGAAGCGTGCGGTTGAATTCGTCCTTGAGGCGGTTTGCCCAGGAAGCCACGAGGTGCGGGAGAACGAGCCCCATATACATGACGGGAAGCGCGGTGAAGACGTCGAGCACGCGATACGCCGCGCCGTAGACGCCGACCTCCGACTGTGGATAATAGAGGCCCAGGATAAGCACATCGCTTTTGAGATAGAGGAGGTTGAAGAAGATGGAAAGGCCGATCGGCCAGCTCACGGAAACGGCCGACTTCCAGATTGCAACATCAATAGTTGGGCGCAAGCGAACAAAGCGTTGAGCGAGCACGATGAGGATCAACATTTGCACGAGGTTGGAAAAGGCGATGACGGAGACCATCGCGACGACGCCGTAGTCCGCCCAAGCCGCGAGGATGATAAAGATGAGAGTGAGAACTCGATTGATGATTTCAGCACTAGCCGCACGCCACATGGCGAGATGTTTCTGGAAAAAGCCCGTGAGCATGCCGGTCGTCGAGAGCGCGAGGTAACCTACGGCGCCCACGGCGATGGCAAGTCGGATGACAAGCTCGTAGGGTGTGAGGAAGGCGAAGAAGACGGCGATGGCAAACACGAGCGCGTTTGAGAGGAGCCGCAGTCCGAGGAGCGCGCTTGAAATTCGATCCTCGTCGGCGCCCGGAGTGGAGATCATCTGAATGAACACAAGCGTGAGACCGAGATCAACCAAGACGGCGACGACCTGAAGATAGGTAACCGCCGTCGTAAATTGTCCAAACCCCGTGTCGCCCAAAGCGCGTGTCATGACGGCGAGCGTCAACAGCCCAAGCGTTACGGCCACAACTCGGCTACCGAATTGCACAAGATAATTCCTCGCAATCGCCTTTGTCTCCATAGAATGTCCGTATTGTGCCACGTTAACAAAGAATCCACAAATTTTGACTAATTTGTGGAGTCATGCTACCTTCTTTTTATATGATTCAAAGGATTTATTCCGATTTAGAGCCATTTATACAAGCTGGAAGAGTTCTTGTTATTTATGGTCCTCGGCGTGTAGGTAAGACCACCCTGCTTCAGGAATATCTCAAAAAAACTTCATGGAAATACAAACTCGACTCCGGGGATAATATTCGTACGCAACAAATACTTTCTTCACAGGATTTTTCTTCCATCTTGGCTTATGTCGAAGGCTATGAATTGCTGGTTATTGATGAAGCACAACAAATCCCAAATATTGGGCGAGGTCTTAAAATCATCGTAGATCACCGGCCAGACATTCGTGTGATAGCCACGGGGTCTTCATCTTTTGATCTCGCAAATCAAATTGGAGAACCGCTGACCGGAAGAAAACGCACGTTGACGTTGTACCCCGTTTCTCAAAGCGAACTCCGTTTGGAGATGAACGAGTATGAATTACGCGAGAAGTTGCCTGATTTCTTGGTGTACGGAAGTTATCCTGAAGTTTTGACGATCGACAGCCACAAGCGGAAACAGGAACTCCTGACCGAGTTGGCGCATGCTTACTTATTGAAAGATATCTTGGCTCTGGAGCAGATCAAGGGTTCCAAGTATCTGCTTGATCTTCTCAAGCTCCTTGCGTTTCAGATTGGCAAGGAGGTTTCCTTTCAGGAGTTGAGTCGCCAGCTCGGGCTTTCCGTGAAGACGGTTCAGCGATACGTTGATCTGCTTGAAAAGGCGTTCGTTGTGATTCGTGTCGGAGGATTCAGCCGGAACTTGCGCAATGAAGTGGCGCGCAAAAGCAAATACTATTTTTATGATACGGGATTGCGCAACGCTCTCATTGCTCAATTTAACGAATTAGATCATCGTTCTGACGTGGGTGAGTTGTGGGAAAACTTTTTGTTCGTGGAACGTCTGAAGAAACGCGCCTATCGGGAAATCTACGCCACTTCCTATTTTTGGCGCACATACGAAGGGCAAGAAATTGATTTGATCGAAGAAGGAGACGGAGAAATTCGCGCCTTTGAATTCAAGTGGTCAAAGAAACCACAATCCCCACCTTCGCAATGGAGCACTTCCTATCCGGAGGCAACGTACACAACAATTGGTCGGGATAATTATTTCCCATTTCTGCTCTAAGCGACAGATGGTGGTATACTGGTTTTTGTTATGAGCCAAGGAGGTTTCTCCAAATGTACAAATAGATTCAAGATTGTTGGCGCCTGCATGGTTGTGGCGCTTTTTGGTTTTTTGTTGTTGTGGCAGACGGCTGATGCGGCTCCCAAGCGCGGGTATGAGGCTTTGATGACGAAGATACCCAGTGCGGCACAGTTAGAGCTCTCTCCAGGCGAGAAGATGGAGGTCGAGGTAGCGTTTCAAAATATCGGCGAGAAGGCGTGGGTGAATGACGGCAAGGGCTATGTTTCGATCTACACGTATGATCCCAAATATCGTCGGAGCTCATTTGATCCTGGCACATGGCTTGGTCCGTCTCGCGTCAAACGTTTGATCGAGCCGCGCGTCGAGGTCGGAGGAATCGGGACGATGCGTTTTGAGCTTCGTGCTCCGGAAGAGGGAGGCGAATATGCAGAGACGTTTCATCTGGCGGCGGAGGATGTCGCGTGGATTCCGGGAGGGGAGTTTACATTGAGGATCAACGTGGCCGAGGTGAGTGAAGTGGCTGAAGTGATCGAAGATGGCGAATCTTCTGGCGGGACGGATATTTCTGGGCTTCTCGATGAAGAAAAGAAACCTCGCGTTGGGGCTCCCGGATATGACGCGGCGGTTCTTCTCCGCAGTTCAAAGAAAATTGCAACGCCGGGCGGAGCGTCGGTAACGTATACGGCGGGAGTGAAGAACGCCGGAACGGCCGTTTGGTCGAGTCGGCGCGTGGAGTTGCCCGATTTCAAGCTGGCGGCGTCCGGCGCCGATCTTGCGCATGCGTCATGGCTCTCCTCGTCGCTTCTTGCCTTGAACGATCGCGGGGAAGTGAAACCGGGCGAGCTCGACTTTGTTACCTTCACGTTTACGGCGCCGCGTATCATCGGCGAACATCTTGTCGTGTTTACGTTTACGGCCAACGGTGAACGTGTCGAAGGCGGCGAGATCTTAATCCCCGTGGATGTAACATCAAATGCGCCGGACGCGGTTGTCTCGCCCTTGCGTGACGGCGTGATGGATCGGGCGGAGATGATTCCAGAACCCGTCATGCGCGTCGGCGTGCTTATTGTGGACGAGGAAACGGATGGCAAGGTGCAAATTGTTTGCGATTGCGAGGTGATGGCGATGAAGGACGAGAACGGCAATCCGCTTGCTGACGTGCCGCGCGGGGTTGTCGCAAGCGCGTACTACGACGAGGGAAAATATTTTTATGATGCAGGGCGCGGACTCGAGATGACGAGCTTCCCGATTCGATTCGTGCCGGATACGTTAGGCGCGATTCTCACCATTACGAATTTCGACCGGCGCGCGACGCGCGATTCGGAAAACGCCGACAATCAATTCAGAAACGTGCTCGAGCTTCGGCACAACACAAAGAAAGACCGCGCATGGCTCATCAACGAGCTTCCCATGGAGATGTATCTTCGAGGGCTGGCGGAGACGTCCAACAGCTCCCCGATCGAGTATCAAAAAGCGATCGTAACCGCCGCGCGCACCTATGCGTACTACCACTTCTTGCGCCAAACAAAACACGCGGCGGAAGGATTCATGGTGGATGCCTGGCGCGACCAAGTTTATAAAGGCTACGGATCGGAGGCGCGGTTATCGAGCGTCGTCTCGGCCGTGGAAGAAACCTACGGCGTGACAGTTACGTACGACGGACAAACCGCAATCACTCCTTACTTCGGGCATTCCGACGGACGTACGCGCGCGTGGAGCGAGGTATGGAACGGAGACATCGCATGGCTCAAAAGCGTTTCCGTGCCCTGCGACGCGGGTCGCAACCTCTTCGGCCACGGGGTAGGTATGTCCGCTCGCGGGGCGATTTGCATGGCGAGCGATGGGATCGGGTATCGGGAGATTTTGAAGCACTTTTATACGGGGGTGGACTTGAGGAGGGACTGGGAAGGAGATGTCGCGGATTAATCACGGATTGCACGGATTACAAAACCGAGGTCAAGCCTCGGTTTTCGCATCCGCAGGATCTTCATCTGATTTTCCCCGCGCGGAGGCGGCGATTGTTGCGTTTGGCGGCGCGTCCTTTTGGCGTATTTTTCTTTGCATGCCTCATGCGCGCTCGAGTGGCGGAATTGAGTCCCATAGAAATAGTTTCAAGAATTCGTCCATGAGCCTATCACGAGGGAAAGATCCGATCAAGTNNTCCTCGGCGTGCGGAATGTCTTTGAGATGAAACCGTTCGCGTTCGGCCGCGGTTTGTACGAAGACGTTGCCGTACTTGAAGAACGTTTGCAAAGGCCCCGAGATTTCCGAAGTGGCATCTTGAATGGAAGAGAGGTTTAATTCGGATGCCGTGCGGCGGAAGAGGCCGTGCTGTTCAACGTTGATGATGCGTCCGGTGGTGATGATCCAGGTGTCGAGATAGTAGTCCACAAAATCCGTGAATGCAAAGAGCCAGACAGCGAGATAGTACAGACATGCGGTCATGGCCAGCGCGGGTGTGATGAGCGAGTCGTCAAGAAGGCTCGGAGAGAAGTTGAGGAGGAGGGCGTAGACGCCCACAGGGAGAAGAAACAGGATGACGGCCGTGAGAACGATCCAAAGCGCGGTGAACCAAAATCTCCGCAGAATCATGACGACGCGCTCACCGGGTTGAGGATTAGAGAGAAGATATTTCATAGAGCGGTGTCATCGTCTTCAAGATCGCGTGCGGGGAGGTTTGGAATCTCAAAGAGGTTGACGTCTGTAACGGACTTGAGGAACACCGTTGAGGTGATCGGCCGCTCCCAATCATAAGGAGCAAGCGTCAGATAACTTCCGCCCAGAAGAGTGAGCGTTCCGGCAACATAGACGGCAATGACGGCAAACTTTCCCGCCGTGCTGGGCCCGTAGTGGATGAGGTGAAAGAGATTGAAGATGGAAAAAATGAAAAAGAGAATAAGGAAGAGAAAGAAGGGGATAAGAACGACGGCGAGAGGGATGGAAGTCATAGGATGGTTTGGTGGCCTCCGCCGGAGGCGGATCCGCCTTTGGCGGAGAGATGCCGGTAAGCGAGGCGGGTGGCGACGCGGCCGCGAGGGGTGCGTTCGAGAAAGCCGGTTTGGAGCAGAAACGGCTCGTACACTTCTTCGATGGTTTCGAGTTCTTCCTGGGTGGCGGCGGCGAGCGTGGAAAGACCGACGGGTCCGCCTCGGAACTTCTCGATGATCGCTGACAGGATTCGCCGATCAACCGCGTCAAGCCCGATCTCGTCCACGCCCATCATCTGAAATGCCGCGCAAGCGAGCGGTTCTGTTACAACGCCGTCGCCTTTGACTTGGGCAAAGTCGCGCAGGCGTTTCAAGAGGCGATTGGCGATGCGCGGAGTTTGCCTGGCGCGGGCGGCAAGATGCGACACGGAATGCTCGTCCATCTCCACTCCGAGAAGTCCGGCGCTCCGACGGATAATTGCCGCGATCTCCCCCTGCGTATAGAAGGAGAGCTGATGCGTGGCGCCGAAACGGTCGCGCAGAGGGCTTGAGAGGAGAGAGAGGCGGGTCGTGGCGCCGATCAAGGTGAAGCGCTCGAGGTTCAAGCGAAGGGTGCGCGCAGTGGGACCTTTACCCACGACGATGTCGAGCACGTAATCCTCCATCGCCGGGTAGAGCACTTCCTCGATGAGCTTGTTCAAGCGATGGATCTCGTCAATGAAAAGAATGTCGCCTTCTTTCAAATTGGAAAGGATGGCGGCGAGGTCCCCGACGCGCTCAAGCGCCGGGCCCGACGTGATGCGGATGTTGCTTCCCATCTCTTGAGCGATCACATGCGCGAGGGTTGTTTTTCCAAGCCCGGGATTGCCGTAAAGGAGAACGTGTTCCAATGGCTCTTCTCGAGACTTGGCCGCTTCCATAAAAATAGAAAGCTCTTCTTTTAGCGCGCCCTGCCCGATAAATTCCTCGAGCGTCCGTGGCCGCAGAGTCGTCTCAAAAGAGTGCTCCTCGTCTTGCTCGATGGGGGAGGTGATCTCTTCTGTGAGTTGTTCGTCGCGTTCGAGCATGCTCTCATTGTGCCTGATGGAGCTTAAAAACAAAAGTCTCACGGTTGTGAGATTTTTGTGGTGCTGCGGGTGGGATTCGAACCCACAATCCTTTCGGAAGGGGAGTTTAAGTCCCCCGTGTATGCCATTCCACCACCGCAGCCTGATGAAAAGCTAGCAAGATTATAGCAGGGTGTCCATCTTGCACGCGAGGCGATTCGCATGTTACCATCCTCACCACTTGCGGCAGTAGTTCAGTGGTAGAACGTCTCCTTGCCAAGGAGAAGGNNCTTCGAGTTGATCGAACCGCCCATCCATCTTATCGAACCGCTGATCAATTTTCTCGAATCGTTCGTCGATCCTTTCGAACCCTCGAGCCATGTCGTGTGCCAGTTGTTGAAGAGTCGTTTCAGGCATATAAGAAAGTATATCATGAAGTCTTTTTGGACGCCTCTTGAGCCTTTGCCGCTTCTTCCGCTTGCTTGCGTTTGAGC
>DNYJ01000035.1 GCA_003505155.1 Candidatus Uhrbacteria bacterium | reverse complement strand
GTTCGAGTCCCGTCCGACCCGCCACGTAAACATCCCAGCTTGTCTGGGATGTTTACGTGGCGGGAGGAAGGATCTGCCTGAGGCAGATCCGCCGGGGCGAGAACGCCGGAGGCTTATTCCGTCACCAGACGGAATGCCGAGGCGGTGGCCAGACCTTTCATCACGACTGGTGATGAAAGAGTCGAGGCCGAGTCCCGTTTAATTTTTAGCACACAGCAAACACACCTCCTTTCACGGAGGTGTTTTTGTTGATAAACTGGATGGGCCAGACTTCTTAAAAGTCCGTTGTCCGGACATGACCCCAGTCCTCCAGTCTTCCTTTCAGTCAAAGCCGCCGCGGCACATGCTCGCACCATGGAGGCGTGGCGGAGTGGTTGTAACGTCCATTATGTTCACCTATACCATGACACATCAAGAAGCAAACGATACAAGAGCAACCATTAGTCGCGTTCTCCCAATCGTGGGCAGTGCGCATAACAAATGGATAGCTGTGTCCGACATTACAGAAAGGAATGATGTCAGACGAAATATCTTTGAAGGACTTAGTAAGTCGTTGAACAGTTACTACGCCGTCCTTGCCCCATTATCTGGTAAACCCTGCTTTGAATCGCTCATCAAGCTACCGAACGCATCGCTTGCAACAAACTTCGCAAATGAAGTCTTCACTTTCTGCAAATGGGGATACTTGGTAAACACATGGGTGTTGGTTGAGGAGTGCTTTCGGGATATTGCGGCGATTTCAACCATAGACCCATCGGGCAAGATAAAACACGTTATCAATGCTGTTTTGAAAGTATATGAGTGTCAACAATTTGCAGACCTGGTTCACATACTCCGAGTAATCCGCAATCTCCAACATTCAAATGGTATCTATTGTCAACCAAGACCAGAAGGACCCTACTCATGGAATGGAAAGATGGTGAACTTTGTGTCAGGACAACCCGCCGAATCGTGGGTGCTGCACGAGGACTTTCTGATCGACGAAGTTCAAAGGGACTTAGTCCGGTGTTTTGAGGGAATATTTCTCCACCAAAATGTTTCTGATATGCATCACATTCCACGTAGATTATTGCTTCCAGAATAGTCTGCCTGCGAAATCCGCTGTTCCGAGACTACCTCTATATGCTGCTATTTTGCTTCCAATTAGAAAATCAGTTGAAAGATGCCCTGCGTGATTGGCGGAACTAACCATTGCTTTGAAAGCAGAAGTCGGCTAATCTTTCAGCACGTATGACTCAGGAAGAAAAAAACAACATTATTACACGACTTCAGGAGAGAGGTGCTCAAATGCCCTGTCCACGCTGTGGGCATCAACACTTTTCTCTCACGGATGGGTACTTCTCACATCAGGTTCAACAGAGTTTTGGTGAGCTAACTATTGGCGGTGGTCCAACTATTCCGACTGTTGTGGTGATCTGCACACAGTGTGGATTTCTTTCGCAACACGCATTGGGTAGTCTCGGCTTACTTCCACCTTCACCAAATGGAAATCCATAGATGTATGGTGACAGAAAGAAAGTCAACCATTACGCCGGAGGTCAGACGTGAGATCATCCAAAACTCCCCTGTTCACATAAATGTTGGGCAGGATTTTATCTACACAACCGATGACAAAATCCGTCTCTGCCTCATGCGTTATTTGAAGGGGTTAGAACAAGGCCGATCATGGGAAACACCGCTGGGTCTTTTCCTAACGATTGTGCTAACAATGCTGACCACAGACTTCAAGGATTACTATTTGTCAAAGTACACGTGGCAGGCCGTCTTTATTATCGGTCTCGTTGGATCATTGGTTTGGTTACTAATATCGACAGTAAAAGCCCTACGTGCGTACACGGTTGACAACGTGCTTGCAGAAATCAAACAAAGTGCTATTGCAACAGATGACTCAAAAACTTTTCAAAGTAAGAATTGATGATCACACCTTGACTGACTTCTATGCACTGGAATCTGTTAGTCAGAGAATGCTAACTTCTGCTCCGCAAAATATCTTCCCACCGCGTCCACAACGTCCCGCCAGTCAAAATTCCGAGCTCATGCTCGGTGTTTTTGATTTTGCAGAGATTCCTTTTGGAGGGACAGGGGCAAGGTGTATACTCATTCCGTATGCATCAATCCATGGAGTCTCGGAGTGGTTTTGAACCTCGGCGCGAGGTTGAGAAGCGTACCGATGACGAGCTGATCGAGCGGGTTGTTTCAGGCGACCAAAAAGCTTGGACGGAGCTTCAGGAACGCTATCAGGATCGGTTGACATTGTATGTGAGAAAATTTCTCAAGAAGAACGAGGATGCGGACGAAGTCGTGAACGAATCTTTTTACCGAGCNNCGCAGGTTCAGCCTTTTGCGCATCTCGAAGATGTGGCGGGAACCGTCGAAGGCGATCCGGAAGCGGCGTTTGCCCAACGTGAGATGCATGATCGGCTGATGGATGCGCTAGGTGAACTTACGGAGAGTTTGCGCGATGCGTATGTGCTGGTCGAGATTGAAGAGCTTTCTTCTAAAGACGCCGCTGACAGGCTTGGCATTCCAGAGTCGACGATGCGCGTGCGGGTCTATCGTGCCAAAGAGAAATTGCGGGGATTGCTTTCGGATCTTGAACTTGGATATAAGGAAGCGGCTTGAGAAGTCTGTGGATAATGTTTTGAACAGAAACTGATCATACTCTACAATGGAATCATTCTGTGGGGACCGCGATTTTCGCGCTCCCTTTTATTCTTAACGATGATTTTATGAAATGTTGGTGTCTGCACCCTCAAGCTAAGAACTTCGGTCTTCTTATGCTTCGCCTTGCCGTCGGCGCCGTCTTTATGTACCACGGCTGGTTGAAACTTGCCGATATGGGCGCGACCGCCGGCTTCTTTGCGAGCCAAGGCATCCCGCTTGCCGTTGTTGCGGCATGGGTAGTGGCGCTTGTCGAGTTTATCGGCGGCATCGCCATGGTGCTTGGTGTTCATGTCAAGACGTTTTCCCTGCTTCTTGCCATCAACATGATCGTCGCTCTNNTGGGTGCGGGAGAATGGCGGCTGATGCAGAAGGAATGTGTTTGCGAAATGAAAAAGCAATAAATACAGATACAAAAAACTCGAGGCATGCGTCTCGAGTTTTCGTTTGCGATTTAAGGTTTAAATACGCTCTTGGCTTCCGTGCTCGAGCTTGAGGTCGGACGCGCGCGCAAGCGATGCTCGTCGATCTTCTCTCCCGTGTACTTGCAGATGCCGTAGGTGCCGTCTTTCAACCGTTCAAACGCTTTGGCAACATCGCGCAGTTCCTTCTCGTAGGAATCTTTCACGGATTGATTGACGATGAATTCCTCGATCTCGTGCACGCTGTCGTCTTCGTCGTCGCCGTACTCCGGATAGGTTCCGTCGGGAAGCGCGGCATCCTCCGCTTTGTGGGCGAACTTGCCAAGTTTGGCTTCGAGCTCTTCTTTCATGGAAATTAGCTTTGCGGTGATTTCCTCGATAAAGTTTTTGGAAAACAGGTCTGATGTGGTTTGAGTTTTCATAATGTTTTTCTTGTCGCTTCATTATACTCGTTTTGACGAATTTGGGAAGGGGAGCGGTGTGGTAGAATAGAAGCCTATGTCCATGCGTCAGGCCATTCTCGATTTTCCTAAACAGTTTACGTTTTCTCCTGTGGTGGAGAACGCTTCCGGTCTTGCGAGGAAGCCGTCTGTGATCGTTGCCGGTATGGGAGGTTCACATCTCGCGGCTGATATTTTGAAGGCTGGAGATCCAACGGTCAATCTTTTTATTCATTCGGACTACGGGCTTCCTCCGTGGTCCCTAGCTCGTCTTCAAGAGA
Source organism: Candidatus Uhrbacteria bacterium (assembly GCA_003505155.1). Classification (GTDB taxonomy): domain Bacteria; phylum Patescibacteriota; class Patescibacteriia; order UBA9934; family UBA10169; genus UBA10169. The sequence goes on along the minus strand of DNYJ01000035.1, from coordinate 7,618 downwards.
CGCTTCTTATTGCAAGTTCTTACTCAGGCAATACGGAGGAGACGCTTGATGCCTATGAAGCGGCCGGAGATCTCGGCATGTCGCGAGCCGTGATTTCCGTCGGCGGGCGTTTGCTCGAGGCGGCGGAGCGCGATGGCGTGTCTTGTATCCATCTTCCGCAAACCGGCGTTCAGCCTCGCAGTGCGATCGGGTTGAGTCTCGTGGCGTTGGCGAAGCTCCTTGGCCGCGGCGATCTCCTTGCCGAGCTTGCTTCGCTCACCTTAACGCTTCCTGCCGCCGCCTTCGAGGCGCCCGGCAGAAAGCTTGCCGACGAACTTCACGCGCGCGTTCCCGTCATCTATGCCTCATCAGCCAACGTCGCTGTGGCGGCCAACTGGAAAATCAAAATCAACGAAACGGGGAAGTCGCCGGCATTTTTCAATGTCTTCCCGGAACTCAATCACAATGAAATGACCGGGTTTGACAAGCGTGATGCGTCCGCGCCTCCGTCGAGCGGCTTTGCTTTCGTCTTTTTGAACGATGCTGACGATCATCTCCGTACTCGTCGGCGTATGGAAGTGACAGCAGAGCTGTATCGCGCTCGCGGATATGCTGTCCACGAGATCGAACTTGAAGGTAATACGCGCTTCGAGCGTCTCTTTAACGCACTGCTTCTTGCCGACTGGACAGCGTTGTCTCTCGCCGAACGTTACGGACTCGAATCGGAGCAGGTTCCGATGGTTGAAGAGTTTAAGAAACTGGTGTGATGCGTGATCCGAATGAGTTTCGCGCGTGCAGAATCTCCGCCTCCGAAATCCACCGCGGTCGCAGATCAGCCGCAAGAAAAAACGAACCCGTGATCAAAATGGGGTCAGGTCTTGATAATTGATTTTTGTACGAGAGGAGATCATCAAGGCCTTCGTCTGAAGTGAGGAAAGAGGAGGTCTTGAGCGAAGGCTTGAGGCGGTTTGCGATGCGCTCGAGATCCGTCGGGTTAGCGCATGTGCGGTCGCTCGACGCAAATGGAACAAACGTGATCGATCGGGCAATGTTCAGCAATGGCTTGAGCATGTTCTTGTGGTCTTTGTTGGCCGAAGCGGCGAAGAGCACATGGGGCTTGGGGAGCTTGTGCCGCTTCCACTCGGCGGCGAGGTAGGTGCACTTGTCGGGATTGTGAGCGACGTCAAGAACGACCAGCGGGTGCGTTTGGAGGATTTCAAATCGTCCGGGGAGGGTAGGACCCTTCGCCCGAAGGGGTAAATGGATGGTGTGATTCAAAACGGCTTCTGCGAGCTCTACGTTTCCCCCGTGCACATACGTGAACGGCACGTGTTTTTCGTCCGCTCGCGCTTTGAGAATGCGGCGAATGGCTGGGGAGCGTTCGGAGGTGAACACATGGGATCCGCGCTTGATGATCCCCGCTTTCGTCTTGGCGATTTCGCGTTTAGTCGTTCCAAGAAGCTCGACGTGATCCAGCCCGATATTGGTGATCACGGCCGCTCGGGGAGAGGGAATAGCATTCGTCGCATCGAACTCGCCTCCGCATCCGACCTCGATGACGGCCCATGTCACACACTCGCGCCGAAAATGTTCGAGTGCCATGGCAAACTCGATTTCAAAGTACGACGGTAAGCCGTAGGGAGATTTTTTGAGGCAGGTCATGAGCGCGGGCTTGAGCCACTCGACGAGCTCGACGTAGCGCCGAGGACTCATGAGTTTGCCGTTCACCCAGAATCGTTCAACGGTTGTCGTGATATGAGGAGACGTGTAGGCTCCGACCTGTTCTCCAGCGGCTCGAAGTCCATGGGCGATTCCCATCGTTGTCGTCCCCTTGCCTGACGTCCCGCCGACATGAATGAAATTCGGGATGGCGAGGTGCGGGTTTCCGATCTCCGCAAGCAAAAAACGGAGCCGCTTGAGATAGAGGCTCCGATCTTTTTTTCGGGAGAGCATGTAGTCTCCCTTCTGGATTTTGGTCAGGCCTTCGACGAAGGCGACGGCAGAATGATACGTCATGACTTCACTTTCTCGACAATCTTTGCAAACACGGCGGGATAGCCGGCGGCGATTTGCGAAAGCACTTTGCGGTCAAGTCCTACGTTCGCCTTCTTGAGAAGATCAATGAACCGCGAGTAGGAGAGGCCGAGCGGACGCACGGCGGCGTTCACGCGTACTTGCATCAGCTGGCGATTGACACGCTTCTTGGCGCGTCGGTCGCGAAACGCATGCGCGCCGGCTTTGAGGACAGCCACGCGGGCGAGACGCAGTTTGGTCGCGCGCCCCCATCGGTAACCTTTGGCATCCTTGAGGAGGTTGCGGCGCTTTTTGGTGTGGATCATTCCACGTTTGACTCTTGGCATATTGGGATGAGCTCTACTTCAAGTGGGTTTTAGGCAAGAGGGCTTTGAGGGTCGTCTTCTTGGCGGCGATAAATGTTTTGTCGCTGCGCTTGTTACGAGTCGTATTTCCGCGCTCTCTGGAATTAAAATGATCCTGTCCGGCGGTGCGCTTGATGACCTTTCCTCGGCCGGTGATTTTCACCCGCTTGGAAAGCGCTTTGTGTGTTTTCTGCTTCATAGAAGTCGGCGATAGAATAGTTGAGCCTTGAGAGATTGTCAACGGAGCCTTATTCCCGCGTAATGATGGCGGTGACGCGGTTTCCCATTTTTTTGACGGGCTGTTCGGTCTTGATGGGGAAAAATGCCCGCACATTTTCGATGAAGCTCTCGATAATTTCTCGGGCAAGCTCGAAATGCGCCTTTTCCCGTCCTCGCAAGATGAGCTCGATCCGAACCTTGTTGCCCTTCTCCATAAACTTCTTGGCGCTTGCGAGCCGCACATTCTTGTCGCCCTCGGCGATGCGCAAGGACAGCCGCACGCCCTTCACCTCCACTTCCTTCGATTGTGCTCTCTGCTTCTTGACTTCCTTCTCCTTTTGATACTTGAACTGCTTCCACTCGAGGAGCTTTGCCACCGGTGGATTGGCCTTGGGAGACACTTCCACGAGATCGAGCTCGCGTTCCTCTGCAATCCTTCGAGCGTCTGCCGTCTTCAGAACGCCCAGAGGCTTGTCGTTTTCATCAATGACAAAAAGCTCTTCGCTGTCAATCCGGTCGTTAACCTTGTAAGCGGGGATGACGATCTTGGGGCGATTCTGCCTGTGGCGATGGATGCGCATGGGGCGGAGTATAGGGGAGGAAGAGAGGATTGTCAAAGGAAATGGGGTCGGAGGAAACAAAAAACCGTCAGAATGATCTGACGGTTTTTTGGTGGAGCTGGCGGGAATCGAACCCGCGTGTGGTAAGCGACGGCGCTCCTGCTACTTCCAAGCTCATTCCCGTGAGATGACGGCGCGTTCAGGCACGGGACCACCATTCGCGCGGCGTGTTCCGTCGCCAGGGTCGAATCACGTCAGACGAAACGATGCATGATTCCAAGCCTCATGATTATGACACCCGACTGGCCGCTATGAGACATCATGGCCGCGGATGGGCGCTCGTACTTAGGCGAGCGCCGGAGCGAAGGCCGGCATGGAAAATGCCGTCTTCACTTTGTTGAAGAAGTTGGCAGGTATCTTCGTTGCGTGGGTTTTACGAGGGACACGCACCTCGGCTTGCGCAGAAGACCGAATGGCTCCCATCGAGACCGATCAGCCCCAGGGGAATGATGAAATCCGGTTTCATGATTCCCCCGAAGAGCTTATCATCGAGAATACATCCGTGTGCGAACTTCGCGGTCGAGCTCGCGTTTTTTGATCGCCTGCTTTTTCTCGTACTGCTTTTTTCCGCGGGCGAGAGCGATTTCGACTTTGACGTACCGCCCTCGAAGATACACGCGAGTGGGGATGAGCGTCAAACCCGCTTCTCGCTGTTTCCCGATAAGACGCTTCAACTCGCGTCTGTGCAGAAGAAGCTTGCGGTCGCGGTTCGGATCATAGCTCTCGCCAAGATGCGCCGGCTTGTAGGGAGCGATGTAAGCATTTTTCAATGTCGCTTCCGAATCGCTCATGCTCACAAACGCTCCCTTGAGTTGAAGATGTCCATCCTTGGCCGACTTTGTCTCGGCTCCCGTCAAAGCCACCCCCGCCTCGTACGTCTCAAGCCAGTCATAATCAAAGCGAGCGCGCTTGTTCAAGGCGAGTGTTTGGCCAACGGTTTTTTTTGTGTGAGGCATAAACTCTCAAGATGTTAACAAAGAACGAGACTTTTCCATAGCCCTTCCTCGTCGTTTTTGTTATACTGTATCCAACCTATGATTCTGAATAAGGACGGAGGCAATCATGCGGTAACGGTATCCACATGGACGATCATCAAAATCGTTCTCGTTTTGCTTGGCGTGGCGCTCGTGTGGTTTTTGAAAGATGTCGTGGCGATGCTTTTCGTCGCGCTTCTTTTGGCCGCCCTCATTGATCCCTTCGCCGACTGGTTCGCTCGCCGCCACATTCCTCGCGGCGCGGCGGTGCTCATCATCTACCTCTGCTTGCTTCTCATTCTCGGGCTCGTCTTCTTCTTGCTCATCCCGCCGCTCATCGAACAGGCAACCCAGCTCATCGGGCGATTCGGATACAGCGGGGAAGTGAACGAGTTCTTGAAAGACGCGCGCGCGCTCACGGCTGGTTCCAGCTTGCCGGAAGCGGGGTCCATCCTCGAAGCGCTCCAAAGTTTCTCCTCGACGATCACGAGCTTCATCGGGAGCGTGGGAGCGCTCGCCATCGTCCTCGTCCTCACCTTTTACATGGTGGTGGAGGAAGAAGCCGTGTCGCGCGTGTTCCGCTCGCTCGCTCCGCAGGAGTATCAGCCGTATCTGTCCCAGCTCTTCGACCGCATGCGCGAGAAAATCGGCGCGTGGTTGCGCGGGCAGATCATTCTCGCCGTCATCGTGGGCGCGCTGACCTTTGTGGGTCTGGCGATCTTCGACATTCGTTACGCGCTCGTTCTCGCTCTCATTGCCGGTGTGTTTGAAATCATCCCCTACGTTGGTCCCATCCTTGCGGCGATCCCGGCGGTGATTCTCACCTTCATTGATTCTCCGACTAAAGGCTTGATCGTCTTGGTTGTCTATTTCTTGATTCAGCAGGTAGAAAATAACATCCTCGTTCCTCGCGTGATGCAGCGCATCGCGGGCCTCAACCCGATTGTGAGCATCGTGGCTCTCATCGTCGGACTCAAGCTCGGCGGCATTGTCGGCGCTGTCTTCGCCATCCCCGTGGCCATGATGATTTCCGTCGTCCTGCAGGATCTCTTCTACGACAAGCCCACCGAGTAAGGCCGTCTATGTTCCACGAACATCATCATAAAAGCGCTTTTCCTCTCCTTGTCGTTGGGCTAACCCTGGCGTTGTTGCTTGTCCTCGCCCTGCTTTTTGGTCCCGGGGTTCGCGATCAAAGCCGCGGGCTTCTGCGTCCTTCACAAGCTGTGAGTGCAGAGATGTATGAACGCGATGTTGCTCAAATCATGGTTCGTCTTCAGGAACGTACAGAGATGGTCGAAGACGACGAAGCTCACTATGACATTCTTTCTTCCGCGACGAGCGAACTCCTTGCTCTGACAGTTCCGGCGTCGTATCAATCCGTTCATCTCGAGCTTGTGGCGAGTCTTGATCTTCTGCGACAGGGTGTGTTTGGGGAAGAAACGAAGGTGGAAGAAGGGGCACGTCGTTTGGAAGCGTTGTATCAAACCTACCCATGGCTCTAAGTTCTCAACTAATCTCTGCACCCGCTCCGGCGCCGCGTAAAAAGAAACGCGGTTGTTTTTCATGCGTCATGGCGAGTCTTGCGCTTGGCGTCGCGTTCGTTCTTTGGGCGCTGTGGAGCGTTGCGGCGACAGGGTTCGTGCGCATTCCTGTTTTCTCCGCGCTTGCGTTTCGGCAACCCGCGCCGACGCGCATCGTCGAAAGCGGCAACATCAATCTGAACCGATGGATTGAGGCGTTCGGAGGCGGCATTTCGTCTCGTGTGAGCCTTACCGTTCCCGAAGAGGTTCTCACAGCTCTCCTGCGTTCCGCTGATTCCTCGGATGGTCTGGGCGACGTCATTGACTTCTCCAAGAGCCAGATTGCCGTGGAGGATGGGGCTCTCGAAATCTTCCTTCCGTTCAAAGATGCGCCCACGGCCATAACGGCTCTTCTCGTTCCTTCCGCGGATGAGAACGGTCTCCATATTTCTGCAATGGAGTTTCGCATCGGTTCGCGGCGCATTCCAAAATTTTTGCTCCGGAATCTTGTTGATCGCGTGCTCCGTCTTGTGATTGATCGCGTGGAGGATGAATTTGGTTCGATGGCGACGATTGAACGGATCGCCGCGACGGCGGACGGCTTGGTCATTGAAGGCGTCATTGCGGACGGGGCTCTCTCATTGTAACGTAGCCGTTATGTTGATTTTCTATCGTTTCATTCCGTTTCTTGCGGGGCTTCTGTGCGCCGCCGCTCTTGGTCTTGCGATCGTCGCTCCCGATTGGTTTCTTCCGGCCATGGGAGCGCTTTTGCTGGCGCTTGCCTTTCTCTATGCGCGGCTCATTGATCTTCCCAAGCACGATTTTGGATTTTGGAATTTTCTTCTCACACCGCTCCTATTCACCTTGTCGGCAGGTTTCTTCTTCGTATTTCTCGAGGACGCCTCCTCGATGTTCATTCTTTTGGGAGTTCTTGCCGCGCTCCATCTCATCTACGCCGAGCACTTGTTTTACTATTTTCACCGGCCTTCTGAATATCGGGTGTACACGATCGAACGCGTCTCGCTCGTTCTCTCTATCGCTACGATGTTTCTTCTTTCGAGTTCGCTGTTCGGACTCATGATCTTCGTGCAAGTTCCTTTGTGGGCGCTCGCTCCGATCTTTTTTCTCACGGCCGTGTTTACGGTGTATGCCGTCTTGTGGGTCAGTAAAATGGATCCAAATCGCGGCTCGCTCTATGCGATCGTGCTCGGCCTTCTCTTGACCGAGCTCTTTCTCGCGCTGTCGTTTCTCCCTGTTGGACACACGACAAACGCCGTCCTCATGGCTTCCTTCTTGTACTTTTTTCTGGGCGTGAGCCGGGCTGATTTTATGGGGCGGTTGACGCGGAGGGTCTTTCTGCGATACCTCTTCTTTACCATCGTCATGGTGGCGACGGTTCTCTCAACGACAACATGGGTATGAATCANNGACATAAAAAAAACAGGAATCACGCTTCTTCTTATCTCCTTGATCTCCGGAGCGGCGGCGGGAATCATCGGAGCGATAGCGACGGAATCGTATCTCGATCGGTACGCGGATGCGCTGTCTTCCGGAAGCACGCCGCCTCGGCTGGGCGACGAGCGTTCGCGCACAAGCTCCGGGAGTTACGAGGAGTCGCTCAAGCGCGCACACGAACGTCTCCTGCCTTCAACGGTCGTGTGGCATCGCCGATTGCCCGAGACTGCTTCGGCGGTGCGGGGGAGTTATGCGCCGGAAGACGCCATCGGGGCGGGCGTGGTCGTTTCTTCCGACGGCTGGGTANNTTTGACGGCGGTCTCGTTTGGCGACGACGGGAAACTGTCCTCGGGGGACCGCGTCTTCGCGGCGGATGGAAACACACGGTTGGCTCCGGGAATCGTTCTCGGGTTTTCGGAGACGGATTTGGTAACGACGTCCGAATCGCTTGATGTTTTTATGGATCTTGATCT
>DNYJ01000013.1 GCA_003505155.1 Candidatus Uhrbacteria bacterium | reverse complement strand
ACGATGTAACTGGCGCTCGCATTCCACAACAATTCCGGCTGGACGGCGTCGAAGAAGAGCGCGCAGCCTTCATTCAAATTCACCTGTCCGTTGCAACGCTCGGAAGAGGACTGTTCCGACTCCTCGATCTTCTGATTCTTGATGTAGACGTAGGGCGTGCCGTTGGGATACAGCCCGCCCGTGGTGTCCATCGGATCCACGAACTCGCTGCAGCGGTCGTAGCGGTTCGGGCACGTCGCGAGCCAACCCTGATAATCATCCGCATCGCCGTTGCGCCAGATGCCGAACTCGATGCCGGAGACGAGATACGCCGTGGAGAGCTCGGTTGCGGAGTCGAACACCCCGTTGAGATCTTCGTCTGCGTCCGGGAGATCGTCGTAGTAGCAAGGATCGTTCGTGCCTGAGCGGAACCAGCCGGAGTAATTTTGCCCATTGATCGTTACGCTCGGTTTGAAGTCGCACGTCTGATCGTCGGGGTCTTTGAAATAGAACGTGCCGTCGGATTTCGTAGACCACGCTTCGCAGAAGAGGCCTTCGGTGTCGCAAAGAGTTGCCGTATACCGGTCGGGGTCGTCGAGAAGGTAGGTCGTCTCAAACTCCGTTACGGCCGACTTGTTCTGATTGAACGTCGGGAGTCCGACTTCCGTGCATCCCGCGCTAACCGCGCCGCAAGACGTGTCCCCCTTGTTCACGAGAAAGACGTCCGAATCGCCCGAGACAACGCGCGCTTCGGGACCAAGCGAAATGGCAAACGGCGTCGTGGGAAGAGGGGTGGGAAGCGCGCCGTCGAAATCGAAGTGACAACTCGAACGTCCCGTGGCGATCGTGCAAACCGTTTCTCCATCCATGGTGCAGTCTTGCGCGCCCGTCGGAGCCGGACCGCCTAACGGACGCGAGCACGTCGCGTTGAACACCTGCCCGAACGTTGATTCTGAATTTTGCGTGTCGAAGTATGCGCTACAGCCGATCACTTCCTCGCTACACAGGCGCGTGAACTGGTAGAGATTTTGAGCGGAACCAGATCCATCGGTGTAGGCCTGACAGCCCAAGTAGTGCTGGGGTGATGGCGTCCCCGTGGGCGAGAGGTCGCAGGTGGAAGGTGTTACCCAAGAGTCTTTGGTGAGCGCGAGGTTCTCCTCGGTTTCCTTGAGAACAATGTTGTCAATGAAGTAATCCGGCGAGCCGGTGGCAGAAAATCGCAGAATCGTCGTGTCGTCAAAGTCTGCGAAGAGCGTGGCGTCGGATGTGTTAAGAGGCCCCACGCTGTAAAGCTGCCAGCCGCCGGTGAGCGTAACCGCGTGCGTCGGAGGCGTGGCGAAGGCATCGCCCAAGTTCCACACGTCCGATCCAGACGTTCCTCGATCAGCCACAAACTGCGGCGTAACGGTTCCGACTCCTTTTGCCCAAAACTCGAGGATATAGGTTTTGCCTTGAACGAGACTCCCGACAAGCGGTCCGCAATCGTCAAAATCATCCGTATCCGTCCCCACCACTTGACAGTTTGATCCGCCGGTGTCTTTGAGAGTGCAGAGTTCGCCCGCGTCGCACTGCCCATTGCTATCTGTGTCTCCATCCGTGATGGTCGCCGTCCCCTCCACGAGTGAGAGCGTGTCGAAGTTTGTTCCAGTCACACGCATGGAGTGCCCGCCCGCGGCCACGGACTCGTTCGAAATCGTCGTGGGCGACGCGGAAGCATACTCGTTCAACGCTCCATCTTCAATCGTGTCCGTGAAAATCGTCGAAGCGTTGCGACCGCTTGCCCCGGTGTAAGCCCGGCATCCGGCGGCCGCCTCCGAGCAAGCATTACTGCCTTCGGCGAGCACGAAGTAGCGGCAGGAGCCTCCGCCCGTCCAGAATCCGCCGGAGTCTGTACAGTCATCTTGCGTACCGCCCTCCTTGCGGTATGGCGCGCAGGAATCGGAAATCACCGCCGTCTGCGAGAGGAGACGGTAGTGGATATTCCCCGCCGAGTCGTAGAACTCGCGGCAGTCGGGGTTCGAGATCGCGTCGGCGTGTTCATTGCAATCGGTGTAGGTGTCCGTCTCGGTCGTGTTACGCACAACATCCTGACACACCACGCTGTCCTCCGAAGTAACGACGGAGTTTGTGCACGGCGCGAGCCCGACGCCAAGTTCGGTAAACACCGTTGTCGTATCTTCCACGTAAACCGTGTCTCGCGTGTCATCCAAGTTCGATTCCAATAATTGCCAAGAACGCAGTTGAAAGCCTTCCGATTCCGTCCCTTCCCACGTGTAGAACGTTGAACCGTCGTCTTGATCGGGAGTCGCGCANNGCGAGCGGACTCCGCGATGAAAAAGAGCGGAAAGGCCTCGGCCTCATAGGGCGTCGCTTCCTGTTTGTATGTTTCGTAGCCAACACATTCATTTGGACAAATATCTGTTATGCTCGTGACGGCCGGAACGCCGAAGCCTCCCGCCGCGGGCGTGTAAAGATCGCAACCGACATCCTGCGCGCTGCACACGCGGGTGTAGCCTGCGCATTCAATCGGATCGCTCGCTGAACCGGTGCATCCCATCCACGCCGGAGGAACCGTCAGATACTCGCGCGTTACAAGTCCGGTGCCATACCCCGATTGAAACGCCCCGGCCACGGAACCAAGCTCGAGCTGAAAAGCGTCGAGAAATATGCCGCCAACGCCCGACGTCGCCGAAACGGTTGCGCGCGTCTCAAAGGCCGGAGTCGTGATCGTGCAAACCTTGCGTTCGTAGGCATCTTCGAGACTTCCCGCCGTCATCGTAATCCCCGCCGTATCTCCTCCCGCAGAGCAGTCTCCCAAAATCGTCATGCCGGAAAGATCAACGGTATTCGCTGGATCCTCCGGAATGAGGGTGATGAGAACCGTTCCGGCGGTGGAAACCGTATCTTTGACGTAGTAAGAAAGCGTGTAGAAGCGACTTGGAGAAAGCGGGATGTTACTTTGCGTAGCGAGAAAGCCGGCTGTCTCGGAGGTAAGCGCATCAAGTCCGTCGAACTCCTGACCACTCACCGTATCGTAGACGCTCGTTCCCACAACCGACCAACCGTCGGGTGTCTCATCCTCGTCCACGTCGTCTTCAAAACTCGGATTGCGCAGGAGGTTGAGGCGCGTCGCATTGGCAGATATAAGTTCGGTGCACCCCGCCGCTTCCGCGCTACAAACGCCGGCGTTCTGGTTCATGTAGAGACGGTCATCGAACGCGTCGAGGTCGTCGTCCCAATCAGCCGTAACGTACGTTTCGCCGACGGGCAAAAATTCAAACGCGTCGTCCGTCAATTCCGGCGTCCCCTTGTCGTCCTCGTACTTGTTCGTGCGATACCACCGGCAACCGGGATTGTCCGCACTGCAACCCTCCGTGTTCACCGTGTTCAAGAGATAAGTGCCCGACTCGCTCGTGCGCACATTGTTGAACGCGAGGCACCCCGCGTACTCGGCAGGACACGAATCCCCTCGGAACTGCCACGTGTTGGATTCCTGCGTGCAATACCCGTAGCCGCCAATACACTCGCCCGCGTCGTTCTGCGCGATGCAGGAGGGCGAATCCACGCACACGCTTTGGCGGGCGTTCACCATGCTTGAAACCGGCAACTCGCTCGGCACGAACGCACGGCACTGCGCGGGCGGGATTTTCAAAATCCAATTCGGATCAATCAAATGGCACCATGGATGCGCGTCGTCCGCCTGGCCATCGTCATTACAGTTGAAAAATCCGTCCACGGCTGTTTGAAGCGTTACGGGGCTCGACTCTTCGTTCCACGGAGAATCGGCGGCCAGCTCCCAGCCGACCGGCAAGATGCGAGCCTTGCGCATTTTGACGAGGTTCGCATAGCAGTAGCCGTAGGTGGAACAGCGCACATCCTGGTTGCGGCCTTCGTCGCTTGAAGGGATGAGCGGCCAGTTGCCGTGGAGATACCCGCCGTCAATCGCTTCCTGCACGGTGAGGGCGGAACCAGTATCGCCTCGGTTCACCGTCACCGCAAAGGCCTGATCCATCACGCAATTGTTGAGACCGCGAAGATCGTCGCCAGGACAAATGACAAATTCATTCACGATGTTGTAATCGTCAAACGAAATCACTGGCGCGGCAAGAATGCTCCTAAAGGTTTCCTGCGCCCGTTCGCGGCCTCCCTCGATGGACGCTTGGGGATGGAGAGGATCGAACCGAGTGGCGGGAGGATTGAAGATGCCTTGAAAGAGCCGGTTAGCAAGACCCGAAAGAAGCGTATTGGCAAACGTGCTGATGGCGGAAAGCCCCATCTGCTTTAAGACGGCCGGATCGCTGTTGGTAAGATACGCAATGGAAGCCTCTGTTCCAATCTTATCTTTTTGGATGAGCACCGCCTTCGTCTGTTCACGTATCAGCAAAGACGGCGTTGTAACCTTGCCGGTAATCACGTCCACCACATCCTTGAAACCGTCTTTGGCAAAGAGCTCTTCGGTTCCAAGTTGTTTGGTCGTGAAGACCTCCTGGCGAATTTGCAGATTGATTCCGATGCTCGCAGAAAGTTCGTTTTGGCCCGGTTGCCATGCACTGGCAAACTGGCGAAGGATGCTCTGCGTTCCAAACTCCTCGCCGGCGTAACGCGCGCCGATCGCGTTGATGTTGGAAAGGAAATTCCGAAAATCGCATTTGGGAGCGGTCTTGCCTTTCCGATTCAATCCATAGTCGCCGGCAAGGCCGATTTGGAGACTTAATTTGGATAAAGGATCTTGCGGGGCGCAGAGATTGAACTTCAGATCCAGCTCTTCTCCAAGAAGATTGTCCAATGACCCAATCGCCTCGCCCAGCACATCCATACCCAGCTGTTCCCAATAATCTTTCGGCGAGTCGAAATACACGAGCGGCGTCTGACCAGTTCCTGCCGAGGACAACGCCACGGCGGCATCGTAGGCCAAGCGATCCGTCACAAACGTGATGGTATTCCAGAACACCTCGCGAACCACCGTGGCAAAAATGGGGTCAATAATTTTTTCTCCTGTCTTCTCCGAGAACTTTGCCGCCGCTTCGCCGGTTTTTCCTCCGGCAATGGGTTGGTCGGCCGCAATGGCAGCTTGGAGACCTACCACAACCGCGTCAATCGCAAGACCGGCCGCGGTCGCCGCCGGATTGTTGGCAGATGCCAATCCCGGCACCGTAAGAAAGGCGATGAGAGAGGCGGCCAGAATAGTTTTGACAGCACGTTGACGCATACCCTATGGCGCTTCCGATGAACCTTCGATTTCATTTACTCCTTGAGTTCCAGCTTCAGCCTCCGCATCCGCCTCTGCCGAAGCTTTTTGCGAGAGGAGCTGGTCAATGATCCCGCTCTGTCCCGCGTCTTCCGCCGCAAGCATGAAGAGTTCGCGAAGCTGGTCGTCATTCAGTCGCTCGACGATAAGCGGGTCCACGCCGGTTGAGAGAAGCGCCTGGCGCAGTTCGCCCGCGGACGTCTTTTGAATCTTTTGTTTGAGCTCTTCCGTTCCCGTAAGAGATCCAAACTCCACGTTGAAACTCGGCTCGCTCGCGGTGATGTCCCCAAGCACTCCGGGCGTCTCGCCGACATCATCTATGGAAGCAAGGCCGCCGGTGCAGTCTTCCCCTTCCGGACAAGATGGGTCTTTGCCGAGGCGGATTTCCTGCGCGTCGGGAATGCCGTCGGAGTCGGTGTCGACAAGATAAGGACTCGTTCCAAACACGTAGATCTCGTCGTAATCGTTGACGGTGTCTTCATCCGTGTCCGCCTGTTTTTGCCGTTCAATTTCCTGCGCCTCGCGTTCGTCGAGCGTGAGATATGGCTGGCCGCTGTAATTGAGCTGGGCGAAGAAGGGTTTTTCGAGTTGAAAAAAGAAGCCGCGACTGCCGTACAGAACGCCTCCTATGCCGACCAGCAAAAACAAAATAACGGCAAACTTGGCTTCGAGCGTCATTGCCCTAAAGCGTTCAAACGTCTGGCGGCGAGATTCTGCCATAACCGGAAGTATTATAACACAAATCTATCCAGTCTTTGAGGGAAAGTTCCTGCGCGCGCGCCGTTTCCGGCAGGCCGCGGGAGAGAAGCCATGCTTTCGTCTCCTCGCTTGTCTTCACACCGACGTCGGCAAGATTGCGATGGAGCTGTTTCCGGCGGGCGCGGAACCCGGCTTTGGCAAGCGCAATGACGGCCTCGGGATGTTGCGTCTTAGGATTCCAGTTGAGCCTCACCACCACAGAATCCACCTTAGGCGGAGGAGAAAAGGATCCCGAAGACACGTTGATCACTCGCTTGGGATCGGTGTAGAGCTGAACCGCGACGGAGAGAAGGCTCATCTTGCCCGGCGCGGCAAGCATCCTCTCCCCCACTTCTTTCTGCACCATCACGACGCATCGGCTTGGGGGATGCTTGGCGGTAAGGAATCGTTTAAGAATTTCCGTGCCGACGTTGTAGGGGAGGTTGGAAGTTAGGGAGTAGGCTGTAGGGAGTAGGGAGTAGTCGAAATGGAGCGCGTCCGCACAGACAAGCTTAATCGTGTCGCCAAAATCCGCTTCGAGAGAAGGAATCAGATCGCGGTCGGCCTCAATGGCGATCACGCGAGCGCCCGTCTCCACAAGAGCCCGCGTCAAAACACCCGTCCCGGGGCCCACCTCCACCACCGTTTCCCCCTGAACGATCTCGGCCGCCTCGATGATAGCCCGAACAACCTTCCCGCTTTTCAAAAAATGCTGACCGAAGGATTTTTTTGGACGAACACGCATGTTATCATTCTCGCGTGGTGGGGGTGGTTCAGTACGAAACCTGGATTGCTACCCATGGTTTCCGGGGTGCAAATCCCCGCACCTCCACCACATCTGGAGTAATTCAGTTTGACAAAACCATTGATCTATCCTATCCTACTCGCAGGTAGCAATCCAGGTACCTCGTACTGAACGAGACCGCCAGAACCCCGCAAGGGGTTTTTGGTTTAAGAATCAGGCGATCAAATTCCGTTGTCCCCGCCAGAGGCGGGCAGGCGCGCGAATTAGCCGACCCATCGTCTAGCATCAAGGTCACGTCCGGAGACATCCGGATTCGATTCCAACTTTTCACAACTTCACAAATCCCAAAATTAAAGTTCTTTTAATATATTCTTGGCTAGTACTCTACAAATGTCTTCCTTCACTTCACCTAACTCGCTAAAAACATCGTGAATGACTTCATAATACTTCTGCTCACTTTTCTCTGTCTTCAACAAATGACTTATTAGCTTACCAATCTCCGTATCGTATTCATCTTCAGGAGCACCGCCGTCAATCAAACCAACCGGATCATGCCTAACAATTTCGTGCTTGAGAAAATGGAGAATTGCTTGTGCATTGAGTTTGTCCATAGAAGATATTATTTAATCGATCTCAATACGTTCTGAACCTCACTCTTGAACAGATTACTTCCATATGTCGTCACAACTCTACCGAGACCATTCAGAACAACTCCAGCTTTATCCGTGAGATGCAAAAATGTATTTCCCGATTGCTGAAGAACTACTGACGCATGATCTACGGTATCCTTCACAAGTTGCGAGGATACTCCTCTCGTAATTTTTTGTTGCAACCCATGTTTGGTATAACCCAATACTTTCATTCCCGGGTTCTCGATGACTCGACCAAGAACCCCAAATGTTTGTCCTAATCCTCTGCTTCCCGACGCAATATCACCTACAGCTCCAACTGTTGCTCTCCCCCCTTGCACCACCTTTGCCGTCGCACCAACTCCTTCTCCCATTCCACCTGCAACCATCGCCCCGAGACTCACGCCGGCTATCACGCGACTAGCTGTTGATTGTTGGTTGTCCGTAACCGTCTCTATGTCTTTTGCCGTCGAATACATCAACCCGTACTGCAACAACGTCATCCCAACATTAAAGTTATTCCTGAAGAGCATTGACCCGAAAGACGGAAGATACTGTGTGGCCGGAATGGCAGGAGCAGCTCCGGTAGGATCAAGCAACGTTAGTGGATTGTTCCTCGCATAACTGTAACTGTTCAGCAGTTGAGGATCGGAGAGAAATGCTTCGAGAGAACGACCGAACCGGCTCTCAAAGACCCCGTGATCCCCAATCGCCAGAAACGCCGGATCTTCACTCAAGAACCTCCCCGTTGCGGGATCATAGTACCGTGCCAGCATGTAGGAGAGACCGGTTTCGGTGTCGTATTCATGGCCGGCGAATTTCCTTTTGACGTCGTAGAGGCTCGTCTGCTCGTTGATCCTTTGCGTGCCAAAAGGATGATAATCGAGAAGTTGGGCAACCGCGCCTGCGGCATCCGTTACGACCGCCGAACCGGTCAAGTGATCGGTATGCACGAACCGCACCGTCGCGCCTGCTCCCGTCCCCTCCACCGTCGCCGCCGCTTCGGCATCGTCGAAGAACAGCTCTTTATGGATCGTGTCTCCTTCCGTGCGGTACCCGTTCATCGGAAACACAGAGACGTTCCCATCTGTCACGGACTTCACGCGAGCGCCATCCGCATCGTAGAAGAACGACGACACCGGCATGGAAGAGGCGGCAAGCGGAGACATACCGATCAAGCGATTGTCATAATCCCATGTGTACGACGTCGAGTCTTCGACAGA
This sequence comes from Candidatus Uhrbacteria bacterium, assembly GCA_003505155.1. Lineage (GTDB taxonomy): Bacteria > Patescibacteriota > Patescibacteriia > UBA9934 > UBA10169 > UBA10169. The sequence goes on along the minus strand of DNYJ01000013.1, from coordinate 15,978 downwards.
CACGACATTCCCGCTCTCATCATAACTAACCTCCGCGCCGCCGACCGACGTGGCCGCGTGCGGATTGGCGTAGCTCACACCGAGGTGCCCTTCGTAGAGATAGGTTCCAACATCTGAACGCGTAAGGAGATTCCCTAGCGCGTTGTAGGAAAAGGTTTGAACGCTGTCATCGCCGTTTGCCGATCCTGTAACGGTAGATGAAAGAAGACGATTGAGATCATCATAGACGTAATCCGTCATCTTGGCGGTTGACGTACTCGACGCATCCGCGATCTGTACCACGTTGCCGTTTGGATCGTAAGCGTAAGTAAGGTGTTGGAGCGTTCCCGACGGCCCGATCGCCGTGCGCGAGCGCAGACGGTAAAGCTCCACATCATCGTAGACGTTGGTGGCCGTTACGCCGTTCGCGTAAGAAACGACGGCACGTTTGAAGGTCGGCGCGTACGCAATACTTACCACGACGGGAGTAAACACTGATGAAATACTTTCTTTGCGATTGATGCTCTCAAGATAACCGCTCACGTCGTAGACATTCTGTACCTGCGAGCCGTCTGGATAGGTGGTTTCCGTCACGCGTCCGGCACGATCGTAGACAAACGCGGCGACGGAAGGATCGCCATCAATAAATCTTGCCAAAAACGTTCTGCGGCCCAGAAGATCGTACCCGTTTGTTTCCGAGGCAGTCGGCGATCCCGCTTCGCAGGGAAGCCCGATGCCGTTTGAGCAGAAATCATAGGTATAGGATGCTCCCGTCCCGGGATTGGAAAGCGGGTTTTCAATGATGAGGCGGTTCAATTCGTCATAGACAAGTTCCACGGCTTCGCCTCGCGGATCCGTGCGCAATACGAGGTTGCCGGCATCGTAGACATACATCCAAGTTCCAAACGTCGTGTCGCCCGACGCGTGAAGATCTTGCGCGGTGAGACGACGAGAGAGTCCGTCGTAGGTGAACGCGCGGGTATTGCCAAGCGCATCCGTGAGATTCGTGAGATCTCCGCGACCGTTGTAGGCGTAGGTGGTGGTGTAGCTGGAAGACCCGTTGTGCTCGAAGACGCTTACTAACCGATCGAACGCGTCGCGTTCAAACTCCTTGCTAACACCTCGAAGATCGGTGACGGCCGAACTCCATTGATCGTAGCTTGTCGCCGTGTTCCCAACCGCCGTGGCGATGTTCACCGTGCGGCCAAGCGCGTCGTAGGTGAATGTCGAAAGCAAGGCCGCGTCGGAAACGGCGGGCGTGCGCGCAATACCGGAAGAGAAGTACGGAAGAGACCGGCTGGCGATGAACTCACGCGTGTCATAGATGGTGTCGGATGCGGCAAACTCGCCTGGCGTCTCCGTTTCCACCCGCTCCTGCATGGGACGGTCGAATCCATCCGTATACGCGTACGTCTCGCGCGAAGACGCGGCATCAAAGTATTCCGTTGTGAGCATCTGCAGGCCTGGACTTTGCGGAGCATAGGCGTACGCCGCCGAGAGCTCGAGCGGAAGCGGCGAATCAGCAGAGCTCTGCCACTCCTCGATGGAACGATTGAGCCCGTCGTAAACGGTTTCATTGATGCGGCCGTTGGGATCCGTCGTTTGTATCACAAGCCCCGAATCCGCATCGTACTCGATCCATGTCTGATGTCCGAGCGGATTGGTTGCCCGAGCGACAAAGAGGTTGTTCGCATCCGGCAAAAACTCCGTCATGCGGCCCAGCTCATCCCATTGAGCGATGACAAACCCGTAAGCGTTATATGCCTTCTGCGTCGAGACATATTCTGAACCATCCACCCATCGTTCCTCTAAAGTTTCGTTACCAATGTTGACAGATTCAAGCGGCAGACCGTCATAGTAAGCCTTCGCGTCGGACACGAGCGCACCGGAAAAATCCGTCACCGTCACTTGCGAAGGAAGACCGAGAATATGGTAGGTCGGATTTGAAGCGTACGAGACCGTCGTTGTGCGCTTGTCAGAACCAACATCCGAGAAGGTGCCGTTGCTGTTCCCGCTCACCTCTCCCCATTCCACCATCTGCGTTACGTTGCCGTTTGCATTGTTGTACACATACGCCGTCGCTCGATCGCGATGCGTGGCGTTGCCGTCATAGCCAAGCGCGAGGCTCTGCGTGAGTTTGACAAAACTGCGTCCATCGCCAAGATCGGCGCGATCCCATCCGTTCACCGCCGCCTGAACAAGATCCCCGGCCACATTCAAAACCTCCGTGCGGTACGCTCGGCCGGCTTTGGAGACATGATCGGAAAGTTCTCCAAGCGCGGCGTCAGTTGCGTTGCCTTGATGGAAATAGTCGCGGACTTGGTTTCCCTCTGCATCGGTCTCCGTGCGGATGTGGAATCCGGCAAACTTGCGGTCAAGAAGCGTGCTGAAATCATAGACACCGCCTTCGTAGAGATAGTCATGCGTCGAGACGGTTCCAAAGCCATTGTCGCGCTCGATTTCGGACACGACATCGAAGACGAACGGCGTTTCCGGATTGAGGAGGATGGGACCATCGGTCATCTCTTGTGGCGTCTGATATTCCACGCTCGTCGTCCCTCCACTTGGGGACACAAAGGTCGTCGCGCGATCAGCGCGCAAACCGTTTGCGAGCCATGTGTCCGTGATGAGAGGAAAAAGCGAGGAGCCCGTGTCAAGCGACTTCACAAAGTCCATCATGCCGTTGCCGTCCACGTCCACGAGCCGCACGCCCGTATCGCTCCCGAATCCTCCGGCGGCAAAGACAGAAGGAAGAGGCAACCAGCTTGGGGCGGAAACCCAGCCCGAACCGGTATTCATGTACGCTTCGAAGAAATTGTTAGACGTCGCATAACCGACAAGGACGTCCAGAAGCCCGTCGCCATTCATGTCCGCCAATCGCGTGCCGTAGTCGGCGAAGTTATTGATGCGGAGCGGAGCGGGAAAGATCCACGACAGGTCGAGCGTCCAGCCAGAACCCGTGTTGAGATACACCGCTTGCTGAAACCCGCTTGAGCCGGTGTTGGCTTCGATGATGTCGGCGAGTCCGTCGCCGTTCACATCCGCCACCTCTGTGCCGCGCACGAAGAGCGAATCAAATGTGAAGATGATCGGCACACTCCATGAAGGATCCACCACCCAGTTGCTTCCCGTGTTCAAAGCCACACCGCGGTCGTTGCCCTTGCTCCAAACAAAATCCGTGAGCCCATCGCCATTCACGTCCGCCAAGCGCGTGCCCCAATCAGACCACTCAAGTCGAAAGGCGCGAGGAATCGTCCACGTGAAATTCTGCACCCAGCCGGAACCCGTGTTGAGGTACACCTCATGTTCAAATGCGCTCGAGTTGGAAAAGATGCGGTAATGGATGATGTCGGCAAGCGCGTCGCCGTTTACGTCCACCACTTCCGAACCGAAGTCGCCGGAGCACCAGCTCGTGTAGCCGAACGCCCGAGGAATCACCCAGCTTGGATCAAGAGTCCATCCGGATCCATTGTTGATGTAAACGGATTGCCACGTATTACCTGCGGAATCCATGCGCGACTGCAACACATCCGGTAGACCGTCGCCGTTCACGTCCGCCACGCGCGATCCCAAATTGTTGCAGGCGGAGTTTTGAGGCGCGAACCCGACCGGCGCTTCCCACGTTGCGTTCGTACTCCAGCCGGGAGCCGTCGTTTGGTACTCGATCTCGACAGGGAGCAAAGAGACGGGCGCGCTGGTGTCGTCATATCCCGTCTCCGTGATGGAAGTAAGGACGGAGCGCGTGCCATTGTCTCCGCTGGCATAGCCGAGATCGTAGGAGCGCACAAGATCGCCGTCTGCGTAGACATCAATGAGGGAGAGGCGGTCGTTCGTCGTTACGCCAAAGGCTGTGCGGTAGCTCGTCGAAGGATCAGGACGCGCTTCACGCACGAAGACGACTTCGAAAATGCCGTCAACGCTTCCATGTCCGGTGTAGACGATGGAGGACGGGTAGATCGCTCCCGCGTCTTTGTCGTAAGCGAAGGAGACGAAGTTGTCGTTGCGGTCGCGGATTTCGGAAAGCATCCATGTGAACACTTGCGAGGCATCGGCAGGATTATCTTGGCGTTCGTCTACGGTTGCTCCGTAGGTGTAGATCGTTCCCTCCTTGTCGCGCAACGTCCAGACGTTGCCAAAAAGTTCATACTCGACGAATGAACCGTCTTCCACTTTCGGAGCATAGAGACCGGAACCGATGGGAGAAAGTTCGCCTCCGATGGAAGACGAAAAATAATCGCTCGTATAGATTCCGTTGGTGCCCATCTTGTTTAATCGCTCGATGAAGGGAACGGAAAGCGACCAGCCATGTCCGACGAAGCTCACGTCCTGCGAGGATTGATTGTTGTAAGAAAGGCGAAGATCGGGAGCCATACCGGCGCGCCCTGGAGGAAGCGTGAAGGGATAGCTGTAGGTGAGGGCGCCGGTGGAAGCATCCGCTGTGGGAAGAAGTTGTTTGATGGTGGAAGGGGTGAGGTTGGTCGAAAGCGCGGCGGGGTTGACAGCCGTGAGACGCGCAACCGCGGGATCCTCCTTGCTTGGTTCGCCATCATGGCCATCGTCAGACTTTGTGTCCGGATCGGTTCCAAACTTGGGCGGATCCGGATCTGGTTTTGGATCGGATTTCGTCTCCGTGTCGCGCGCTGTCTCTGCGTTCTTAAGCGACGCAGGCGGCTCCGACTTCTTCACCGGTTCCGTTTTCATTTCACGCTCAATGGAGGGTTTGGATGATGGAACCATGTCTCGCGACGCGGATTCGCGGGCCAAAGCCGGAAAGATGGGAGAAAACACAAACAAAAAAGCGAACGCAAGAATCGTCCGCTTCTTTGATTGCGCCAGATAGGAATGACGCTCGTTCATACAGTTGACACTATGCCAAATCGTCAGGAAACGTCAAGCCTTCGGGTCTACGGATCCTTGTCGAAGAACTTCGATCTTCCCTTGAACGACGTGGACAATGGTCGAGGGTTTGCGCCTGGGAAGACGTCCGTCATCGAGGATGAAATCAGCTTTAAGTGTTACATCGAGCGCATCATACGCGGGAGGTTCCCCCGCACGGTTGGCGGAGGTTGAGACGATCGGCCTCCCAAGACCTCGAGCAAGAGCTCTTGCGGTTTCGTTGGAGCTTACGCGTAGAGCGACCGTACCATCCCTTGCCACGATCCCCCGAGCCAATCCAACATTCTTCCGAGCTTCGACGACGAGCGTCAAAGGACCCGGCCAAAATTTTTTTGCCAACCGATGTCCGAGGCAACGCAAGTGAGCATACCGATCCGCCATCGCGGTCGAGCTCACAATAAGTGGAAACGTTTTCTCGCTTGGTCGTCCTTTCAACCTCGCAACCCTCGCAACAGCACGAGCATTCGTCGCATCCGCCGAGAGCCCATACGACGTTTCCGTGGGAAACACAACCACGCCTCCATGACGAAGGGCCTCGATTGCCTCCTTTATACTTTCTTTTGAAATGCGTTTCATTTCTTCCGCTTAAGTTCAGCCCGGTGAAACGCCACGGTGCGGCGCAAGCCTTCTTCAAGATTCACTTTTGGTTCCCAGCCGAGGACGCGGTGCGCGAGTTTATTTTCCATACAACTCCGCTTCTTTTCTCCAACAACTCCCGGCTTGTAAACAGGCTTGCCCTTGAACCCCGTAAGCCTTGCAAGGAGATCAAAGATCCGATGAATGCTCACCTCCTCGCATGTCGAAATATTCACCACTCCCACATAATCGGATTTCATCGCGAGGATCGCCGCGCGCGCGACGTCTTCCACATACACATAGTCTCGAGTCTGCTTTCCCTTCCACGTCATGAACGGCGTTTTCGCCTCAAGAAGCATTCGCACGAAGACTGCCACAACGCCGCCCTCGCCGGTTCCCATCATACGCTGGCGCGGGCCGTAGACATTGGAGAAACGAAGGGCGACATAAGGAATGCCAAACACGGCGAAGTAATGTTCGAGGTAAAGTTCAAGCGCGCGCTTCGCAATGCCGTAGGGAGACTCCGGATAGATCGGACCTTCTTCGCAAGCCTTCTTCAGACTCGAAGGATACATCACTCCTCCGGAAGATGCCGCGACAATTTTCTTCACCGTTCCGACTCGGCGGCAGGCTTCAAGAAGATTGATGGCGCCAAGGATGTTGTTCTTGGCATCCGCCATGGGTCTTTGAATCGAGCGGCGAACGCTCACTTGTGCGGCGAGATGAAACACCTCATCAGGCTTTATACGCTCAAAGAGCTTGCGCAAATCGGGAGAGACGACAGACATCTTATGAAACGTTACGTTGGGATTGAGATTCTCCTTGAATCCGGTTGAAAGATCGTCAACAACATGCACCTTGATGCGGCGTTTGACGAGCTCGTCCACCACGTGACTGCCGATAAATCCGGCGCCTCCCGTCACGATGGCGACTTTGGGTTTGGATTGAGTTATTGTTTTTGGCATAGGAATTTAGGGACTACGAACTCCGAACTTCCATCCTTAAATACGCGTCCACGAAACGGTCGAGATTTCCATCCAGAACCTCCTGCGCGTCCTGCGTCTCCTCAAGCGTTCGGTGATCCTTCACCATTTTGTACGGATGGAGGACGTAGGAACGAATCTGATTGCCCCATTCCGCGCTTGCCATATCCCCCCGGATGGATTTGATCTTCTTCTCTTGGCGTTCGAGCTCAAGCTGATATAGACGCGACTTCAGGATGCGAAGAGCGGTCTCCTTATTCTGCTGCTGGGAACGCTCATTCTGACAGGTTGCCACGATCCCCGTTGGTTCGTGTACCAGACGAATGGCCGAATAGGTCGTGTTCACGCTCTGCCCGCCGGCTCCCTGCGAGGTCGAGGTTTCGACGCGCACGTCCGCCATATCGAGATCAACTTCCACATCGTCAAACTCCGGGACGACATCCACCAGCGCAAACGTCGTATGCCGCATCTTCTCCGCATCGAACGGCGAGATGCGCACCAAGCGATGCACCCCCGCCTCGGACTTGAGATGTCCATAAGCGTAGCGGCCTTCGACACGCAATGAAACGGATTTATAACCGGTTTCGTCGCCGCGGGATTCCGAGAGCAGAGTCACCTTCCACTTCTGCCTTTCGCAAAAGCGCAGATACATACGCAGGAGCATCGCGCTCCAATCATTCGCCTCGGTGCCTCCCGATCCCGCGTGAATTTCGAGTGTGGCATTGCGTTTGTCATGCTCGCCGCCTAAGAGCGTGCGCATCTCGATCGCATCGAGCTTGTGAGTAAGCTCTTCCATGTCCGCCGAAGCCTCAGTGAAGGCGGAGAGTTCCCCTTCCTCCTCTGCGAGCTTCACGTAATCCCCAAGCTCCTGAAGTTTCTTCTGCGCACTCTCCATCTCTTCGACTTCGCCTTTAAGACCGGCCGCTTCTTGACTCACGCGGCGAGCCGTCTCCTGATCGTTCCAAAAACCAGGCTCGGCCATTTTTAACTCAAGCCCTGTGACTTTCTCTTTGGAGGCAGAGAGGTCAAAGTAGCCGCCAAAGGCTGGCGGCACGGTCCTGTTGGACGGAAATGTTGTTGAGAAGTTCGGACATATTAAAGTTTGATCTGCGAAGCGTATTTCCCCAAATACGGCATCACCCACGTCTCGCCCGCCATCGCTTTCATCATCCCCATCACGACGAGAATGAGAAGCGCGATGGAACCGACAAACCAGACTATCTGTCCCAAAACGGGAATGATGTTGCCAATCCACAGAAGGACCCAGGCGATCGTAATAACGAGCCCCTGCTTGCCGTGATGCTTGGCATATGGAGAATCTTTTTTAAGGAGAAGCGGGACGAGACAGAGGACACCCAGGTAGCCGATCGCCGCCACGAGCTTGTTTTCCTCGATGTCTTTTTTGTTTGTTTCAGTCATACAATCACCATTATGACAAAAAATGGGGAAAACCGAAAGACGAAGCTCGCGCTTCGTCTTTGAAATCAATTCTCAAGTGCCCACAGCAACAGAGATGGATCAATCCGCCTAATACATCCCCATGCCCCCTCCCATGCCAGAAGCGCCAGCGCCGTGGTCATGGGACTCGGGCTTTGGGATTTCAGTCACGGCCGCTTCGGTCGTGAGAATCATCACGGCGATGGAGACAGCATTCTGCACGGCCGAGCGCGTTACCTTAGCCGGATCAATCACGCCGGCCACCACGAGATCTTCATACGTATCGGTTTCGGCGTTGTAGCCGAACGATCCACTCCCCTCCTTGACTTTACTCACCACGACAGCGCCGTCCTTGCCGGCGTTCTCGGCGATGATGAACAAGGGCTCCGTAATGGCTCGGCGAAGAATCTCGACTCCGACGCGTTCGTCGCCTTGGAGATGGAGCGTATCAAGCGCTTCCGCGGCGCGAACAAGCGCCACGCCTCCTCCGGGAACAATGCCTTCCTCCACCGCGGCCTTCGTCGCGGACACGGCATCTTCAATGCGGTGCTTCTTTTCTTTCATCTCGACTTCGGACGCGGCCCCAACTTTAATGATGGCCACGCCACCGGCAAGTTTTGCCAGACGCTCCTGAAGTTTTTCCTTATCGTAATCAGAATCGGACGCTTCGATCTCACGCTTGATCTGGGCGATACGGCCATGAATCTGCGCTTCCTCGCCCTTGCCGCCGATAATCACGGTCGTATCCTTGGTTGAGACAATTTTACGGGCTTTCCCGAGATCGTTCAAATCCACATTCTCGAGTTTCATCCCGACTTCTTCGGAAACGACTTTGCCTCCGGTGAGCGCGGCGATATCGGCAAGCATGGCCTTGCGACGGTCGCCAAAGCCGGGAGCTTTGACCGCCAGCGCGGAAAATCCTCCGCGCAACTTATTCACAACCAGCGTCGCAAGCGCCTGGCCGTCCACGTCCTCGGCGATGATGACAAGCTCCTTACGTCCGCTCCCTGCAACTTTCTCCAACACGGGGAGGATATCTTCAACAGAACTGATCTTACGGTCGGTGATGAGAATGAACGGGTCGGCATACTCGGCCTCCATGCGCTCCGCGTTCGTGACCATGTAAGGCGAGAGGTAGCCTTTGTCGAACTGCATGCCCTCTACCGTTTCCAGTTCGATGCCAAACGACTGGCCTTCCTCCACGCTGATAACGCCGTTCTCTCCCACCTTCTCCATCGCCTCGGCAATGATCTTCCCGATCTCGGCGTCATTGGCGGAAATAGAAGCAATCTGACGGATCGCATCGCCCGCAACCGGCTTGGCCTTCGCCTTGATTTCTTTCACGAGCGCCTCCGCTCCGGCTTCCATACCTCGACGAAGCACCTGCGGGTTCACGCCGGCGGTTACGTTTTTGAGTCCTTCAGCGACGAGCGCCTGGGCAAGAACCGTCGCTGTTGTTGTTCCATCGCCGGCTACGTCGTTCGTTTTCGTGGCAACCTCCTTCACCATTTCGGCGCCGAGGTTTTCATATTTGTCTTCAAGATCAATTTCCTTGGCGACTGTTACGCCGTCCTTTGTGACTGTTGGTGCGCCAAAGCTGCGTTCAAGAATCACATTGCGTCCGCGAGGGCCAAGCGTTACTTTCACGGCATTCGCCAGTTTGTCTACGCCGCGCTTGATCGCATGGCGTGCGTCTTCGTTGAAGAGAATCTGTTTGGACATAGAGATGTCTAAGAGGTTAGTCAAATTTTAAAATGACATCAGACTGGCGGATCACGAAATAGTCTTCACTGTTAATCGTTACCGGATCGGGCGCGTACTTTTTGAAAACGACCTTGTCGCCGACTTGCACTTCCATCGGCGCGCGACCTCCATCGTCGAGCAAGCGACCGGGACCGGCATATACGACTTCACCTTGCTCCGGGCGTTCATCCTTATCCGAATCGGGAAGGATGATGCCGGACTTGGTGGTCGCTTCCTTCGTAAGAGGCTTAATAACGAGATAGTCGTCGAGAGCGTGGTAGGACATAGAAAAGTGGATGATGTTAGAAAGGTATTAGAAGTTGGAGAGATTAGCACTCGGGACATGAGAGTGCTTGCGAGGACTATTTTTACCTAACAAAAAACAGACTGTCAAGCCGGTTGAGATAAGCTCTGGTAGAAGAAGACCGGGTGTAGTGACACCCGGGAGATGAGGACGGCCGTGATCAGCCGAAGGCAAGGAGGAGAGAGCAGGCGAGCTACACGACGGACTGCCTGAACGCGTACTCGTTGGCGTAGAAGCGCTGGTGGGGCGGGCCGGGCCAGCCCTCGGCGGGATCGCGGGGCGTGAGAATGCGGGTGATCTCGCCCTTGAGCGACATGCGCGAGAGATCGCGGTAGAGAGTGGCCCTCCGGATCCGTGGCGAGAGCTCGCGCACGAGCTGCCACCCCGTTCGCCCTTCGGCACCGGCGCGCTCGAGAGCCTCTACGATCCTGGCACGACGAGCCTCGTCCTTGCGCCCGCGCTCGATCTCTTGCTCTGCGTACGCCCGACGGATTGGCTCCATGCGAGTCCGAAACTCGCGACGCAATTCTTCAAACCAAGTCATGGGAACCTCCTAATTAAAAGGTACCTCTAAGCCTGCTCTCTCGTCAAATAAACCTCGTCATGCGGGAGCTTAACTCCTGCAAACCATGACGAAGACGAGAAGGGCAAGGCCAGGCCTTTAGCGGAGCTAAGCTCCGAGGTTAGTGATTGACACCGACACAGTTAAATCGTTAGCTTAGCTAACGATTTAATGGATATTCCAGATATCTTTGGGAATGTCATCGATACTACTTTGTGCCCAAGATCGGAGAAACTCGCGGTACTCTTTCGGATCAGGAAAAAGACCCAAAACTAACTCCAGATCGACAACGGGGAGATCCTGTGACTGACCACAGTACACACCATGACTGGAATGAGTGTCTTTATCCAAAATATCTAAAGCCTGACACCAATCTTCAACCTTGCCTTCACGCCACAGAATCCCATGACGATCGAGTTCATTAAAGTGAGCGTAACGAATGGAGTGTTCCAGTTGAGCATCAGATTGGATGTGTACAGCCTTAAATGGCCCTTCAAACAAACTGCCGCTTCGACCATGACCTTTGTTAAAGAAGTGCGTGTAACCTGTCCCCAACTTATGCATAAATATCGAAATACCATTTTCATGTTCTTCACGAAGAATAATATGAAAGTGGTTCGTCATCATCTTAAAAGCCACAATGGATACTAAGAGATCTCGATCGTACGAAAACACTTCCGAGCCAGCCAACAACACCATACGATTAAGTTGCCCGGTTTCTCTTCGTTCATACTTACTATCATTAAACAAGTAGAGCGATTCGTAGAATCTGGTAAATTCTGCTGGTGAACAAAAAACATCCCGACAATCAACACCTCGGTTGTAGATGTGATAGTACTCACCAACATCGAATTGAAGCTCTCTCATAAATGACTGTCTTTCGTTAGCTAAGCTAACGATTTATTACCCCCCGGGGGCTCTGATAGGCGCAATGTCATCGCCATGACGAAGGCGAGGAGGGCTAGGCCGGGCCAGAGGGACCAGATGTAGGAAAGATATGCAGGAGCTTAGCTCCTGCATATACCAATAAATACCGGTGTTTGCAGGAGCTTAGCTCCTGCAAACTATCAAATCCTCCGGGATGTGTACCATGTCGCTTTGAGACCATGAACGAAGAAACTCTAGATATTCTTCTGGATCGGGGAAAAGCCCGTGAGCAAGCTCGAGATTTACGACAGGAAGTTCTTGTCCACGACCACAATAGACACCGTGACTGGAGTAATTATCGGCATCCAAAATAGTCAAAACCTCTCTCCAATCCTCGACTCTTCCCTCTCGCCACGGAATCCCGTGCCTATCAACTTCATTCAAGTGCATATAACGAATCACGTGTTCCAATTGTGCATCTGATGTGATGTGAACCGCCTTAAACGGTCCCTCAAAAAGACTTCCACTTCTTTTCTCCTTTACATTGATAAAATTCGTATACCCCGTGCCTAAACGATGCATAAATTCCGAGATGCCGTCATCCTGTTCTTGACGTACAAGCAGATGATAATGATTCGTCATGAGTTTAAAACCTACAAGGGACATTAGAAGATCTCGATCATAGGAAAAGACCTCTGCGCCCGACAAGAGCATGGCTCGATCTATATCGAACCCTCCTCGACGCCGTTCATGTTTTTTATCATTAAAGAGATAGAGCGACTCATAGAATCTCTGTTTATCCGTGTCAGCTAAGAAAATATCACGATGATCCACCCCTCGATTGTAGATGTGATAATACTCGTCGGTATCAAATGTTAGTTTACGCATAGATTTTTAATTCTGCAGGAGCTTAGCTCCTGCAAGTTATTCTTTTTCAACCCCCGGTTCGGAGAGACGGAGGGTCATGGCCATCACGAAGGCGAGGAGGGCAAGGCCGGGCCAGAGGGACCAGATGTAGTGATCGAGGAAACCGATGATGAGAACGGCGTTGCCCATTGCCAGAGCTCCCACAGCGGGAACTCTCGGAATTTGGGCATAATTGTAGCGATCAATGGAGGCCGCCCAGAGAAGAATGAAGAGAACGCCGATGATGCCAACTTCCGAGAAAATGAGAAGATAGGTGTTATGCACGGGCTGATAAGCGTACGCTTCGCGACCCGGGAACGTCTCCTCGAGCGCAACCGTATAGTTCCCCGCTCCAACGCCTTCGAGAACATTTCCGGAGACGACACGCTTCCATTCTTCGATGCCGTCGAAACGCTCTTCAATTGATTGCGCCTCGAGTCTCGCCGTCGCATCAAATCGCGTAAAGATCGGATTTGAGAAAAGCGTCACAGTGAAAAAAATCATGACGAGGATGATGAGACCAAGCGGGATGACACGGCGCATCTCCACACGATGGTGCGTAAAGAGCATCCAGCCGGTGATAGCAAACGAGAGCGCGAAGGCAAGCCATGCCGAACGCGAGTATGTAAGTACAAGCGTGGATGCAAAGAGCGCTCCCATCGCGTAGGCGCCGAGACGAGCTCGACGCGAGCGATACCAGCGTGGAAAGAGAAAAACGGCGAAGAGACCGACCGCAAGGTAGCCTCCGAAGATGTTGGGATGTTGAAACGATCCGTAGGCACGCAGAAAACGAAGCGAGAACGTCTCGATCACGCTCGCGCCGGGCGTCATCGCATCATGTGCGGCAAGCCCAAGCCATGTTGACGAGGGTGAGACTCCCGCGACTGCCTGATACATACCGAGGAGGGATGGCAAAATGAGACCGAGCGCGAAGGCCAGGAGCGCTTCCTGCGGTTTGAGGTGTTTGTTGAGAAGTCCGAGAAAGAGAAGGTATCCGACAAGAATATGAAGCCAAGCCATTGAGGCAAGGTTGGTATTTGGAGCAACAACAACGGAGGCGAGAACGGCGAGCACCATGAGCCAACCCAAGACGACCGTTAGATCAAACTCTGGACGGTGCTTGATAAACGGCTGCCCGCCCGACTGAACGATGCCGATCGTTCGGGCGGGGAGAATGAAGCTCGCGACGATGAGAATCTCGACGGCGAAGAGGCTCAAGACGCCGAACTCGGAGATGCCGCTTGAGAGAGGTTCGAACCCGAACATCCACCGCGTCTGCCACGGAAGGAGAAAAAGAGCGGCAAGCAACAGCCGCGTTCGATAGTGTTCAAGTCGTGTCATAGGAGAGGTGATGGATTTCACAAGAGTCGGCAAAGCGATCGCGGAAGAGTTCGCGGCGATCGTTCGCATGAAATTTCAGCATGGCATCGGAGACGACGACGCGGGAATCGCGGTTCGCCATTTGCGTGATCGTTTCGGGAAATTGACGTTGCTGGAGTTTTGAAGCCGTACGCTCCAGCCAATCCGGAGCCCGGCGTGCCCGGCTCCCATCGCAGACGACTCCGCGCGCGTGCGCTTGCGAGAGAACATCCCATGTCCAAGCGTTGGCGCGCTGAAACTCCTCGAAGACGCCATCGCGATCGAATACGGGAATGATGGATTTCGTCCAATAGGCAAGATACGGATCGCCGCCGGGAAGCGCAAGCGTTTCAAGATTCAAGCTCGCATCGCTCAAGAAGAAGCTGAAGCAGAAAGGATCCCGCACCCGTTCGCCCGGACGAGCTCGGAGCAGTTTAAACGGCAGGACGGAAAGAAGCCGCGTCGTCCAAAGCGACCCTTCGCGCACAATGATAAAAAGGTCAATGTCACTTTCGGGGGTCGTCTGCATCCACGAGAGCGTGTTGCAAACCCCTACGCCGCGGACGAACGGAATACGTTTCAAATATCCGACTGCGCGCCGCACCCGTTCCATCTTGCGCACCGCATCCCCGAACCGCTCGCGGCGCAACGCCGAGGACGTTGTGCTGTCGCGCAGAACATAGACGCCTTCATCCTCCAGCAAAAGCGTATGAAGTTCCTTAGAAGAAGCGAGCGCGAAGACCACATCGAAAAGCGTGCGCGACGCCGAGGGGCGCAACATCCACTTCCAAACTTCAAACGCCGTCGGAGGATAGGCAAAAAGAGAAAACCACAGCACCGTGCGTAAAATATCCTTCTCAAGATCGCTCATCATAACGCCACCATCATACCAAAAAACCGAGCGCGACGCCCGATTTCTGTGTTGAACGTTACGTTCCTTCCGCCGCTTTCGGTTCGTGTTTGAACACGAGATATTGTTGCAAAATCGAGAGAAGCGTAACCACGAGCCAGTAGAGCGCGAGACCACCAGGGAACGTGGCGCCAATGACGACGGTAATCACCGGCATGAAGTACAGCATGGACTTGTTCATCGTCACCATCATATCTTCATCCTTGGCGCCTTCTTTTTCTCGGATGGCCTTGGGCGGACGGCGAGCTTGGAGCATCTTGGCCTGGAAGTACTGCGCGATGCCGGCAAGGACCGCGAGCCAAATGGCCGGATGCGCGAGATCAATGAAGCCGAGAAACAGTTCGTTGATGGCGCCGGGGTTCGTCACGAATCCGTAGAGGCGATAGGTGTCACCATTGTTGAGCCCCACAAGGAGCACGCGGTAGAGCGCGATCAGAATGGGCAACTGAATGAGGAGCGGCAGGCACGACGACGCGGGGTTCACTTTTTCCGTCTTGTAGAGCGCCATCATTTCCTTCGCCAGTTTTTCCTTATCATCCTTATACTGTTTCTTGAGCGCCTCCATCTTGGGCTGAAGCGACTGGAGAGCCTTCTGCCCCTTGAGTGATTTCCCCGTGAGCGGCCAGAGGACGGCCTTAATAAGAATGGTAAGAAGGATGATGGCGACACCGATGTCCTGAAACGGCAGAACGGTGTAAATCCAAACAAGCAGGTTATACATCGGCTCGGCGAGGAACGTGTGGAAAAATTGCATAGAAACTATTCCTCTTTTATTTTCTCCGTGGCCGTTTCTACGCTTTCTACGCCTGCTACGTCCTCAACCTTCTGTTCCTCCTTCCCCGCGCCGAGAATATTGATGCGTATCTCCACAAGGCGCGAGGCAAGACGCACGTTCTGCCCGCCGCGGCCCACGGCAAGCGACAGTTGATCCGCCGGCACTTCCACGTTGGCTTCCTCCCCATGCTCGCCCGCGATGATCGTTACGCGATCAACTTTCGCCGGAGAGAGAGCCGAAACGATGTATTCCTCGCGGTTCTCGCTCCAATGGACGATATCCACTTTCTCACCCCCAAGTTCGGCAATCACCGTCTGAATACGGGTCCCGCGCTGGCCGATGCAGGCTCCGATCGGATCAATCGAATCGTCGCCAGTGTGGACAGCCACTTTGGTGCGGTTGCCGGGTTCGCGAGCGATGCCTTTAATCTCCACGGCGCCGTCGGCAATTTCAGGAATTTCGGTGGCGAAAAGCCCCCGCACGAGTTCGTTGTCTGTGCGCGAGAGAAGAATCTCCGGCCCGCGGCTTCCGAGCGTCACAGAGCGAACGTAAAATTTGAGCCGACCACCTTGATTGTAGCGCTCACCGGGAACTTGATCTTCGGAACGGAGAATCCCCGTTGCCCGTCCGATATCCACCAAAACCGCGCGTCCCTCACGGCGCTGAATCGTCCCGACCACA
>DNYJ01000002.1 GCA_003505155.1 Candidatus Uhrbacteria bacterium | reverse complement strand
AGGTCGCGGGTTCGACTCCCGTCTGCCGCTCCAGAATCAAAATCAACCAAAACCTCTCCGGATTGCCCGGGGAGGTTTTGTCGTCTTAGGGGTTTGCGGCTAGAAGAGACCGACGTGGGTTTCGAGCCGGTTCAGTCTGGCACGAGTAACACGCGTTTCCGAACAGAAGACGAACTCGACGCCGTTGATCTGACGACTCATATCATCAAATTGTCTGTCGACATCATCGAAGCCTGTCTTTGTGGTGATGGCGAGATCATCGATCTTTTCTTCGAGTTGATCGAACCGCCCATNNTCTTCCGCTTGCTTGCGTTTGAGCCAGACGATCCCGGCCTTGTTGCCGACGGCGTATTGCTCGCGGCATTTGTCAACGAAGAGCTGGCGCAATTCTGAAGCGGCTTCCGGGTCGAGTTGAAGCGCTTCGGCTTTGGTGTTGTAGGTGTTCATGAGAGTGGTGAACCAAGGAGCGTAGATTTTTGTTGCAGTGGATTCCATACGATGAAATTAAGCATTGGTAAGAGTGAGATCTTCTTCACGGCGAGAGCGGAAGAATCGGAAGCCGAGAGCCGCGAGCATTCCGAGGAGAAGGATGCCTCCGTACAAACCGCTCGGCGGGCCGGACGGCTTGACGATTCCGGCGGCTGTCGAGCTGCCACCGTTGGCCATCTCGACGATGAAAATATCGGATTGGAAGCGAGGGAGAAGAGCGTAGACGCCGTTTGACTCGCTCACGATTCCCGTTACGCGCACGCGGCTTCCGGAAGCGATCGCGGCAAACGAGATTCCTGTGCGCTCTCGGGCGCTGACGCGAAGGGTTGCTTCGCCTTCCGTAAGCGTCATCTCGTCGCTTCGAGCCGACTCGACCACGGCCTCGACACTCACCAGTTGTGCCTCGGCGGCTTCGCCAATGGCGTCCATTCGAATGTCGTGTGCTATTGAAGAACCATGGCCGAGGATCTCAATGGCTTCCGGCAGGGAAAGCTTCACGCGCGCCTCGCCGCGATTCTGGCTCATGATGCCCGACACGCGAACGCGATCACCCAAGTCGAGGGCGGAGAAGTCGGCGGAGTACAAATAGACTTGTATTCCCGCTCCGTCTTCTAGGTAGAAGAACTGTGTGGCAAAGACACCGGGAAGCGCTGTCACTGTTCCCTCCACGCGCACCGCGGTGCCAAGCGCGGCGGCGCGAGCCTGCGCGATCGTCATGGATTGAAAACCAGTCGAGGCCGTTCCCGCTATCGAAGAGCCGGATGTATCGGACGCGTCGGATGCGCTCACATTTTCTGTTTCCTCTGTCGTCTCAAGGATGATAACGGCAGGTGTTTCCGAAGCGGTAGTGTTTGGCGAAGTTGCCGGCACGTTTGAAGAAGAACTGACGGTTATGTTTGGGACTAGAAGAGCCGCGGAAGCCTTCTTTTCGGATGTGGCGTTTGCCGATACTACTGCGCTGATCTCGTTTGGCGTCGGATTCGACCAGCTCCACGCGTCGCCAGAGCGCGTATAAGTGGCGCCTTTGGCTGCCGTTCCATAGGAGATGACATCCATGACCTGGCCGTTGGGGTGCATGAGCTTGAGAGTTTCATCGCTGTTGTTGAGCGTGATCTTGGTGAGAGCGCGAGGGAGAGCCACGGCTTTGCCCGGCGAGAGTTCAAAACTTCCGTCAGCGGTCCATGTTTTTTCTGTGGCATCCCGGATGGACCAGCCAAGGAGGTTGATCGTTTTGTCGCCGAAGTTTTCAATCTCGATATACTCTTCTTCCTCGTCGTTTCCAACGGTGTTGGGATACACTTCGGAGAAGCGCAAGGTTTGGAGCGACATGACGGGGATGGCCGGAGCAGATGCTTCGGTTTTCTCTGCCGTCTTGCTTACTTCTGTCGTTTCTGTCGTCGCGTTTTTCATGAGCGCCGCAATCTCGGAGGTTGGAGGCGAGACGGTTTGGACGACATTGCTTGTCGCGGGCGCTTCAGGCGCGGAGACGGAGATGGGCGCTGTGGAAGAAGCAGACTTGATGAAATGCTGTTTGGGAAGGTTTAACTCGAACACGAAGCCTTGGTAGATTACCGTGATGACACTATCTTCCATTGGATGCACTTGGATTGGAGCAGGTTGTGCTTCTTCGACGGTTCGTTCCGCTTCGGCTTCAAGAGACGGTTGTGGTTTCGGAGCAGGTTTCGATTCTCTATCCGCTTCTGCGATTTCTACGTTCATCTCATGCGAACCAGGCGTTCCAAGATTGGACAAGGCGTCTTTGAAACCTTGTGAAGAGGTTGCCGAAACCCAAGCTTCGTCGGAGTCTCCGTCGAGGGAAGGGCTGACTCGCATCATGCTAATCCCAGCGCTTCCCGAGGCAGGCGATCCGGAGTCGTCTCCGACGCGGTCAAGCACGACTCTTGCGCCATCCACGAGAGCCACTGATAATTTGGTGTTGGGAAGTGAGAGGCGGGAGGTAACGAGATTTGGGGCGAAGTTAAGAGCGCTGGGTTCTTCGTCAGTATCATAATTGGCAATGAGATAAGTGGAATGAGGTGGAATGACCGCGTCGTCGGGGAAGGCGAGGGCTTCGCCGCCGGTGGCAGATCCGTGGAGCGACCAGTTCAAGAGGGAAACGGTTTCGTCAGAAGGGTTAAAGAGCTCGAGAAACTCGTCGGAAGCACTCAAGCTCGATCCGGCCCAGGAGACTTCAGAGATAAAGACCGTTGGCGCGGCGGCCTGTGTCAAAAGAGGAGTCGTGGAGAACCCGACAGCCGCTATGCCGATCAGAAGCAGACGATAGAGATGTTTCATATCGCGAGAAGAATGAGGTATGAATGAATAATTTATTTCCGCGGAAAACAAAACGCCCCCTTCAAACCGAATACCAAAACTTCTGGCACTCGGCGAAAGGGGGAGTTTCGCTTGTGATCATATTCCAACACAAATTGAGCATTTTGTCAATGCCTGATAGGATCACTCTTGTGGAAAAGTTACGGGCGAGTGGTGGAATTGGCAGACACGCCAGCCTTAGGAGCTGGTGCCGCAAGGTGTGAGAGTTCGAGTCTCTCCTCGCCCACCAAACTCTATGAAGGCTATTGAGATAAACGAGCTTACAAAGAAGTACAAGCAATGACCCGAGGCGCTGAAGGGCGTCTCGGTTTCGATTGAGGAAGGAGAGATTGTCGGCGCCTTCTTCACACCGATTCTCTTTGCCAATGTGTGGATTCTCATCCTCTCCACGATCCTCCTTGGCTTTCTCTTCGGTTCGTTGGGTGTGATCATCGGCATCCTCTCGACCACGTTTGATCAAATGAGCGCGATCTCGAGCTTTGTCAGTCAACCGCTTATCTATTTGGGCGGTGTGTTCTACTCCATCCGTCTTCTCCCCGCACTATTTGACCTCATCTCGCAATTCAACCCGATGCTCTACGTGATCGATTTTTCCGATATGGATTCCTGGGCTTCGGCGACGTCTCGCCCGCACTCTCCTTTGGCATCACGCTTGGTCTTGCTCTTGTGAGCTTTTGCATCGCGTGGCGCTTGTTTGCGACGGGGTATAAACTTAAGACGTAACAGATCTCTTATGCCAAATGTTTTTATCACCGGAGCACGTACAGGGATTGGGCTTGAGCTTGTAAAGACCTTTGCCGATCATGGTTGGTACGTGCGAGCCGCGTGCAGACAAACGGAAGTGTTTCCAGAAGACGCAAAAGGAGGGGGTGTGCAGGTGGTTGCTTTGGATGTGCTCGATCCTGCAAACATCGAGCACGTTGCGGCATTGCTCAAGGATCAACCTATCGATGTGCTTTTGAATGTCGCCGGAGTTTTTGACTCCGTTTCAAACACCGTTGATGACGATACGCTTCTCACGAGCATGTCGGACATGACTCGCGTTTTTCAGACGAACACGATTGCGCCGAGAATCATCGCCGAATGGCTCTTACCGAATCTTCATCTTGGGACCGAGCGGCTTGTTGTGACGATTTCTTCTGTCATGGGAACCTTCGCCACGCTAGATGACTATCATGCGTGCCATTGGTTGTACGGTGCGAGCAAGGCTGCGGTGACCTATGCGATGACGGCTTTTGCGAAAACCTCTCCGGATGTGAAATCCGTGCTGATTCATCCCGGGTGGGTGAAAACACACATGGGAGGCAAAGATGCCCCGCTTGATCCGGCAGAAGTGGCCGAGAAAATCTATCTGCTTATTGAGAACCATAAGGATCGGCTTCCGAACGGGGTGTTTGTGGATGTAGATGGGAGCGTCATGGAGCGCTAGGGGGACATGATTGGAGAAGACATAGGGCGTTGAGTCTGTTTTATTGACATATAATTAGACATACGATATTCTTTCATCAAGAAGAACACATGCTTTCCCTATGCCATTCAATACCATACCCACCACGTTTTCCGTCCGTGATTTACAGCGTAAATATCGCGAGGTGATTGATGCCGCCAAACATTCCAAAGATGCAGTGGTGTTGATTAAGAACAGCCGGCCGGAAGCCGTGGTGCTTGATGTGGAGACGTACGATGAGTTGGTACGAGATACCTATCCCTACGACGAAGCTTTCACGTTGTCTGCGGTGAAGAAGTCCCGAGTGTCAGCAAAAGCAGGGAAGGCAAAAAAACTTTCCTCTTGGGATGATCTTGATGCCTAACGTATGCTCGAGGTTTCCTATTCTCCTGAATTCAAACGTGCGTACAAAAAACTTCCGAAGTCTGTACAAGTGCTCATCAAAAAGAAGGGGAAGATTTTTACATCAGATCCATTCCATCCCGCTCTTCGGACACACAAATTAAAAGGAACATTGAAAGGACTGTGGGCGTTTTCTATTGACCACCGAAATCGCGTGATCTTTGAGTTCACAAAACAAAACACGGTTTTACTTCACAGTGTTGGAGATCATTCAATTTATCGCAAAACACGATGATATGATCATCACCACAACGTATGAAGGACCCGATCTCGACGGCTACTCTTGCGCGGTGGCTTATGCTGAATTGCTTCGAGCACAAGGACAAAAAGCGCAAGCGGCGATTTTTGGTGAACTGCAGCTTGAGGTGCAGTGGCTTTTGAGCGAGTTCGGTATAGGTCGCATAGGTCCAATAAGTCCTATAGGACTTATAACCATCGCACTTCTCGACACAAGCGATCTTGAAGGGCTCCCAAAGTGTTTTGCTCCGGAGCAAGTTGTTGAAATCATTGATCACCGCAAGCTGACACAGCTCGAAGCGTTTCCAAATACGAAATCGCAAGTCGAACTTGTCGGTGCGGCCGCAACGCTCGTGGCCGAGCGATTCAAAGAAACTGGCGTGGAGCCGTCACGTGAGAGCGCGATTCTTCTCTACGGCGGTATCCTTTCCAACACGCAAAACTTTACGCATCCACAGGTGTCTCATCGGGATCGAAACATGGCGGCGTGGCTCAAAGACATTTCACAAGCTCCAAACGATCTCGCAAAGCGAATGTTTATAGCCAAGTCAGATCTCTCCGGCACGCGTCTGGCGCAAGCGCTTGATGGCGATTCAAAGGTTCTCGTGATTCAAGGCAAGCGCGTGGCGACGATGCAACTCGAAATCTACAATCCGGATCGTTTGATCGCGGAGCGTCGAGAAGAAATTGAGTCCATTCTTTCAACCTTTGTTAAAACCGAAGGAGCCGATTACGGATATCTCAACATGAAAAATTTGGAGAACGAGACATCTTTCATTCTCTGTGGCAACGAAGCGACGCGTCTGCTGTTTACCTCTCTATCAGGCATGATGTGGGATGATCATCTCGGTTACTCCACAGAACGTACGCTCCGAAAACAAATCAACACATGGATTGACGATCAGCTTTCTCGCACGTAAGATGCCGACCGTATGCGCGTAACGATTATCCACGGATTTAATGCCACTCCACAGGATCATTTTTATCCGTGGCTCGCTGATACCCTTCGGGCGAAGGGTTACGAGGTTCAGGTACCGGAGTTGCCGCTTAAGACTGGCGAGGAACTGGAAGCGGAGGCTTTATTGAAACTTATGAATGAGAAGATCGGCCTCTTGACGCATGACGACATCGTGGTCGGACATTCTCTCTCCGCTGTGCTGGCGCTTCGCTATCTCGAATACGTCGAGATGAAATCAACGCCTCGCGCGTTCGTGCTTGTCGCGCCACCGTGGAAAGTCGGAGCTTCCGAAGTGCAGGGCCTCTTCATGACCAATCTCGATTACGACGTCGTGCCGTGGAAGGCTGGGGAGTTTGTGGTGGTGCACTCGCCCGACGACGATATGGTGCCGTTTGACCACGCCAAGAAATGGGCGGAGGTGCTGAAAGCGAAGCTCGTTGACGTTCCCGGCAACGATCATTATATGGGGAAGGAATATCCTATTTTGCTTGATGTGATCGAAGACCTCAAACATCACCCGATCGAGTACGAACCGGGAGCGAGTCTTCTCGATGCGTACAAAGGAATTCGATAGTGATGGGTTGTCAGTAGTGATAGGTCTGTTAAAAAATTCCACCCCTCTATTTAATGAACAACGATGACTCATAATATGCGGCTTAGCAAGAGACAAATCGGCATTCTTTGGATGTCAATTCCATTTCTTACGCTCGCGATAGTTCTTCTTCTTTTCTCTTTGACGGGCGGTGTTCTCACATTCTTCATTCAAAACACAACCGGGTCCACTGGGGCATTTCAGGGATTTGGAATCATCCTTGGGATTCTCGGCGTGCTTGCAATCATCGGGATGATCATCGGTATTCCCGTCGGTCTCTATTTCTTCTCCCGCATTGAGCCGCATGAGGTTTCAAACCTGGTTCGACACGCCGCTTACGAACACCTTACGCACGAACAGGTGGAGTACATTGCCAAGTGGTCGTGGAGCGCGTTCTTCATGCGCTGGATTTGGACGTTGTGTAATCGTGGCGTTCGATTCTGGACACTTGGCTTCTTCGCTCCGATTGTGCAACAATATTTCTGGGTGAAGATCGCGATGCACGGTCGTCGAATGACATGGGAGTCGGGGAGGTGGCAATCGTTTAAGGAGTTTCGAAAGCGTCAGCGTATCTTGGCTTGGGTTGCGTGGGTCTTAGCTATTTTGAGTGTGATTTGGGTGAGTGTTCTTCTTTCCTACCTCCCGAAGCTGTTTCTTAACACGATCGTCCGAGATCAGGCTAATTTTAATGCGTTCGCGTCTAGGAGTGCCATGTTTGAACCAGCTTCCGGATCGACGGATGTTTTGACATCGGAGGTGGACTCTTTTTGTCAGGGGCTTGAAGATTTGGACGGAGATGGGCTTATTGATCAATACGAAACCGATTTGAACGCAAACGCTCTTCTTACGGATACGGACGGAGATGGATTTACCGACGGAGATGAACTTGAAAGTGGCTACGACCCCGGCGGGTCCGGAGAGATGACGGATCAGCAAAAGCTTCTGTATCCCATTCACAAAAACCAAGCTAAACGTTGTCTGTAAGAAAGAAAAATCAGCCAGATTTGGCTGATTTTTGATGTGGAAAAGATGAGGATAGGTTTTAGGCTGATTGCCT